>NZ_JARVST010000001.1:0-388768 GCF_030209055.1 Pseudomonas sp. lyk4-TYG-107
TCTCAAGGAGTTTTCCGTTTCGACTGCGCCGGAAGTGGGGCGAATTATAGACTTCTAAAATTCGCCGTCAACCCTTATTTCAAACTTTATTCAGCTTTCAGTGTGATACGTGCAAATGCCTTCTTGCCCGCCTGGCAAACGTGGGTCGCGCCCAGCACATATATAAAGGAGCGATCAACCACCTCGCCATCCACACGCACACCACCAGAAGCCAACAGATCACGCGCCGCTGCCGAGTTCTTCACCAGGCCTGCCTTATTAAGGACGGCCGCAATTGGCATATCTTCAGCAGAGGCCAGTTCGATCTCCGGCAGATCATCCGGCAGTTCGCCATCCTTCATACGATTACCGGCAGCGCGATGAGCATTGGCCGCAGCCTCCTCACCATGGAAGCGCGCGACAATCTCTTCCGCCAACTTGATCTTGATGTCGCGCGGGTTAGCCCCCGCCTCGACATCTGCACGGAAGGCATTGATCTCATCCATCGAACGGAAGCTGAGCAGCTCAAAGTAACGCCACATCAGCGCATCCGGAATCGAAACCAGCTTGCCGTACATCACACCTGGCGCTTCCTGGATACCGACGTAATTGCCCAACGACTTGGACATCTTCTTCACGCCATCCAGACCTTCCAGCAACGGCATGGTCAGAATGCACTGAGCCTCCTGGCCATACCCACGCTGCAGCTCACGCCCCATCAGCAGGTTGAATTTCTGATCGGTACCGCCCAACTCAACATCCGCGCGCAGAGCAACCGAGTCATATCCCTGAACCAGCGGATAGAGAAACTCGTGAATAGCGATCGGTTGGTTGGTGGTGTAACGCTTGTCGAAGTCATCACGCTCAAGCATGCGAGCGACAGTGTATTGCGAAGTCAGACGAATGAAGTCCGCCGGCCCCATCTGATCCATCCAGGTGGAGTTGAAAGCAACTTCGGTTTTCGCCGGATCCAGAATCTTGAACACCTGTGACTTGTAGGTCTCGGCGTTTTCCAAAACCTGCTCGCGAGTCAAAGGGGGACGCGTAGCGCTCTTGCCGCTTGGATCACCGATCATCCCGGTGAAGTCACCAATCAGGAAGATCACCTGATGCCCCAATTCCTGGAACTGGCGCAGCTTATTAATAAGCACGGTGTGACCCAAGTGCAGATCCGGGGCGGTTGGATCGAAACCAGCCTTGATACGCAGCGGCTGGCCGCGCTTGAGCTTCTCGATCAGCTCGGACTCGACCAATAGTTCTTCCGCACCACGTTTAATCAGCGCTAGCTGCTCTTCAACCGACTTCATAACAGACCCGCAAGGCTCAGATTCAAAGGGAACCAACCATACAAGATCGTGCACCAATTACAAGTTTTGCCCGGCGCACGGACACCAATCTGCAGACAGGGTGTCTGTAGACTTGCTTCGGGGATGATTTGGTTATATTTTATACAGTTATTTCATCTTCATCATGTCATTCATCTTTTCCAATTCATCTTTTTTCAAAGTCAAAATTACTTATGACCACTGAACCGTCTAAAGCGCCACCGCTTTACCCGAAGACCCACCTGCTCGCCGCAAGTGGAATCGCCGCCCTTCTCAGCCTGGCGCTCCTGGTATTTCCTTCCAGTGATGTTGAAGCCAAAAAGACGACCCTGAGCCTGGAACTGGAAAGTCCTGCTGAACAACTGACACAAGATCAAGACGCTGCTGACGCGATTCAAGCCACAAATGAGCCAGCAGCCTCACCTTTCGCCCAGATCGAAAACAGCACCGAAGAAACCCCGAAAACCGCTGAAGCCGCACCTGCCCCAGCTCCGGCTGCAGAGAAATCAAAAGCCCCGGGGCACCGCGAAGTCGTCGTCTCCAAAGGCGATACGCTCTCTACATTGTTCGAGAAAGTCGGTCTGCCAGCCGCTGCTGTGCACGAAGTGCTGGCCAGCGACAAACAAGCCAAACAGTTCAGCCAGCTCAAGCACGGCCAGAAGCTGGAGTTCGAACTGAACCCGGAAGGCCAACTGACCAGCCTGCACAGCAAGGTCAGCGATGTCGAAACCATTACCCTGACCAAGAATGACAAGGGCTACGCATTCAACCGCGTAACAGCCAAGCCGACCGTTCGCACGGCTTACGTGCACGGCGTGATCAATAGCTCCCTGTCACAATCCGCTGCCCGTGCAGGCCTGTCCCACAGCCTGACCATGGATATGGCCAGCGTCTTCGGCTACGACGTCGACTTCGCTCAGGACATCCGTCAAGGTGACGAATTCGACGTGATCTACGAGCAGAAAGTGGTCAACGGCAAGGCAGTGGGCACCGGCCCGATCCTGTCTGCGCGCTTCACCAACCGCGGCAAGACCTACACCGCCGTGCGTTACACCAACAAACAAGGCAACAGCAGCTATTACACCGCTGATGGCAACAGCATGCGTAAGGCGTTCATCCGTACTCCGGTGGACTTCGCCCGCATCAGTTCGAAATTCTCCATGGGCCGCAAACACCCGATCCTCAACAAGATCCGCGCCCACAAAGGTGTCGATTACGCAGCGCCACGCGGTACGCCGATCAAGGCTGCCGGCGACGGTAAAGTATTGCTGGCCGGCCGCCGCGGTGGCTACGGCAACACGGTGATCATCCAGCACGGCAACACCTACCGCACGCTGTATGGCCACATGCAAGGCTTTGCCAAAGGCGTGAAAACCGGTGGCAGCGTCAAGCAGGGTCAAGTGATCGGCTACATTGGTACCACCGGCCTGTCCACTGGACCGCACTTGCACTATGAATTCCAGGTCAACGGTGTTCACGTCGACCCACTGGGCCAGAAGCTGCCAATGGCAGATCCGATCGCCAAGTCCGAGCGCGCGCGCTTCCTTGCGCAGAGCCAGCCGCTGATGGCGCGCATGGATCAAGAGAAGGCCACCATGCTGGCTTCGAGCAAGCGCTAAGCCATGGCTCTTTATATCGGCGTGATGTCCGGCACCAGTCTCGATGGGCTGGACATCGCCCTGATCGAGCAGACCTCGGCGATCAAACTGATCGCCACGCATTACATCCCCATGCCTGAAACCCTGCGCGCCGAGCTGCTTGGCTTGTGCGCCAGCGGCCCCGACGAGATTGCCCGCTCGGCGATCGCCCAGCAGCACTGGGTCAAACTCGCTGCACAGGGCATCCATACCCTCCTCGATCAGCAGCAACTAAAGCCTGAGGCCATTCGTGCAATCGGCAGCCATGGCCAGACCATTCGTCATGAGCCCGCTCGTGGCTTCACTGTGCAAATCGGCAATCCCGCACTCCTGACAGAGCTGACCGGCATCACCGTGGTCAGCGACTTCCGCAGCCGCGACGTGGCTGCTGGCGGTCAGGGTGCCCCGCTGGTACCAGCCTTCCATGAGGCTTTGTTCGAAGAGCGTAACGGTAACCGTGCAGTCCTGAATGTCGGCGGTTTCAGCAATCTCAGTCTGATAGAACCGACCAGGCCTGTAGCCGGTTTCGACTGCGGCCCTGGGAATGTGCTGATGGATGCCTGGATTCATCAGCAACGCGGCGAGAACTATGATCGCAACGGCCAGTGGGCAGCCACCGGCACGGTCGAGCCAGTCTTGCTGAAAGCTCTGCTCGGCGACCCGTTCTTCGTGACCAAAGGCCCGAAGAGCACTGGCCGGGAAGTGTTCAACCTGCCGTGGCTGGAGCACCACCTCTCAAGTTTGCCGAGCTTCGCTGCTGAAAACGTTCAGGCAACGCTGCTCGAACTGACGGCGCAGACCATCGTCGAGTCGCTGCAAAGCGCTCAATCCGATACGCGGGAAATGTTGGTCTGCGGCGGCGGCGCTCACAACGCTACGCTGATGAAACGTCTTGCCGACCTGCTGCCTAACGCCACCGTCGCCAGCACCGCCACTCACGGCGTCGATCCGGACTGGGTCGAGGCAATGGCCTTCGCCTGGCTGGCCCATTGCTGCCTCGAAGGCATTGCCGCCAATCGCCCGAGCGTCACCGGCGCCAAAGGCCTGCGGGTACTCGGCGCCATCTATCCCAACTGAATAAAACGCCAGCAACAAAAAACGCCGCAGAACCGTAAGGCTCTGCGGCGTTTTGTTGTGCGCAGCGAGGTGCGATCAGATCGAGAACGAAGAGCCGCAACCACAGGTCGTGGTGGCGTTCGGGTTCTTGATCACGAAGCGCGAACCTTCCAGACCTTCCTGATAGTCCACTTCGGCACCCGCCAGGTACTGGAAACTCATCGGATCGACCACCAGACTCACGCCTTCGCGCTCGACGATGGTGTCGTCCTCGGCCACATCCTCATCGAAGGTGAAGCCGTACTGAAACCCTGAACAACCGCCGCCCGTAACGAATACGCGCAGCTTCAAGCGATCATTCCCCTCTTCATCGACCAGGCTCTTCACCTTGTGCGCAGCACCTTGGGTGAATTGCAAAGCCGTGGGGGTGAAGGATTCGACGCTCATGCTGACTATCTCCCGGCGTTACGCCGCCATAATGCGTGATGACGCGCATTATCCGCTTGTCCTAGAAAATCGGTCAACTATTGTTACGGTATATCAATAAACCCGACCAACTGCCCAGAATGCAAAAAGGCCCGTTTGACGGGCCTTTTTGCTGTGTTGCCGAACGTGTTACGGCAGCATACCGGCGTGGGAGAGGCCGAAGCGCTCATCCAGGCCGAACAGAATGTTCATGTTCTGCACCGCCTGACCCGACGCGCCTTTGACCAGGTTGTCGATCACCGACAGCACCACCACCAGATCACCATCCTGCGGACGATGCACAGCGATGCGGCAGACGTTGGCGCCACGTACGCTGCGGGTTTCCGGATGGCTACCGGCCGGCATCACGTCGACGAACGGCTCGTTGGCATAACGCTTTTCGAACAGTGCCTGCAGATCCACCGAACGATCAACCACGGTCGCGTAGAGCGTGGAATGAATGCCACGAATCATCGGGGTCAGGTGCGGGACGAAGGTCAGACCGACATCCTTACCGGCAGCGCGACGCAGACCCTGGCGAATTTCCGGCAGATGACGGTGACCTTTCACCGCGTAAGCCTTCATGCTTTCCGACGTCTCGGAATACAGCGAGCCTACAGCTGCGCCACGACCGGCACCGCTGACGCCGGATTTGCAGTCGGCGATCAGACGCGAAGTATCAGCCAGACCCGCTTCAAGCAGTGGCAGGAAACCCAACTGTGTGGCGGTTGGATAGCAACCCGGTACGGCGATCAGACGCGCCTTCTTGATCTGCTCGCGATTGACTTCCGGCAGGCCGTAGACCGCCTCGTCCAGCAACGCCGGCGCACCGTGTGGCTGTCCGTACCATTTGGCCCATTCTTCAGCGTCCTGCAACCGGAAGTCCGCTGACAGGTCGATGACCTTGGTGCCCGCAGCCAGCAGTTCACCGGCCAACGCATGGGCAACGCCGTGCGGGGTTGCGAAGAACACCACATCGCAAGCGCCAAGGGTTTTGATGTCCGGCACGCTGAACGCCAGGCCGTCGTAGTGGCCGCGCAGGTTCGGGTACATGTCAGCCACGGCCAGACCGGCCTCGGATCGGGAAGTGATCACCACCACTTCTGCCTGCGGATGCTGTGCCAACAGACGCAGCAGTTCGACACCGGTGTAACCCGTGCCGCCGACGATACCGACCTTGACCATAAACCTGCCCTCAACGAACCCACTGGAAAGCCGTCGATAATAGGGGCCGCGCGCCCCTGCGACAACCATCAAGGTGACGTGCGGACGCTCAAGCCTCTACTATCCCGGCTACCGTGAACCTGGGAATAACCAAAAATGCTCTATCTGTGGATCAAAGCGTTTCACATCGTCAGCGTCGTCTGCTGGTTTGCCGGGCTGTTCTACTTGCCGCGGCTGTTCGTTTATCACGCGCAAAGTGAAGACGCGATCAGCAAGGAACGCTTCAGCCTCATGGAGCGCAAGCTGTATCGCGGCATCATGGGCCCGGCGATGATCGCCACGCTGATCTTCGGCGGCTGGCTCATCTACCTCAATCCGGGCATCTTCAGCATGGACGGCTGGATTCACGCCAAGTTGACCCTGGTGGTGCTGCTGATCGGCTACCACCACATGTGCGGCGCGCAGGTAAAACGCTTCGCCCGTGGCGAGAACACCCGCAGCCATGTCTTTTATCGCTGGTTCAATGAAGTGCCGGTTCTGATATTGCTGGCTATCGTAATTCTGGTCGTGGTCAAGCCGTTCTAACTTCATAACAGCATCACACCTCGGGGGATTTCCAATGTCGCTGCCCGCTTTGCTCGAACAACGTCTGCGCTTGCCGATAGTGGCGGCGCCGATGTTCCTGATCTCCAACCCGGAGCTGGTGCTCGCCTGCTGCCGTAACGGCGTGGTTGGCAGCTTCCCGGCGCTGAACCAGCGTGAAAGCAGCGGCTTCAAGGCCTGGCTGGAGGAGATTGAAGCGGGCCTGGCGACACTGGACAACCCGGCGCCGTATGCAGTGAACCTGATCGTGCACAACAGCAATCCGCGCCTGCAGGCGGATCTGAACATCTGCGTCGAGCATAAGGTGCCGATTGTCATCACCAGCCTCGGCGCAGTGAAGGAACTGGTCGATGCCGTGCACAGCTATGGTGGACTGGTGTTCCACGACGTGACCACGCGCCGGCATGCCGAGAAAGCCGCCGAAGCCGGAGTCGACGGCTTGATCGCCGTCGCGGCGGGCGCCGGCGGCCATGCCGGCACCTGGAGTCCGTTTGCACTGATCGCCGAGATCCGTGAGTTCTTCGATAAAACCCTGTTGCTTGCCGGATGTCTTAACCACGGCCATGAGATTTTGGCCGCACAGCTGCTCGGCGCGGATTTGGCCTACTTCGGTACGCGATTTATCGGCACCACCGAAAGTCATGCGCCTGACGCCTATAAGGACATGCTGCTGACGGCCAAGGCGGCGGACATCATTCATACTCCTGCAGTCTCCGGAGTACCGGCCAGCTTCATGCGTCAAAGCCTGGAGGCGGCGGGTTTCGACATGGCCGCGCTGCAAGGCAAGGGCGAAGTCAATTTCGGTGACAAGCTCAAACCGATCAACGATGAAGCCAAGGCCTGGAAGACCGTGTGGTCGGCCGGCCAGGGCGTAGGCCAGATCGACGACCTGCCGAGCGTCGACCAGTTGATCGCCCGGCTCGACGCGGAATATCGTCAGGCGCTGGAACGCGTGGCGCAATTGCCCAAACGCTGGCCGCGCTGAGAAAAATCAGGCCAGTGATCGACCGACTGGCCTTACACTTGCTGACTTTCAATTGATTCGCGACAAGGATGCCCCGACCATGAGCGAACCTCGCTACAAGATCGTTTTCGACGGTGCTCTACAGCCCGGTGTCGATCTCACCACCGCCAAGCTCAATCTGGCGGCCCTGTTCAAAAGCGATGTTGCCGCCATCGAGCGCCTGTTCAACGGCAGCACCGTCGCTCTCAAACGCGACCTGACCCACAGCGATGCGCAGACTTATCTGCAAGCACTGAGCAAGACCGGGATCGACGCACGGATCGAAAGCGAAACGGCGATCGAACTGAGTCTGTCAGACGTGCATGAACAACCGGCGACTTTCAACGAACCCGCATCACCCTATGCGCCACCTCGGGCCAATGTCGGCGAAAACCTGCCAGCATTCGCAGTGCTCAAGCCCTTCAGCGTCGAAGGCCGGATCGGTCGCCTGCGGTTTCTGGCCTGGACGATGGTGCTGAGTCTGGTGACTCTGCCGATCGTGGGCATATTCGCCCTGCTCGCTCTCGGACTGGTCAGTGGCGACTCCACCACCGGCCTGATCATTGGCGGGATATTCGCGTTCTTCCTGTTCCTCGGCTTCATCATTGTCAGCATTCTGTTCAGCGTACAGCGCCTGCACGATATCGGCTGGTCCGGCTGGCTGTGGCTGCTGAACCTGGTGCCGTTCGTGGGCAGCTTCTTCCCGCTGGTGATCATGGTCGTGCCGGGCAACACCGGCGCTAACCGCTACGGCCCGCCACCGCCACCCAACAGCACCGCGGTCAAAGTGCTGTGCTCGTTGTGGATCGTGTTCTTCGCCCTGGTATTTGCCGGTGGCATGCTCGGCGGTATCTCGGCGATCCAGCAGGAATACGAAAGCAACCTTGAGAGCAGCTACGAAAGCGGCTCGGTCACTACCGATGAAGTCGAGGTCGAGACTGAACCGGCGAATTCCGTGGACGATGCAGCCGAAGCGGCCCCGGCCCCTGTAGACTCTGCGAAAGAATGAACAACGCTCCCCGCCGTGACACCTGCGTCGCTGGCGCGGAGCTGTTGCGATGGAGAATTGCATGACCCGTTACGCTCTGATCACTGGCGCCTCCAGTGGCATCGGCCTGGCCATGGCTGAAGCGCTGGCCCGGCGCGGCCGCAGCCTGATTCTGGTGGCCCGCCAGCGTGATCAGCTGGAAAGTATCGCGATCGAACTGACCCAGCGCTTTGGCGTGGAGGTGTTGTTCCGCGCCTGCGACCTGGGCGAGCCATTGCGCTTGTCCGGCTTCCTGCTGGAACTGGAAGAAGGCGACCGGCAGATCGATCTGCTGGTCAATTGCGCCGGCATCGGCACCTGCGGCCCGTTCCTCGCCCAGGACTGGATGACCGAGCAGGATCTGATCGAAGTCAACATCCTCGCCCTCACCCGCCTGTGCCACGCCATCGGCAACAGCATGGCGCTGCAGGGCGGCGGACAGATCCTCAACGTCGCCTCGGTGGCGGCGTTCAATCCCGGCCCGTGGATGAGCACTTACTACGCCAGCAAGGCTTACGTATTGCACTTCTCCGAAGCGCTGCGGGTTGAACTGAAACAGAGCGCGGTCAAAGTCTCGGTACTTTGCCCCGGCCCGACCCGCACCGCATTCTTCCGCACCGCGCAGCTCAACAGCGACAAACTCAAGGACAGCAAACTGCTGATGAGTCCCGAGGAAGTCGCGCTGTACACCGTGCGTGCACTGGAGAAAAACCGCGCCATCATCATTCCGGGACGACGCAACCGGTGGCTGGCCTTCCTGCCACGCCTCGGCTCGCGCTGGCTCAATCGCACCATCGTCGGCATGGTCAACAAGGCTTACTGCCCGCGCTGAACTGTCCTACGGCAAAACACTGGGCGGGGGCATTTCCCATGCGTACACTCAGGCCAGCCCCCACAACGGAGAAAACAGCAGTGGATACTCTGTTCACCAAGATCATCAACCGGGAGATCCCGGCCAAGATCATTTACGAGGACGACCAGGTTCTGGCGTTCCACGACATCGCCCCTCAGGCACCGGTGCATTTTCTGGTGATCCCGAAGAAACCGGTGCGCACCCTCAACGACCTGACCGAAGACGACAAGGCACTGGCCGGGCACATCCTGTTCACTGCCCAGCGTCTGGCGCTGGAGCTGGGCTGCGAGGAAGGCTTCCGGGTGGTGATGAACTGCAATGAAAAAGGTGGCCAGACCGTCTATCACATTCATATGCACGTACTTGGTCAGCGCCAGATGAACTGGCCGCCGGGCTGATTCACTGCATCCGCCCCTGTAGGAGCGGGCTTGCTCGCGAAAGCGGAGCGTCTGGCATTGATATTCTGAAGGTGCCGGCGCCTTCGCGAGCAAGCCCGCTCCCACCAAAAGCATGACCGCGTGGCAAATGACCCAGCGCAAACCTTCCCCGGCCGATTCGGTTAAACTGGCGGTCGAGATTTTTCCCGGAGGTCAGCATGACTACCCAACGTCACTACTCGCCGATTGACCGTCTTCTGCTGCAAGCCGATGCCGCGATGCGCACTCTGCTGCCCTTCAGTGGCCAGCCGTACCGTCCGTCGCCAGCCATTGTGCAGCCGGATGTGCAGATGAGCGATGAAGACACCCGCCACGTCGCCGGCCTGATGCGCATCAACCACACCGGTGAGGTCTGCGCCCAGGCGCTGTATCAGGGCCAGGCGCTGACCGCCAAGTTGCCGCAGGTGCGTGCTGCCATGGAGCATGCCGCCGAAGAAGAAATCGATCATCTGGTGTGGTGCGAGCAGCGCATCCATCAGCTGGGCAGTCACACCAGCGTGCTCAATCCGCTGTTCTACGGGATGTCGTTCGGCATTGGCGCCGTGGCCGGTCTGATCAGCGACAAGGTCAGCCTTGGTTTCGTCGCGGCTACCGAGCATCAGGTGTGTAAGCACTTGAACGAGCACCTGGAACAATTGCCGGCCGAGGACGAGAAGTCCCGGGCGATTCTGGAACAGATGCGCATTGATGAAGAGCATCATGCGGAGAGCGCACTGGATGCGGGCGGTTTCCGTTTTCCGGCGCCGGTGAAGTTCGGGATGAGTCTGTTGGCAAAGGTGATGACCAAGAGTACTTATCGGATCTGAGATCTGTATTGCCACAAAGGGCCTCTTCGCGAGCAAGCCCGCTCCCACAGGGTTCTGTTTTTCGGCAATAAAAAAGGCGACTACCGCACGGTAGTCGCCTTTTTTGTGCCCGGGAATCTTACGCTGGCATGTTGCGCGCGTAGAAGATTTCCAGCATTTCGTGTTTCACACGCTCGGTCACCTGAGCACGCTGCTCGGAGGACAGGTTGCTGGTGGCGTCGCCGAACAGGTAGTTATCCAGTTCGAAGTTCTTCAGCAGCATTTTGGTGTGGAACAGGTTTTCCTGGTACACGTTCACGTCGGTCATCTGGTACGCGTCGCGAGTGTCTTCGGAAAGGTAGTTCTGGATCGAGTTGATCTCGTGGTCGATGAAGTGCTTGTTGCCTTCAACGTCACGGGTGAAGCCGCGCACACGGTAATCCACAGTCACGATGTCCGAATCGAACTGGTGAATGAGGAAGTTGAGCGCTTTAAGCGGTGAAATGACACCACAGGTCGACACGTCGATGTCCACACGGAACGTCGCAATACCGGCGTCCGGATGGATTTCCGGATAGGTATGCACCGTGATGTGACTCTTGTCGAGGTGGGCAAGGATGATTTCGGGCAATGGACCCGGGGACTCTTCGATCTGGCTGTCAGTCGGGGTCACCGGCTCTTCCGAGATCAGAATCGTGACGCTGGCACCCTGAGGCTCATAGTTCTGACTCGCGATGTTCAGAATGTTGGCACCAATGATTTCGACAACTTCCGTGAGGATCTGCGTCAGGCGTTCGGCGTTGTACTCTTGATTGATGTACTCGACGTAAGCCTGCTGGTCTTGCGGGGTTTCCGCGTAGCAGATGTCATAGATGTTGAAGCTCAAGGTCTTTGTCAGGTTATTGAACCCGTGGAGCTTGAGTTTGCTTTTCACCGTTAAAAACTCTCTATGTATGCGGCGCAGCCGCGTGATCAAGCATGCCCGTCAAGTGCGAACAACGCACCTGCGTAGGACGGTTAACACCTCTTCGCGATGGCGATTTTGGTTATCTGTTCAGGCGGACGATCCGTCGGTTGACCGATCACTGCCCTGAAAAAAGTGGCGCATTATGCAGACGTCAGCGAGGGATCGCCAGAGTCTGCACTGCTTTTATGATAGTTGAATGTCGATTCAACCGAGCTCGACGATTTCATAATCGTGAGTGATCGCCACGCCGGCCGCGCCGAGCATGATCGAGGCCGAGCAATACTTCTCGGCAGACAGTTCGATGGCGCGCTTGACCTGGGCTTCTTTCAGGCCACGGCCCTTGACCACGAAGTGCATGTGGATCTTGGTGAACACCTTCGGATCTTCGATCGCGCGCTCGGCTTCGAGGAACGCTTCGCAGCTTTCAACCGCCTGACGCGACTTCTTCAGGATGCTGACCACGTCGAAGTTGCTGCAACCGCCAACGCCCAGCAGGAGCATTTCCATCGGGCGAACACCCAGATTACGACCACCGGCGTCCGGTGGTCCGTCCATGACCACAACATGACCGCTACCGGATTCGCCGAGGAACATGGCTTCGCCAGCCCATTGGATGCGTGCCTTCATCGCCAAGACTCCACTGTAGAAAAAAGGGTCGCCAGCTTAGCACAGGCCTTTGCTCTGGCAGCGCCCGGCGTTCCTAGGACGGATGCCTCAGCTGCGTAGGTAATTTCTCGAATTTTCGACGAAGTGTCTGGTAAGCTGGCGCCAATTCGCTGGCGCCAATTGTCAGCCTGTGTAGCGACCGCCTTCAGCGCCTCATAAAAAAACCAAACATCACCGTGCAGTCTTTTCGGGATACAACCATGGTTGCTATTACCCCCACACCCAAAATCAAGAACCTCGACAAGCTCTTGATGCATTGCCAGCGCCGTCGCCATGCGGCCAAGAGCAACATCATCTGCGCCGGCGATCGCTCGGACACGCTGTACTTCATCATCAAGGGCTCGGTCACGATCCTGATCGAAGATGACGACGGTCGGGAAATGATCATCGCCTACCTCAACGGCGGGGACTTCTTCGGCGAGCTGGGTTTGTTCGAGCAGGCGGGCCAGGAACAGCAACGCAGCGCCTGGGTGCGGGCCAAGGTCGAATGCGAAATCGCCGAAATCAGCTACGTGAAGTTCCGCGAATTGTCGCAGCAGGATCCAGACATTCTTTACGTCCTCAGCGGACAAATCGCGCAGCGTCTGCGCAATACCACGCGCAAGGTCGGCGACCTGGCGTTCTTCGACGTTACCGGTCGCGTAGCCCGCTGCCTGCTGGAGCTGTGCAAACAGCCTGATGCGATGACGCACCCGGACGGCATGCAGATCAAGGTAACCCGTCAGGAAATCGGCCGAATTGTCGGTTGTTCGCGGGAGATGGTCGGTCGCGTGCTCAAGGATCTTGAAGAACGCAACCTGGTCGATGTGAAAGGCAAGACCATGGTGGTCTTCGGTACGCGCTAAGCGCGCAAAATCAGACGCTGTAGACCTGCGTCAGCATCAGACGAAACAGCTCATCCAGACGCGCCAAAGCCGTTGGCGCGACGAACTTCTCATGCAGGGCGATATGGCTTTCGGCGCGCACCCGTTGCTCCAGACCGCAAGCCTCGTTGAAGCGATTGACCGCCGCAACCATCGACTCGCGCTCGTTATCCATCAGCATCGCCCCGTGCACCAGGCCCACCGGACGCTGACCACCCTGACTCTGGCGCCAGCGCTGAGCGGTGCCGACCATCTTGCGGCCGTCGAGATTGACGTTGAAACGACCGTCGCAGAACGCGCCGTCGATTTCGCCCAACGACGACACACCGCCCAACTCATCGAGCAATTCACAGATCGGATCACACAGGCGCCGGTAACCGGTTTCGATGCGGTTCAGATCGCCCTCGCTGCGGGGCGGGGCGTAGACCAAGGCGATGTTGATGGTTGAAGCGGATTGCGGGACCGGTTCACCGCCGGTTTCCCGCAGCAAGACTGGCCAACCGGCAGCAGCGGAGACTTCGCAGGCGTGTTCGAATCCGGGCAGACGATTGAGGCGGCGCGGCATGACCAACGCGCGATCGCTGGGTTGCCAGAACAGCAGGCCGAATTCGGCGTCGCCGGCGCAGACGGAAGCGAGCAAGTCTTGTTCGGCTTGCAGGCCGGCTTCGATGGGGAGGCAAACTGGAGTCATAAAGAAATCCGTTAGACGAGCAGTCTGT
Source organism: Pseudomonas sp. lyk4-TYG-107 (assembly GCF_030209055.1). NCBI lineage: Bacteria > Pseudomonadati > Pseudomonadota > Gammaproteobacteria > Pseudomonadales > Pseudomonadaceae > Pseudomonas > Pseudomonas sp. lyk4-TYG-107. Next base: position 13,550 of record NZ_JARVST010000001.1, read on the forward strand.
AGTGAATCTTATGACCCCTTCGCGAGCAGGCTCGCTCCCACATCAAGAATACATTTCCTGTGGGAGCGAGCCTGCTCGCGAAAGGGGCGACTCGGTCTGAAGCAGATCAGTCGAGGGTCGAACCACTGACCGGAACGCCGCGCTCCGGGAAGAACAGGCGCTGCAGTTCGGTGCCCGGGCTTTCCGCGCGCATGAACGCTTCGCCGACCAGGAACGCATAAACGTCGCTGATTTCCATCAACTCGACATCGGCACGGTTGAGGATGCCGCTCTCGGTAATCACCATACGGTCGCGCGGGATGCGCGGCAGCAGGTCGAGGGTGGTTTCCAGGCTGACGTCGAAGGTGTGCAGATTGCGGTTGTTGACCCCGACCAGCGGCGTGTCGAGGGTTTTCAGTGCGCGTTCCAGCTCATCGTCGTCGTGCACTTCCACCAGCACGTCGAGACCGACGCCTTTGGCGACCGAGGCCAACTCAGCCATTTTCACGTCGTCCAGTGCGGAGACGATCAACAGCACGCAGTCGGCGCCCAGTGCGCGGGCTTCGACGATCTGGTACGGATCGATCATGAAGTCCTTGCGGATTACAGGCAGTTTGCACGCGGCGCGGGCCTGTTGCAGGTAGGCATCGGCGCCCTGGAAGTAGTCGATATCGGTCAGTACGGACAGACAGGTCGCACCGCCCTTCTCGTAGCTCTTGGCAATGTCGGCAGGCACGAAGTTCTCGCGGATCACGCCCTTGCTCGGCGAAGCTTTCTTGATTTCAGCGATGACCGCCGGCTGCTTCTTCTTGGCCTGCGCCAGCAATGCCTGGGCAAAACCACGGGGTGCATCGGCCGCCTTGGCCAGACTTTCCAGCTCGCTCAGGCTGACGCGAGCGCTGCGCTCGGCGACCTCCTGGACTTTGCGCGCCAGAATGTTTTCCAGAACCGTCGGTACACTCATCCCTCATTCTCCACTTTGAATACCGCGGTAAAGGCACCCAACTCCTCGAGTTTTTCCCGAGCAAGACCGGTGTGCAGTGCGTCGTGCGCAAGCGCCACGCCTTCTTTGAGACTGGTCGCCAGGTCAGCGGCATACAGCGCCGCACCGGCATTGAGCACTATCATTTCGGCAGCTTTCTGGCCGTTTTCGGTCTTGCGCTTGCCCAGCGCATCGCGGATCAGCGCCAACGACGCTTCCGGACCTTCGACCGACAGACCGTGCAGGCTCTGGCTCTTCATGCCCAGATCTTCCGGCTCGACCCAATACTCAGTGATCTCGTTGTTCTTCAGTTCAGCGACGAAGGTCGGCGCGGCAAGACTGAATTCGTCCAGACCATCCTTCGAATGCACCACCAGCACATGTTTGCTGCCCAGGCGCTGCAAGACTTCGGCCAATGGCCGGCACAGCGCAGGGGTAAACACGCCCACCACCTGATGTTTGACACCGGCCGGATTCGTAAGCGGGCCGAGCATGTTGAACAGCGTACGCAAGCCGAGATCGCGGCGCGGGCCGGCGGCGTACTTCATGGCTTTGTGGTGAGTCTGGGCAAACATGAAACCGATGCCGACGTTGTCGATGCAACGGGCGACCTGCACCGGCGTCAGGTTCAGGTAGATGCCGGCGGCTTCGAGCAAGTCGGCGCTGCCGCTCTTGCCAGATACTGCGCGGTTGCCGTGCTTGGCCACGGTGCAACCGGCTGCTGCGACGACGAACGCGGACGCGGTCGACACGTTGAAAATATTCGCACCGTCACCGCCGGTACCGACCACGTCGACCACGCCGTCGAGGGTCTTGAGTTCGACCTGATCGGCCAGCTCACGCATCACCGAAACGGCGCCGACGATTTCGTCGATGCTCTCGCTCTTCATGCGCATGGCCATCATGAATGCGCCGATCTGCGCTTCGGTGCATTGGCCGGTCATGATTTCGCGCATCACGTCGCGCATTTCTTCGGTGCTGAGGTCGAGGTGTTCGACGATACGGCTCAGGGCTGTCTTGATGTTCATGGGAGTCCTTAGCGCGTGCCGCCGGTTTGTTTGAGGAAGTTGGCAAACAGTTCATGGCCCTGCTCGGTCAGGATCGATTCAGGGTGGAACTGCACGCCCTCAATGTTCAGGGTCTTGTGCCGCAGGCCCATGATTTCGTCGACTGAACCATCATCGTGCTGCGTCCACGCGGTCAGCTCAAGGCACTCGGGCAAAGTATCGTGCTTGACGATCAGCGAGTGGTAGCGGGTAACCGTCAGCGGATGATTCAGACCGGCGAAAACGCCCTTGTCCTCATGGAATACCGGGCTAGTCTTACCGTGCATCACCTGACGGGCACGCACCACATCGCCGCCGAACGCTTGGCCAATCGATTGATGGCCGAGGCAGACGCCGAGGATCGGCAGTTTGCCGGCGAAATGCTTGATGGCTTCAATGGAAATGCCGGCTTCGGTCGGCGTGCACGGGCCTGGCGAGACCACGATGCGCTCGGGGTTGAGCGCTTCGATTTCGGCGACGGTCAGTTCGTCGTTGCGCACCACTTTGACCTCGGCACCCAGCTCGCCGAGGTACTGCACAACGTTGTAAGTAAAGGAGTCGTAGTTGTCGATCATCAGCAACATGGCGTTTCGAACCTCTTGAATTCTGACTTGAAGACAGCCTTCGAATGACTTGCCCGCAGGGCGCTGCACGATGTCGGACGCGCAGGTGACGTCGGCACAGCGGCATTTCAAACGGGTAAGGAAGGCAAAGCGATACAGATCCGGCCGGGCCGGCAGAAAAGATTCAGGCGCGCCAACGCCAACGGGCGTGTGCCTTGATGACTTGATCCAGAAGTTTGCTGACGATCAACACGGGGAAGGTCTCGTTCATACGTTCCGGCACAGTAACTTAGCTGGACGGAGCGTGCAATATGGCGGGGCTGACGGGGGACAAAACTAAGGGAGGCTTCGCGACCGATGGCAAAACGCCGGGAGTTTTTGGTACTGTCGTTTCGTTCACCTACAACAATAAATAAACGGACTTGCTCATGATCAAACAGACGTTGTTTGTACCGCTCGCCGGTTGCCTGCTCGCCATGGCTTGCGCCCAGGCCTACGCAGCACCCGCTCCCTATTCGAACTTCATCGTGTTCGGCGACAGCCTGAACGATGCCGGGACCTTCAAGGACAGCGGCGGCCCGGCCGGTGCCACGCAGCGCTACACCAACCGCACCGGCCCGCTGTACAAGGATGGCACCGGGGAAAACCGCGACCTCAACGCCACCCAGATCATCGGCGGCAAACTCGGTTTCAGCCCCGATCAGACCGCCTCCTCGTCATCGGCCGTGCGTGCCGGTGAAGGTCTGGCCGATGGCAACAACTGGGCGGTGGGCGGTTACCGTACCGACCAGATCCTCGACTCGATCACCACGCAGTCCGCCACCGGCGAACGCACCCGCAGCGGTTACCTGCCGTCGAACGGCTTCCGTGCCGATCCGAACGCGCTGTATTACCTGTCCGGGGGCGGCAATGACTTCCTTCAGGGCCGCGTACTCAGCCTTGATCAGGCCAGCTCGGCGGCCGATCGCCTGGCCGACAGCGCTCGCACGCTGCAAGGCGCCGGCGCCAAATACATCATGGTCTGGCTGCTGCCGGACATCGGCCTGACCCCGGCCATCAACGGCTCGCCGCTGCAGGGCTTCACCTCGCAGCTCAGCGCCCAGTTCAACACCGAACTGGTCAGGCAGTTGCAGGGCATCAACGCCGAAATCATTCCGCTGAACATTCCGGTGCTGCTCAAAGAAGCCTTCGCCAACCCGGCGCAGTTCGGCCTCGCGACCGACCAGAACCTGACGGCCACCTGCTTCAGCGGCAACAGCTGCCCCGAGAACGCCAAATACGGCATCAACAGCGCCACGCCGGATCCGACCAAGCTGATCTACAACGACGCAGTGCACCCGACCGAAGCCGGCCAGCGCCTGATTGCCGACTACGCCTATTCGCTGCTGGCCGCCCCTTGGGAGCTGACCTTGCTGCCGGAAATGGCCCAAGGTTCGTTGCGCGCGCATCAGGATGAACTGCGCAATCAATGGCTGGCCGACTGGGAAAACTGGCAAGCCGTGGGCCAATGGCGCGCCATCGTGGCTGGCGGCGGTCAACATCAGGATTTCGACGGCCAGCACAGCGCCGCCAGTGCCGATGGCAACGGCTACAACCTGAACATCGGCGGCAGCTATCGCGTCAACGAAGCCTGGCGTGTAGGTCTGGCCGCGGGCCTCTACCACCAGAAACTCGAAGCCGGCGACGCCGATTCGGAATACAAGCTCAACTCCTACATGGGCACCGCGTTCGCCCAGTACCAGCAAAACCGCTGGTGGGGCGACCTGGCGATGACCGCCGGCAAACTCGACTACGACAGCCTCAAGCGTAAATTCCAGCTTGGGGTCAACGAGCGCGGAGAGAAAGGCGATACCGACGGTTACGTGCTGGCGATCAGCGGCCGCCTCGGCTACGACATCGCGCAGCAGGCCAGCAGCCCGTGGCACCTGTCGCCGTTCGTCAGCGCCGATTTTGGCAAGACCGAAGTGGATGGTTACTCGGAAAAAGGCGCGGATTCCACAGCGCTGACCTTCGATGACCAGTCGCGCAACTCGCGGCGCCTGGGCCTGGGGATCCAGGGCAAGTACCAGATCACCGCGCAGACCGAAGTCTTCGGCGAGTTCGCTCACGAACGTGAGTACAACGATGACCGTCAGGATCTGACCATCAACCTCAACAGCCTGCCGAACAATCGCTTCACGCTCGAAGGCTACGAGCCGCAGACCAACCTCAATCGCCTGAACCTGGGCGTGAGCCACAAGCTCACGCAGGATCTGGCGTTGCGCGCCAGCTACAACGTGCGCAAGGATGATGACTTTACCCAGCAGGGGGTTAATGTCGGGGTCAGTCTCGATTTCTGAGGTTGAAAAGCAAAAGATCGCAGGCTGCGCCAGCTCCTGCAGGGTTAGCGCAGGCATAAAAAACGCGGCGTCCTAATGGGCGCCGCGTTTTTTTATGGCTGAACACAAAGTCCATGTGGGAGCGAGCCTGCTCGCGAAGCGGAGTATCAGCTGACTTCTATAGCGACTGGCACGCCCACTTCGCGAGCAGGCTCGCTCCCACAGGAGACAATGTGGATCAGGCGTCCGGGGTTTGCTCGGCCAATGCCACGGCACGGAACATTGCGCCGCGCTTGTTCAGGGTTTCTTCCCATTCGAGCGCCGGCACCGAGTCGGCGACGATGCCGCCACCGGCCTGCACGTGCAGTTCACCGTTCTTGATCACCGCGGTACGAATCGCAATCGCGGTGTCCATATTGCCGTTCCAGGCGAAGTAACCGACCGCCCCGCCATACACGCCACGCTTGACCGGTTCCAGCTCGTCGATGATTTCCATCGCACGGATCTTCGGCGCGCCAGACAAGGTGCCCGCCGGCAGAATCGCCCGCAGCGCGTCCATCGCGGTCAGCCCGGCCTTCAACTGGCCGGTGACGTTGGAGACGATGTGCATCACGTTGGAATAACGCTCGATGACCATTTTCTCGGTGAGCTTCACCGAACCGATTTCCGAAACCCGACCGGTGTCGTTACGACCGAGGTCGATCAGCATCAAATGCTCGGCGATCTCTTTGTCGTCCGACAGCAGATCTTCTTCCAGCGCCAGATCCGCTTCCTCGGTGGCGCCACGCGGCCGCGTACCGGCAATCGGGCGCACGGTGATCAGGTTGTCTTCGACCCGCACCAGCACTTCCGGCGAACTGCCAACGACGTGGAAATCGCCGAAGTTGAAGAAGTACATGTACGGCGTCGGGTTGAAGCAACGCAGGGCACGATACAGATCGATTGGCGCGGCCTTGAAGTCGATCGACATGCGCTGCGACGGCACCACCTGCATGCAGTCGCCCGCGAGGATGTATTCCTTGATGGTGTCGACGGCTTTTTCGTAATCGTCCTGAGTAAAACTGGAGCGGAATACCGGGTCAGCCGCTTGTTGCTTGCTGAAATCCAGGCCACGGCGCGGGGTGATCGGCTGGCGCAGTTTCTCCAGCAGTTCCTGCAATTGCGCCTGCCCCTGCTCGTAAGCATCGGCTTGCGCCGGGTCAGCGAGGACAATCGCGTGCATCTTGCCGGCGAGGTTGTCGAACACCACTACCGCATCGGACACCATCAGCAGAATGTCCGGCACGCCCAGCGGATCCGGGTTCGGGCATTTGCCCAGACGTTTCTCGACATAACGCACACAGTCATAACCGAAGTAACCGACCAGGCCACCGTTGAAACGCGGCAGACCGGCGATGGTCGGCACGTTGTAGCGGGCCTTGAAGGTTTCGACGAAAGCCAGCGGGTCTTCGACGTCATGGCTTTCGGTCTCGACGCCATCGACGGTGATGCTCACGTGATGGTCGTGCACCCGCAGCACGGTGCGGCACGGCAGGCCGATGATCGAGTAACGACCCCATTTCTCACCACCCTGCACCGATTCGAGCAGGTAGGAGTTTGGCTGGTCGGCCAGTTTCAGGTAGATCGACAGCGGGGTGTCGAAGTCGGCCAGGGTTTCGCAGGCCAACGGAATGCGGTTGTAGCCGTCAGCGGCCAAGCGCAGGAATTCTTCGCGGATCATGAGGTGCCTCGTGGTGTGAGGTGCTAACAGTCAGGTGTGCAAACGCGCCGGCAAGCCGGCCAGGCATCAGTCAGGCGCGCCAACGCCAGCGGGCCAGGGCCTTGATGACTTTCATCCAGAGTTTGCGGGTGACCACCACGATGGCGTTTCCAGAATGGGATTGAGAAGCGTCGGGCAACGTTATCTCAGCGGCTGTACCGAGGCAACCGGGAATTAGCTTGCGCAGATCGTCGATCACCAGTGCCGGGGATTCTTCGGCAATCGGGCGGCCGTGGTTGTAGCCGTAGCTCAGCGCCACGCACTTGACCCCCGCCGCTTTCGCCGCCAGCACGTCGCTGCGCGAATCGCCGACGAACAGCGATTGCGAGGCCGGGATGTTGGCCATTTTCATCACGAAGAACAGCGCGGCCGGGTCAGGCTTCTTTTGCGGCAGGGTGTCGCCGCCGATGATCCACTTGAAGTAGCGGCCGATCTTCATCTGATCCAGCAGCGGCGCGACAAAACGCTCCGGCTTGTTGGTGATCAATGCCATGGCCACGCCCTGTTTGTGCAGCCATTTGAGAGTGTCGCGTACGCCGGGATAGACCACGGTCAACTCGTGGCTCGCGCCATAGGCTTCCATGAATACTTCCAGCGCGTGCTCGGCTTCGACGTCATCCACCGCCGAATGATCGATGCCGCCGGCCAGCGCCCGGCGCACCAGCACCGGTGCGCCATTGCCGACCCACTCGCGTACCGCCTCGATGCCGGCGGGCTTGCGGCCGAGGGAGAGCAGCATGGTGTCCACCGCCGCCGCCAGGTCGGGAACCGAGTCGATCAACGTGCCATCCAGATCGAACATCACCAACCGTGGCAGTTGCCCCGGGAACAGCTGCTCAAAACCGCTCATGGGCGCGCCAGCGCCAGTTCGGAACGCATCTTGTCGATGACTTCCTGATAGTTCGGCGCATTGAAGATTGCCGAGCCGGCCACAAAGGTGTCAGCGCCAGCGGCCGCGATTTCACGGATATTGTTGACGTTGACGCCGCCGTCGATTTCCAGACGGATGTCGCGCCCCGAAGCATCAATGATCGCCCGCGCTTCGCGCAGTTTGTCGAGGGTGCCAGGAATGAACTTCTGCCCGCCGAAGCCCGGGTTGACGCTCATCAGCAAGACCATGTCGACCTTGTCGATCACGTACTTGAGCACGTCCAGCGGGGTCGCCGGGTTGAACACCAGGCCGGATTTGCAGCCGCCTTCACGGATCAGTTGCAGCGAACGATCGACGTGCAGCGTGGCTTCCGGGTGGAAAGTGATGTAGGTCGCGCCGGCCTCGATGAAGTCGCCAACGATGCGATCCACCGGGCTGACCATCAGGTGCGCGTCGATCGGCGCGGTGATGCCGTACTTGCGCAGTGCCGCGCAAACCATCGGGCCGATGGTCAGGTTCGGCACGTAGTGGTTGTCCATGACATCGAAGTGGACGAAGTCGGCACCGGCGGCCAGAACATTGTCCACTTCTTCGCCGAGGCGGGCGAAGTCGGCGGAGAGAATCGACGGAGCAATTACGAAGGGCTGCATGACGCACCTTTTCTGAGCTAAATCACGATGGCGCGCATTGTATACCTCAAGTTTCCGTGCGCGCACCGTGACCGCGATGATCAGTACGCCGCTCGGTAGATCTTCTCGATATCCGCAGCGCTGAGCTTGCGCGGGTTGTTGCGCATCAAACGCTCGATTCCCGCGGCCTCCATGGCCATGGCCGGGATCGCCTCTTGCGGAACGCCAAAACTGCGCAGCCCGGCCGGAATTTCCACCGCCGCGCACAGTTCGGTCATTGCCTGCACGGCTTTGTCCGCCGCCTCGGTGGCGCTCAGATGCGCGGTCTTCACCCCCATGGCCTCGGCGACATCCTGCATGCGCTCGACGCAGGCCATCTTGTTCCAGGTCATGACGTACGGCAGCAACAACGCGTTACTGACGCCATGGGCGATGTTGAAGCGCCCGCCCAACGGATAGGCCAACGCATGCACCGCGCCGACTCCGGCATTGCCGAACGCCATCCCGGCCATCAGGCTGGCGGTGGCCATGTCCTCACGGGCCTGCAGATTGGCGCCATTGGCATAGGCCTTGGGCAGCGACCTGGCAATCAACCTGATTGCGCCGAGCGCCAGCGAATCGGTGATCGGCGAAGCGTTGACCGACAGATAGGATTCGATGGCATGCACCAGCGCATCGACGCCACTGGCGGCGGTGACGCTGCGCGGGCAGGTCAGGGTCATTTGCGGACTGACCAGCGCCACGTCCGGCAACAGATAATCGCTGACGATGCCTTTCTTCAGTTGCGCGACCTTGTCGGAAAGAATGGCGACGTTGGTCACTTCCGAGCCGGTGCCGGCGGTGGTCGGGATGGCGATCAGCGGCGGGCCTTTGCGCGGCACCTGATCAACGCCGAACAGGTCTTCCAGCGCGCCGTGGTATCCGGCATACGCGGCGACACTCTTGGCGATATCGATGGCACTGCCGCCGCCGAGACCGATCAAGCCGTCATGCCCGCCCTCGCGATACACGCGCATGCAATCTTCGACGATGGCGATTTCCGGGTCCGGCAGCACCCGATCAAAAATCTCGTACTCGCGCCCGCCCAATTGGCACAGCGCCAGCTCCACGGTGCCGGACTTGACCAGCGCGGCGTCGGTGACGATCAGCGGGTTGTCGATATCGAGGCGGGTGAGTTCGGCGGCCAGTTGCTCGATGGCCCCGGCGCCGGTGATCAGTTTGTGAGCGATTTTGAACTGGGACAGACTCATCGTGCGCAGCCTCTTATAGATGTGGGAGCTGAGCACAAGCGTAGTTGAGGGTTTCGGGTTGTCTGGTATTCAGTTGGTGAATAATCAGGAGCAAAAGCCCCTCACCCTAACCCTCTCCCGTAGGGAGAGGGGACTGACCGAGCTGCACTCTCGAAGTCCATCGACGTGCAATACCGAGTCGAACTCAGATTCTGAACAGCATGAAGATCTGCCCCCTTTCCCCCTCGCCCCCTTGGGGGAGAGGGCTGGGGTGAGGGGTGGCTTTTGATCTGGGCGTCAGACCTGCGCGGTACGCAGTTTTTCGCTGCGACCACGCAGCCATTCCAGGGTCAGCAGCAGAATGACGGAAAAAGCGATCAGCAAGGTTGCCGCCGCCGCAATCGTCGGGCTGAGGTTCTCGCGGATCCCGCTGAACATCTGCCGTGGCAGAGTCGCTTGCTCGGGGCCGGCGAGGAACAGCGTCACTACCACCTCATCGAACGACGTCGCGAAGGCAAAAAGCGCCCCGGAAATCACCCCCGGTGCAATCAGCGGCAAGGTCACCCGGCGGAACGCCGTCAGTGGCGATGCACCAAGACTCGCCGCAGCGCGTACCAGATTGTGGTTGAACCCCTGCAACGTCGCCGACACGGTGATGATCACGAACGGCACACCGAGCACCGCGTGCACCACGATCAACGAGAAGAAGCTGTTGCCCAGCCCCAGCGGCGCGAAGAACAGATAACTCGCCACACCAATGATCACCACCGGCACCACCATCGGCGAAATCACCAGCGCCATCACCAGGGATTTGCCGGGGAAGTCGCCACGTGTCAGGCCGATCGCCGCCAGCGTGCCGAAGACCATCGCCAGTACCGTGGCCGCCGGGGCGACGATGATGCTGTTCTTCAGCGCGCGCATCCACTCTGCCGAAGCGAAGAAGTCGTGATACCACTGCAGCGAAAAGCCCTGCAGCGGATACACCAGGAAACTGCCCGAGTTGAACGACAGCGGCACGATGACCAGTACCGGCAGAATCAGGAACAGCAGGATCAGGCCGCAGAGGATCCGCAAGCTGTAGAACCACACCCGTTCGATGGGCGACATGTAAGGACTCAGCATTTCAAATTCCCCTTAGCTCAGGCGCAGGCGACTGGCGCCCACCAGCCAGCTGTAGATCAGATAAAGCACCACGGTCGCCAGCAGCAACAAGCCGCCCAGCGCAGTGGCCATGCCCCAGTTGATGCTGGTGTTGGTGTAGAACGCGACGAAGTAGCTGACCATCTGATCGTTCGGGCTGCCGAGCAGCGCCGGGGTGATGTAGTAGCCGATGGCGAGGATGAACACCAACAGGCAACCGGCGCCGACGCCGGCATAAGTCTGCGGGAAATACACCCGCCAGAAACTGGCGAACGGATGGCAGCCCAGCGAGATGGCGGCGCGCATGTAGGTTGGCGAGATGCCTTTCATCACGCTGTAGATCGGCAGAATCATGAACGGCAGCAGAATGTGCACCATCGAGATGTAGACCCCGGTGCGGTTGAACACCAGCTCCAGCGGCTTATCGATGATGCCCATCGCCATCAGTGCGCTGTTGATCAGTCCACCCGATTGCAGCAACACGATCCACGCCGCGACCCGCACCAGAATCGAGGTCCAGAACGGCAGCAGCACCAGAATCATCAGCAGGTTGCTCTGCCGTGATGGCAGGTTCGCCAGCAGGTAGGCCAGTGGATAGGCGAGGAGCAGGCAGATCACGGTGATGATCAGGCCCATCCAGAACGTGCGGGCGAAGATGTCGAGGTAGATCGCCTGATCCGGGGTGGCCGGGGCCAGTTCGCCGAGATCATCGATACGGTGATCCACCGCCGCCAGCAGGTAGTAAGGCGTGATGCTGCTGGTGTTGCGTTTGACCGCTTGCCAGTAGGCCGGATCGCCCCAACGCTCATCGAGCGCTTCGAGGGCTTCTTTATAGGAGGCCGGTTCGCTGGCGAAGGGCAGCGCCCGGGCGGTTTTGGTCAGCAGGCTGCGATAGCCGGCCAACTCCATGTTCAAGCGCTTGGACAGATCGCCCAGCGTCTGGTTTTTGCGGGCTTCGGCGAGATCTTCGCCGGCCGCTTTGTACACCGGTTCAGCGGGCAGGCCACGGCCGTCCCAACTGGCGATGGCCGCCACGGTGCGCGGCATGCCGCCGACCACTTCCGGGTTGCCGACGCTTTTGTAGAGCAGCGCCACGATCGGCACCAGAAACACCAGCAACAGAAACAGCACCAGCGGCGCAATCAACGCCTGGGCCTTCCAGCGGTTGACCCGCTCGGCGCGCTTGAGCTTCTGCTTCAAGGTGGGGCTGGCGCCCTCGTTCAGGGGAACGGCGATGGCCATGACGTACTCCGCAAATCTTTGATCGTTACAGAGGTGGCGAACCACCTCTGTTGTGTTGAAACACAGCTACCTGTGGGAGCGAGCCTGCTCGCGAAGAGGCCAGCACATTCAACATCTATGCTGGTTGATCTACCGCTTTCGCGAGCAGGCTCGCTCCCACAGGGGTAGGCAAGCCCACCATCACCAGGCCTTGCTTATTTCGCAGCCCAGGAATTGAAGCGCTGCTCCAGTTGCTCGCCGTTGTCAGCCCAGAAGCTGACGTCGATCTGCACCTGGTTGGCGATGTTTTCCGGGGTGGTTGGCATGTCTTTCAGCACGTCCTTGCTCAGCAGCGGTACGGCTTGGGTGTTGGCCGGGCCGTAGGCGATGTTTTCCGAGTAGGTCTTCTGTTGCTGCGGCTGAACCGAGTAGGCGATGAATTTCTTCGCCGCTTCGGCGCGCTTGGCGTCCAGACCTTTCGGGATGGCCCACGCATCGAAGTCGTAGATGCCGCCGTTCCACACCACTTTCAGGTTGGATTCTTTCTGCACGGCGGCGATGCGACCGTTGTAGGCCGAGCTCATGACCACGTCACCGGAAGCAAGGTATTGCGGTGGTTGCGCGCCGGCTTCCCACCACTGAATGCTCGGCTTGAGTTCATCGAGTTTCTTGAACGCGCGATCCTGCCCTCCCTTGCTCGCCAGCTCTTTATAAACGTCCTTCGGTGCAACACCGTCGGCCATCAGCGCGAATTCCAGGGTGTACTTGGCGCCTTTGCGCAGGCCACGCTTGCCCGGGAATTTCTTGGTGTCCCAGAAATCGGCCCAACTGGTTGGCGCGGTTTTCAGCTTGTCGGCGTTGTACGCGAGCACGGTCGACCAGACGAAGAAGCCCACGCCGCATGGCTGAATCGCGCCTTTGACGTAGTCTTCAGTCTTGCCGAACAGCGCCGGGTCGAGCTGTTCGAACATGTCTTCATCGCAACCACGGGACAGCTCTGGCGATTCGACTTCCACCAGATCCCACGACACGCTCTTGGTGTCGACCATGGCTTTGACCTTGGCCATTTCGCCGTTGTACTCGCCGGCAACGATCTTACCGTTGCCCGCCGCTTCCCACGGTGCGTAGAAGGCTTTGACTTGCGCCGCCTTGTTCGCCCCGCCAAACGACACCACAGTCAGATCGGGACCGGCGGCCATAGCGCTGGCCGCACCCATCAGGCCCAGGGTCAGGGCGGTGAACTTCAGGGATCTCAACATTTATTGTTCTCTCCACGTGCAGGGTTGGTGTTGGTATTGCCGGGGCGCTTAGTGCGCCTCTAGAAGAGGATCGAGTGCGCGAACGTGCTCGACCTGCCAGCCAAGCGGAACCACGTCGCCGACCGCGAGCGCTGGATCGAGCTCGGCAATCGGCTGTTTCACGAAGAAGTCGGTCTTGCCGCAGACTTCCAGGCGCACCCGGACGTGGTCGCCCAGATAGATGAATTCCGCCACCCTCCCTGAGAAGCGGTTGACGCATTGGTCGCTCGAACCGTTGAGGCTGACGCGCTCCGGACGGATCGACAGGGTCACCGGTTCGCCGGTCTGGCCGACGTTGACCGCCAGCGCCTCGACCTTCTCGCCCCGGCCCAACTCGACCACGCAACGCTCGCCGCTCTGGCTGAGCAGTCGGCCGTTGAGGCGGTTGTTCTCGCCGATGAAGTTGGCGACGAAAGTGTTTTTCGGTTCTTCGTAGAGCGTGCGCGGTGGCGCGATCTGCTGGATCTCGCCCTGATGAAACACGGCGACGCGGTCGGACATGGTCAGGGCTTCACCCTGGTCGTGGGTCACATAGACCACGGTCACGCCGAGGCGCTGGTGCAGGTGTTTGATCTCCATCTGCATGTGTTCGCGCAGTTGCTTGTCGAGTGCGCCCAGCGGTTCGTCCATCAGCACCAGTTGCGGTTCGAACACCAGCGCCCGGGCCAGCGCTACACGCTGCTGCTGACCGCCGGAGAGTTGTGCCGGATAACGCGAAGCGAAGGCGTCGAGCTGGACCATGCTCAGGACTTTCTTGACCTTGTCGCTGACGTCGCTCTTGTTCAGGCCACGTACGGTCAGCGGGAAGGCCAGATTCTCGGCCACGGTCATGTGCGGGAACAGCGCGTAGTTCTGGAACACCATGCCGATGTCGCGCTTGTGCGGCGGCACGTTGTTGATTGCACGGCCGGCCAGGAGGATTTCGCCGGCGGTCGGGGTTTCGAACCCGGCGAGCATCATCAGGCTGGTGGTCTTGCCCGAGCCGGACGGTCCGAGCAGAGTCAGGAACTCGCCTTTGCGAATGTCCAGGTTGAGGTCTTTGACGATCAGGTTCTCGCCGTCGTAGCTCTTCTGCACTCCACGAAAGCTGACCAGCACGTCACTGGCCCCTGCGTTTGAATCGACCTGGCTCATACCCACACCTTTGTTATTGGTAACTGCTGTGGATTAAGCCTAGTGGCTGGCGCCAGCCACGCAAATCGGGGCGCAGGAGAGAATCGCCTCAGCCGGATGGAAGGTTGGGGGTAGGGATTGCCCTACAAGGATGGCGCGTTTTGGCAAGCGAGCGACGAGCGCCATGCTGCGAGCCGCAAGAACAGGCAAAAGCGCCTGTCGCTAATGGATATGCCCGCAATGGCAGGCCAGATTGAGATTCCCTGTGGGAGCGGGCTTGCTCGCGAATGCGGTGTGTCAGTCAATGAATGAGTGGATGACCCACCGCATTCGCGAGCAAGCCCGCTCCCACAATTTTGATTGCGGTAATCTTTAGAGGAGTTTGTGTTCCATCGCGTATTTCACCAGTTCGGCCAGCGAGGTGATATTGAGCTTCTGCATCAGTCGCGCCTTGTGGGTGCTGATGGTCTTGCTGCTCAGCGCCAGTTGCTGGGCGATGTCGTTGACGTTGGCGCCCTGGGCCAGGCGTTCGAACACCGAGAACTCACGCTCGGACAGCAGCGAATGCAACGGACGCGTGTCGGTCAGGCCGACTTCGAAGACCATGCGGTCGGCCAGTTCCGGGTCGATGTAGCGTCCGCCGGCCGCCACTTTGCGAATCGCCGTCAACAACAATGCCGGATCGCTGTCCTTGGTCGCATAGCCGGCGGCGCCGACCTTCAGCGCACGGGCGGCCATTTGCGCCTCGTCGTGCATCGACAGCACCAGAATCGCGGGTGGATTGTTCAGCGCGCGAATCCGCGGGATCGCCTCCAACCCATTGACGCCAGGCATCGAGATGTCCAGCAACACCACTTCACACGGCACGCTGCGTAGGGTTTCGAGGAGCTGCTCGCCATTGCTCGCCTCCCCCACCACTTGCAGGTCCTTGGCCAGGCCGATCAATTGCTTGATGCCTTCACGGACGATGGTGTGGTCTTCGGCTACCAATACACGGATCACGTTCTTCTCCATTATTCTTATTCAGCGCCAAGGTCATTCGCGAGCAGGCTCGCTCCCACAGGGAAGTGCATTCCAATGTGGGAGCGAGCCTGCTCGCGATAGCGTCAGCTCAAACACCACAAACCTTCAAACCTCACTCACCGGCACCCACACATTCAGACTGGTGCCCTCCCCCGGCTCACTCTCAAGCAACAAGCGTCCGCCCATGATCAGCACCCGCTCGCGCATACCGACCAAACCAAAGGACGTCGGCCGATCCGCCGCAGCGACAAAGCCTACGCCATCGTCGCTGACCGTCAGACACAACTCGTCGCCTTCCAGCGCCAGTGTCAGCTCCACAGTATGCGCCTGAGCATGGCGCATGACGTTGGTCAGCGCCTCCTGCAGGATTCGGAACAGCCCGATCGCCTTGGCATCGCTGAGCGCCGGCAGATTGTCCGGCACCTGCACCAGACACGGAATCTGCGTACGCGCCTCGAAGCGCCGCGCCTGCCACTCGATCGCTGAAGCAATCCCGGCATCGAGAATCGGCGGGCGCAACGCCGTCGCCACATCACGCACCAGTTGGAACAACTGGGCGATCAGGCGCTTCATGCTGTTCAAGCGCTCGTGCAGCCCCGGGTCGAGCTGCGCATAGGCCAGTTCGCACATCGAGGTTTCCAGTTTCAGCACCGTGAGCATCTGCCCCAGTTCATCGTGCACTTCCCGGGCGATCCGCGCCTTTTCTTCTTCGCGCACGCTTTCCAGGTGCGCCGACAATTCGCGCAGTTGCTCGCGGGAGGCGGCCAGCTCCAGCTCGATACGTTTGCTTTCGCTGATGTCCCAGACGATGCCGTCCCAGACATAGGCGCCATCCTCCAGCTGTCGGGTGATTGCCTTGATCTCGGCCCAGCGCTGCTCGCCCTGACGGGTGAGGATGCGACCCTGCCACGACCAGTCACTGTCGGTGTCCAGCGCCTGATCCTGGGTCTGGTGATAACTGGCCTTGTCGTCCGGGTGCACCAGACTGCGCAAGCCCATGTCGCGATGGGCGATGGCGGCCGGCGCATAGCCGACCAGACTCTCGCTGCCCTCGCTGATGTAGGCGAAATCGATCTGCCCGGTCACCGGCGCCCGCTCCAGGCGAAACACCAGCCCCGGTACGTTGGCGGCGATGCCTTGCAGGCGCGCTTCACTTTCCTGCAACGCGGCCAGGGCGCGGCGGCGCTCGGTGACGTCGGTGAGATAAACCACCAGATACTCGCTGTCGCGAAAACGCAGAAAACTCAGCGAGACGTCCGCCGGCAGGATGCTGCCATCGGCGCGCACGCAACTGGTTTCAAAACTCAGCGGCCCTTCTTCACTGGCCCGCGCGCGTTTCCACAGGTTGAGCCAGCGATCCATGTGCAGGCCGGGTTCGAAGTCGATCAGCGGCCGTTCGATCAGCGCGCCCTGTGGATAACCGAGCATGTGTTCCGCCGCGCGGTTGGCGTAGCGCACATGGCTGTCCCAGTTGACCCAGAGAATGCCGACGGTGCTTTGATCGATGGAAAACTGGGTCAGGCGCAAGGCTTCTTCGCTGGCCGCGCGCAGGGCGATGTCTTCACGTGCAGCCAGCAGACGCTGTTCGAGGCTGTGTTGCTGGCGTCGTTGCCAGACCACGATGGCCAGGCAACTGAGCAACAACACCGCAAACAACAGGCTGAGGTTCTGCCAGAACCCCGGCGATTCCGTCAGCCGTGGGTACTTGGGTTGCAGCCATTGGCTGTGCAGGCGCTCCAGATCCTTGGCCGGGATCGCTCGCAAGGCGCTTTCGATGATCCCGGCCAATTGCGGCCAGTCGCGCCGCGTGGCAACCCGCAACAGCTGCGGCAAGCCGATATCGCCGACCACCACCAACCCGGCGAACTCAGGTTCGGCGGACAACCGCCCGAGTTGCGCTTCATCTATCACGGCGTAGGACGCTTGTTGAGTCAACAACAGTTGCAGCGCCTGACGCTCCAGCGGCACGCCTTGCAGATTCAGGTGCGGATAATTGCTGCGCAAATAATCGGCGGTGACGCTGGGCATGCGCACCGCGACGCGGGACAGGCTGTCAAGCTTTTCCAGCTCGACCACGCCGCCGCTCTTCTGGTCGCTGACCACCAGTTGCGGCACACGCATGTAAGGATCGGAAAACAGCCACAGGCGCAGCGCACCCGGGGTCTGGGTCAGGCCCGGGGCGATGTCGATTTCGCCTTCGCGGGCGGCGTCTTCCAGTTGCGCCAAGTCCTGAAAATTGCGCCAGCTCAGCTCGACGTTCAGCGTCTTGGCCAGCGCCTTCATCAATTCGACATTGGCCCCGGACAGTCGCTGCAAGCGCCGGTCGTATTGCGCGTACGGCGCCTGCAATACCAGGCCAACACGCAGCTCACGGTGCTGCGCCAGCCATTGCTGCTCGCCGGGCGTCAACAGCGCTGCATGCGCCGCCGGCGCAGACGCCGCCCAGCCCATCAAGGGAAAACACAACCAGCCGATAACCCACAGGCAGCAAAAACGCATCATTGAAGTCTCTTGCACTGACAAATTCTGACCAACCCATTAGGCTGCCGGGATACTTTTCTGGCCTGGAATAACCGATGCCCTCTGTCTACCGCCTGGCAATGCCAGCATTGTGCCTGTCGCTGATCCTGCCTTGTGCGTTTTCCGTCGAAGCCGCCGATCCGGCGCCCGCCTCCACCGCCGAGCAACCGGCCGCCGAAAAACCGGCCGAACGCCAGCCACTGCTTGAGCGTAGTCAGGAAGAAGCCGCAGCACTG
The DNA here is from genome assembly GCF_030209055.1 of Pseudomonas sp. lyk4-TYG-107. Lineage (NCBI taxonomy): Bacteria > Pseudomonadati > Pseudomonadota > Gammaproteobacteria > Pseudomonadales > Pseudomonadaceae > Pseudomonas > Pseudomonas sp. lyk4-TYG-107. The sequence goes on from NZ_JARVST010000001.1 coordinate 31,477, forward strand.
GAACGCAAAGTCCCGGCACAAGAACAGCAGCAATTGCAGGCCGGCGCCGATACTTTCCTCGCCCTGTGGAAACCGGCCAACACTGCCGAGCCCAAAGGTGCGGTGATTATCGTCCCCGGCGCCGGCGAAACCGCTGACTGGCCGCAAGTGATCGGCCCACTGCGCAGCAAATTGCCCGATGTCGAGTGGAGCAGCCTGAGTATCACCCTGCCGGATCTGCAAAGCGATGTCATTGCACCGCGGGTGATTGCGCCCGCCGCCGCGCCGAAAGCCCCGGAAACTGGCAGCAAGGATTCCACCACTGCGCAACCGATCGAACAGGCGGCGGGCGGTGAAGCGGAAGTGGCGGATCAGGTGGTCGCCGAAACGACTGAAGAACAATCCAAGGCTGATGCCGAACGGATCTTTGCGCGGATCGATGCGGCGATCGCCTACGCCGAGCAGCAAAGCGCACGCCGGGTCGTGGTCCTCGGTCACGGTACGGGCGCGTACTGGGCAGCGCGCTTTCTCAGCGAGCGGCAGAGTTCCCAGGTCGAGAAACTGGTGATGGTCGATGCGCAAACGCCGAGCAAGGCCAAGCCACAGCTGGCAGAACTGACGCCGACCTTGAAGTTGCCGACCGCCGATATTTTCTACATGGACAAGGCGCTGGATCGCAACGCGGCGCTGGAACGCATGCAGGCCAGCAAGCGTTTGAAGACTTCGACCTTCAGCCAGGTGGCGCTCAAGGCGTTGCCGGATAAAAAGGCTGAGCAGGAACAAATGTTCCGGCGGGTGCGTGGCTGGTTGAATCCGCAGAAGACGGACTGACTGGAAGACCGAGTCGCCCCATTCGCGAGCAGGCTCGCTCCCACCCTGATCGCATTCCTACAGAAGGAATGCATTCAAATGTGGGAGCGAGCCTGCTCGCGAAGAGGCCATTTCAGCCAACCCATATTTAACGGCAACGATCAGCGAAAATCCCGCCGCGCCCGAATCAGGGTAAACGCGTTGTGCAGCTCGCGGGTTTTCTCGGTCGCGTCACGCACCTGCTCCGGCGTCGCGCCGCTGCCGGCGATCTTGTCCGGGTGATGACGACTGAGCAGCCGGCGATAGGCGCGCTTGATCTGCGCCGGCTCGCTGGTCGCCGACACCCCGAGCAGGCGCATCGCTTCCTGATAACTCACCGCGGCACTGACAATCGGCCGTTTATTGGGCTCGTAATCATTGGCCAGCGCCTGAATCTGGTGGGTTGTCCAACCCAGCCACTTGCCCCACTGCGCCAACAATTCACGCTCACTGACGCCCGCACGACCGTCGGCCCAGACCATCCGCCAGCAGGCGCGCAACACGCCTTCGGCGGCATGCGGCTGAGCACTCAGGCGGCGCAGATAACCGCGCAGGCGGTCGCCGCCGGACTTGCCGCGATTAAACGCAGCAATCGCCCGCCGCCGTGCCGGCTCGCTCATTTCCAGGGCGTTCATTTCATGGCGCGCCTGCTGGATATGGCCGTCCGTCACTCGCCCGTCACTTTTGGCCAGACGCCCGAGCAACACGAACAGCAATTCGTCGTTACGCAACATCGGCCGTCCGCCGAGTTTTTCCCGCAAGTGCCCCCAGCTTTGCAGGTGCAGGCGCCGATCCAGCGCCTGTCCCAACAATGCCCCAAGCATGGCCCCCGGAATGCTGGCGATCGCAAAACCCGCTCCGGCTCCAATCAGAGTCCCTGGCCACAACATATCAACGACTCGCTTCTATCAATGCTTCAGCTTCGGCCAGACGCTCATGCGTACCGACATCCACCCAGTGACCTTTCAGACGCTCACCGCTGACCTGTCCGTCAGCCATGGCTTTGCGCAGCAGTGGTGCGAGCTTGAATGCGCCGTCCGCGCAGCCATCGAACAGCTGCGGATGGAGCACGGCGATGCCGCTGTAGGTCAGAGTTTGCGCGCCTTGCTGGCCATCCTGTACCCGGCCGTCAGTCAGGGTGAAATCGCCCGTCGGATGATGAGCCGGGTTGTCCGCCAGTACGAGATGCGCCAGACCGTTGATCGGTTGATGCAGCACGCTGAAGTCGTAATCGGTCCAGATATCGCCGTTGACCACCAGGAACGCATCGTCACCGAGTAACGGCAAGGCGCGGAAAATGCCGCCGCCGGTTTCCAGCGGCTCACCTTCCGGCGAGTACTGGATGCTCACACCGAACTGCGAACCGTCGCCCAGGTAATCTTCGATCTGCTGACCGAGCCAGGCATGGTTGATCACGATCTCGCTGAAACCAGCCGCCGCCAGCGCGCGCAGGTGATATTCGATCAACGGCACGCCGCCGGCACGCACCAGCGGCTTGGGGGTGGTCAGGGTCAGCGGGCGCATGCGCTCGCCCTTGCCTGCCGCCAGAATCATCGCCTTCATGCAGTCACTCCGCCACGCAGACTGGCGAGCAACGCCTGCAGATCCGCCAGTTCAGGACGACGCGCAAGCACCGCTTCTATATAGGCGAAGAAACGCGGCACGTCGGCCAGGTAGCGCGGCTTGCCATCGCGATGGCAGATGCGGGCGAAGATGCCGATGACTTTCAGGTGGCGTTGTACGCCCATCAGGTCGCTGGCACGCAGGAAGTCTTCGAAATCCGCTTGCACCGGGATGTCCAGCGCCGAGGCTTGCTGCCAGTAGCTTTCCAGCCAGCCACGCACGCGCTCTTCAGGCCAACTGAGGAAGGCGTCCTTGAACAGGCAGGTCACGTCGTAGGTGACCGGGCCGTAGACCGCATCCTGAAAGTCCAGTACGCCCGGATTCGGCTCGCTGAGCATCAGATTGCGCGGCATGTAGTCGCGGTGCACCAGCACTTTCGGCTGAGCCAGGGCGCTGTCGATCAGCAGATCGCTGACGGCTTGCCATTGTTGCTGCTGTGCCGCGTCGAACTCGACGCCGAGTTCGCGCTTCACATACCACTCGGGGAACAGTTCCAGCTCGCGGCGCAGCAGTGCCACGTCGTAACTCGGCAGCGGTGCGACCATCGGCAATTGCTGAAAAGCCAACAGCGCCTGCAAGGCATCGCTGAACAAAGCGTCGGCATTTTCGCTGTCGATTACGTCCAGATAGGTCTTGTTGCCCAGGTCATTGAGCAAAAGAAATCCGCGTTCGAGGTCTTCTGCATAAATTTTCGGCACGTTAATTCCGGATTTCGCCAGCAAAAAGGCGATATCCACGAACGGTTTGCAGTTTTCCTGGGGCGGTGGCGCGTCCATCACGACGAAACTGCGACCCGCGCCTTCCCAACGGAAATACCGGCGGAAACTCGCGTCGCTGCTGGCCGCGGTCAACGTGGCCGGGGGCACGGCGCCCCAGCCCTGATCTGCAAACAGGATTGCCAACTGCTCATCGAGCCAAACTTTCAGGTGTTGCAAGCGTACATCTTGGTCAGGCATTGCAAGGGTCTCCGACGGCGCTAGCCGTCAAGCGGGTCATGCTTTATTATCCAGCATCTTTTTCAGACCATCGAGAGGCGTGCGGCCCACACCGCGGGCAGATGGCACGCAGGAAGCCCGGACTAATAAGATGGCATTGAAATCCCCCGCGTTTCGTAAAAAATTTCCGTTGTTGGTAACCGGCAGTCTGCTGGCTATGCAACCTCTGGCCAGTCAATTCGTTGTTGCCGCCGAGCAGTATGACTGCGCCGTCTCGGCAACGGGTGGCTGGGCGTGTGCGCCCAAGACGCCGGCAGCTGCATTGCCGCCGCGTCCGGTGCATGACGGCAGCGCTGTCAGCGCCGCCGGCGAAGCCCCGACCCAGAACGGTTCCACATCCGACACCGGCGCCAAGCCTGTGCTGGTCACCGAAGCCAAAGGCCGCGGCCTGAAATCCCGTAGCGAAGACTACAGTCACCTCGACTGGGTTCCGCGCGAGAAGCTCACCGCCGCCCAATTGGCCGAGACCGGTCCTTACTGCTCTGGTTCCTATATCGAACCAATTCGTCCTGGCATGAATGACAAGACGAATAAAAGTGACGCACCGACCTTTATTGGCGCCAAGGCCTCGCGCTACAACACCGAAGATCAGGTGGGTACGCTGGCCGGCGACGTGGTCCTGCGTCAGGGCAGCATGCAGGTCGAGTCCGACGAGGCCAGCCTGTATCAGGCCGAGAGCCGCGCCGAACTCAATGGCGACGTGCGCATTCGCGACAACGGCGCACTGATCGTCGGCGACCACGCCGATGTGCAGCTCGACACCGGTGAAGCCAAGGTCGACAACGCCGAATACGTGATGCACAAATCGCGCATCCGCGGTAACGCGCTGTACGCCAAGCGTGCCGAAAACGCGATCATTCGCTTGAAGGACGGCACGTACACCACGTGCGAACCGAACAGCAACGCCTGGCAGCTCAAGGGCAACAACATCACCCTGAACCCTGCCACCGGCTTCGGTACCGCGACCAACGTGACACTGCGGGTCAAGGACATTCCGATCCTGTACACGCCGTACATCTACTTCCCGATCGACGATCGTCGTCAATCGGGCTTCCTGCCGCCGACCATCGGCACCGGCAGCGATACCGGCTTCATGCTGGTGACCCCGTACTACTTCAACCTGGCGCCGAACTACGATGCCACGTTGTACCCGCGTTACATGAGCAAGCGCGGCATGCTGGTCGAAGGCGAGTTCCGTTACCTGACCAAGTCCAGCGAAGGCCAGTTTGGTGCGGCGTATCTGAACGACGAAGATACCGATCGCAGCAAGCAGTCCGATTACGAAAAAAATCGCTACATGTACAACTGGCAGCACAAGGGCGGTCTCGACTCCCGTGTGATGACTCAGGTCGACTACACCAAGATCAGCGATCCGTATTACTTCCAGGATCTGACCACTGATCAGATCGGCGTGAAGAGTGCTGACTACGTGAACCAGCAGGGTTCGGTGACCTACCGCGGTGACAGCTATACCGCACGCCTGAATGCTCAGCAGTATCAACTGGCTACCGTTTCGAACGTCACGCCGTACGGTCGCCTGCCGCAGATCACCTTCAATGGTCAGTTGCCGTACCATCCGGAAGGTTTGAATTTCGATTACGAGACCGAGCTGGTGCGCTTTGATCGTGACTTGAAAGACGGCAACTTCGTGAACGAAGACGGTACTATCGAGCCTCGCCTGGACAACAACATCCAGGGTCTGGCCCGTGCAAACGGCGATCGACTGAACCTGAAACCGGGTGTCAGCCTCCCGATGAACTGGACTTATGGCTTCCTCAAGCCATCGCTCAAGTACCAGTACACCCAGTATCAACTGGATCTGGACGGCACCGGCAAGTCGCAGATTGCTGCGCAAAGTCCCGAGTCGGACAAACTCAACGGCACCTTCGACAGCAACCAGAACCGCGGCGTACCGATCGCCAGCGTCGACAGCGGCCTGTACTTCGACCGCGACACGTCCTACTTCGGCAAGAACTATCGCCAGACTCTGGAACCGCGTCTGTTCTACCTGTATGTACCGAAGGTCGATCAGGAAGACATTCCGGTATTCGATACCAGTGAATACACCTTCAACTACGCATCGCTGTTCCGTGACAACCGCTTCTCCGGCTCCGACCGCGTCGGCGACGAGAACAAGCTGTCGCTGGGTGTGACCAGCCGCTGGATCGAAGACGACGGTTTCGAGCGTCAGCGCATCAGCGTCGGCCAGGCTTACTACTTCAAGGATCGTGAAGTACAACTGCCAGGCATCGCGTTCAACGATCGTAAAGACGCCCAATCCGACGTATCACCGTACGCTCTGGAATACGAATATCGCTGGAACCGTGACTGGCGCACCACTGCCGACTACAACTGGGATCCGGACAGTCGCAGCCCGCGTTCCGGCAGCGCGATGTTCCATTACCAGCCTGAAGACAACCCGAACAAGGTGGTCAACGTCGGTTATCGCTATCGCAACGACCAGATCCGTTACGACCAGAACACCGGTAAGTGGGCCGTTGGTGGCGGTGACTATGGCACCCCGGGCCAGCCTGGCTACGTGAAGGACTACTACAAGATCCAGCAGCATGACTTCTCGGTCATCTGGCCAATCGTTCCGCAGTGGAGCGCGATCAGCCGCTGGCAGTACGACTACAACCGCAACCGTACGCTGGAAGCCTTCGGTGGTTTCGAATACGACAACTGCTGCTGGAAACTGCGCCTGATCAACCGTTACTGGGTTTCCTACGACGAATTCAGTCAGGAAGCTCCGCAAAACGAAAAAGGCGACCACGGCGTCTTCCTCCAAATTGTTCTGAAGGGACTCGGCGGCCTGACTGGCGCCAAGGTAGAGAGCTTCCTCGACAAAGGCATCCAAGGTTATCGTCAACGTGAAGACCAAGCTTTCTGATTCTCTGCGCCCGCTGCTGCTGGGCGCGCTGTTCCTGGGTACTGCGGCCAACGCCGCAGTACAGTCCATCGATAAAGTGGTCGCGATCGTTGATAACGACGTGGTCATGCAGAGCCAACTGGACCAGCGCGTCCACGAAGTTCAGCAGACCATCGCCAAGCGTGGCGGCGGCATGCCGCCTCCGGGCGTGCTGGATCAGCAGGTGCTCGAGCGCCTGATCGTCGAAAACCTGCAACTGCAGATCGGCGAGCGTTCCGGCATCCGCATTACCGATGAAGAGCTGAACCAGGCGGTCGGCACCATTGCCCAGCGCAACAACATGACCGTGGATCAATTCCGCGCCGCCCTGGCACACGACGGTTTGTCCTATGACGACGCCCGTGACCAGATCAAGCGCGAGATGATCATCAGCCGTGTGCGTCAGCGCCGTGTGGCAGAGCGCATCCAGGTCTCCGAGCAGGAAGTGAAGAACTTCCTCGCCTCCGACCTGGGCAAGATGCAACTGTCCGAAGAACTGCACCTGGCCAACATCCTGATCCCGACGCCGGAAAGCGCCAACTCTGATGCGATTCAGAGCGCTTACCGTCAGGCGATGGACGTTTACCAGAAGCTCAAGCAAGGCGCCGACTTCGGTCAGATGGCCGTTGCCAAATCCGGCAGCGACAACGCCCTGGAAGGCGGCGACATGGGCTGGCGTAAAGCTGCGCAACTGCCACCGCCGTTCGACCGCGAGTTGAGCAGCATGGCGGTTGGCGACATCACTCAGCCTGCACGCACTCCGGGTGGTTTCATCATCCTCAAGTTGCTGGCCAAACGTGGTGGCGAAGCGCAGATGCGTGATGAGGTGCATGTGCGCCACATCCTGGTCAAGCCAAGCCCGATCCGTGACGAAGCCAAGACCAAGGCCCTGGTACAGTCGCTGTATGATCGCATCCTGGCCGGTGAAGACTTCGCTGAACTGGCGAAGAACTACTCCGAAGACCCGGGTTCGGCGCTCAACGGTGGCGACCTGAACTGGATCGACCCGAACGCACTGGTACCGGAATTCCGCGAAGTGATGGCCAAGACCCCACAAGGTCAGCTGTCCAAGCCGTTCCAGACTCAGTACGGCTGGCACGTACTGGAAGTCCTTGGCCGCCGCGCCACCGACAGCACCGAGTCGGCTCGCGAGCAACAGGCAATGAATGTTCTGCGCAACAAAAAATACGATGAAGAGCTGCAAAACTGGCTGCGTCAGATTCGTGAAGAAGCCTACGTAGAAATCAAACTCCCTGGTGCAGACCAGGCAGCGCAGTGAAACCCAAGCGTTTCGCGCTGACACCCGGCGAACCGGCCGGCATCGGTCCCGACCTGTGCCTGCTGCTCGCCTCGCAAGCCCAGCCACACCCCCTGATTGCCATCACCAGCCGCGACCTGCTCACCGAGCGGGCCGCGCAGCTGGGGCTGGCCGTCACTTTGCTGGAAGTGGCACCCGGTCAATGGCCGGATGCGCCAGCAGCGGCCGGCAGCCTGTACGTCTGGGACACCCCGCTGAGCGCTCCCGTGGTTGCCGGGCAACTGGACAAGGCCAACGCTGCCTTCGTTCTGGAAACCCTGACCCGCGCCGGCAACGGCTGCCTGAACGGCGACTTCGCCGGGATGATCACCGCCCCTGTACATAAAGGCGTGATCAATGAATCCGGCATCGCGTTCTCCGGTCACACAGAGTTTCTCGCTGACCTGACCCATACCGCCCAAGTGGTGATGATGCTCGCTACTCGCGGTTTGCGCGTAGCCCTGGTCACCACTCACCTGCCCCTGCGCGAGATTGCCGATGCAATTACGCCGGAGCGGCTGGAAAGGGTCACGCGGATTCTGCACGCCGACCTGCATGAAAAATTCGGCATCGCCCGGCCACGTATCCTGGTCTGCGGACTCAACCCGCACGCCGGCGAAGGTGGACACCTGGGCCATGAAGAAATCGACATCATAGAACCGACATTAGAGCGCCTGCGCGGCGAGGGCATGGACCTTCGTGGCCCGCTGCCTGCCGACACTCTGTTTACCCCCAAATATCTGGAGCACTGCGACGCAGTGCTGGCGATGTACCACGACCAGGGCCTGCCCGTGCTGAAGTACAAAGGCTTCGGCGCCGCAGTCAACATTACCCTTGGCCTGCCGATCATCCGCACCTCGGTCGATCACGGCACCGCCCTGGATCTGGCCGGCAGCGGCAAGATCGACACCGGCAGCCTGCAGGTCGCCCTGGAAACCGCCTACCAGATGGCCGAGACCCGTTTATGACCGAGCAATACCAACACAAGGCGCGCAAACGCTTTGGCCAGAACTTCCTGCACGACGCCGGCGTCATCGACCGCATCCTGCGCTCCATCAGTGCCAAATCCGGCGACCGCATGCTGGAAATCGGCCCGGGCCAGGGCGCGCTGACCGCTGGCCTGCTCAACTCCGGTGCGCAGCTCGACGTGGTGGAACTGGACAAGGACCTGATCCCGATCCTCAACCAGCAGTTTGCCGGCAAGAGCAACTTCAACCTGCATCAGGGCGATGCGCTGAAGTTCGACTTCAACACCCTCAACGCTGCGCCGAACAGCCTGCGCGTGGTCGGCAACCTGCCGTACAACATCTCAACGCCGCTGATTTTCCACCTGCTGAACAACGCCGGCATCATTCGCGACATGCACTTCATGCTGCAGAAGGAAGTGGTCGAGCGCCTGGCCGCAGGCCCGGGTGGCGGGGACTGGGGTCGTCTGTCGATCATGGTTCAATATCACTGCCGTGTGGAACACCTGTTCAACGTCGGCCCGGGCGCGTTCAACCCGCCGCCGAAGGTCGACTCGGCCATCGTCCGTCTGGTGCCGCACGCGGTACTGCCGCACCCGGCCAAGGATCATCGCCTGCTCGAGCGCGTCGTTCGCGAAGCCTTCAACCAGCGTCGCAAGACCCTGCGCAACACCCTAAAGCAATTGATGACCGCTGCCGAGATCGAAGCCGCCGGCGTCGATGGCAGCCTGCGCCCCGAGCAACTGGACCTGGCCGCATTCGTGCGCCTGGCCGACAAGCTCGCCGAGCAGGTTCCTGCCGCCCCCGCCGCCGACTGACCGGCGATGAACGCTATCGGGCAGGCCGCCACTCTGGTTTACTGCCCGATACTTGCCTAGACTGATTCCCCATCAGCTACGCCTCGCGTCCGCTTTGCTTAAGGCCCTTTTGCATGTCCGATTCTCGTTATCAGGTCGACGTCAGTGTCGTTACCCGCTACCTGGCAGAACAATCGCAACCCGAGCACAACCGCTTCGCCTTCGCCTACACCATCACCGTGCAGAACAATGGCGAGCGCCCTGCCCAGCTGATGTCACGACATTGGGTGATTACCGACGGTGACGGGCATGTCGAAGAGGTTCGCGGCGCTGGCGTCGTCGGCCAGCAACCGCTGATCGAGGCTGGCAAAAGCCACACCTACAGCAGCGGCACGGTGATGACCACCAAGGTCGGCACCATGGAGGGCACTTACGAAATGGTCGCCGATGACGGTAAACATTTCGACGCGATCATCAAACCTTTCCGCCTCGCCGTCCCCGGAGCCCTGCACTGATGACGACGTACGCCGTCGGCGACCTGCAAGGCTGCCTCGAACCGCTCAAATGTCTGCTCAAGCAAGTGGCTTTCGACCCGAAGCTCGATCGGCTGTGGCTGGTCGGCGACCTAGTCAACCGCGGCCCGCAATCGCTGGAAACCCTGCGTTTTCTCTACGGCATGCGCGATTCGCTGGTTTGCGTACTGGGTAACCATGACCTGCACCTGCTCGCTGCAGCCAACAACATTGAGCGCCTGAAGAAGTCCGATACCCTGCGCGAGATCATTGAACCCCCCGACGCAGCCGATCTGCTCGAGTGGCTGCGCCAGCAGAAACTCATGCACTACGACGAACAACGCGAAGTAGCCATGGTGCACGCAGGCATCCCACCGCAGTGGTCCTTGCGCAAGGCCCTGAAGTACGCGGCCGAGGCCGAAGCGGCACTGCGTGACGACAACCTGTTTCCGCTGTATCTCGATGGCATGTACGGCAATGAGCCGGCGAAGTGGGACAGCGAGCTCACGGGCGTGACCCGCCTGCGCGTCATCACCAACTATTTCACCCGCATGCGCTTCTGCACCGCCGAGGGCAAGCTCGACCTCAAGAGCAAGGAAGGTCTCGACACTGCCCCGCCCGGCTATAAGCCATGGTTCCAGCACAAAGAGCGCAAGACCCGCGGTCTGCGCATCATTTTCGGCCACTGGGCCGCGCTGGAAGGCGATGTCCGTGAACCGGGCATCTCGGCACTGGACACCGGTTGTGTCTGGGGCGGCAGCCTGACCCTGATGAACGTCGACAGCGGCGAGCGCGTGTCATGCAAATGCGATGAACACGGCGGGCTTGCGCCATCAGTCGCACCACTTATCCCCGAAACTCCACCAGTCAGCGCCCCGCGTTAGACTGCGCACTCTGCCGAGCTACAGGAACCCGCCATGAGCGAATTCAAACGAATCCCCCCGGAACAGGCCCATGCCCTGCGTGAGCAAGGCGCAGTCGTGGTCGATGTCCGTGATCCTGCAACTTTTGCCACCCTGCATATCAGCGGTTCGAAGCATCTGGACAACCACTCGCTGCACGCCTTCATTCAAGGCGCCGACCTCGATGCACCGACCGTTGTCGTCTGCTACCACGGCAATTCCAGCCAGGGCGCGGCCGCCTACCTGATCAGTCAGGGTTTCTCCGACGTCTACAGTATGGACGGTGGCTTTGAGTTGTGGCGTACGACTTATCCGTCGGAAACCGCGCAAGGCGCCGCCGAATAATTTTTTTGTCACGTGCAGGCCCCGGCTGCCGTGGGCCTGCGCGGGGCAGACGAACGGTCTGCCACAACTAATTACGTATCTCGCCTTTACCTCCCGAATTCCCAACTATCCTTAAGCCCAGGCCATCCAAAACAGGGGAGAGCCGGTACACCGGCGCACGGGTCATCGGGAGTGACTTTCAAGGTTGTCGACCGCGAAAGTGTTCTGGGGGGTAAACAGGCAGCCACCACGGCTGCTTGCCAGCATCGACTGAGTGATCCGGCGTCGGCTCCACGTATCGAGCGAGGTGACGTCATGAGTATCTTTAGCCACTTCCAACAACGCTTCGAGTCCACACGCCAGGAAGAACTCTCGCTGCAGGAGTACCTGGAGCTGTGCAAAAAGGACCGCAGCGCTTACGTTTCCGCCGCCGAGCGTCTATTGATGGCCATCGGCGAACCCGAGCTGCTCGACACGTCGACCAACTCGCGGCTGTCGCGGATCTTCTCCAACAAGGTGATTCGTCGCTATCCGGCCTTTGAAGACTTCCACGGGATGGAAGAATGCATCGACCAGATCGTCTCGTATTTCCGCCATGCCGCCCAAGGCCTGGAAGAGAAGAAACAGATCCTCTACCTGCTCGGCCCCGTCGGTGGCGGTAAATCGTCCCTGGCCGAGAAGCTGAAACAGTTGATGGAAAAAGTGCCCTTCTATGCGATCAAGGGCTCGCCGGTATTCGAATCGCCTCTGGGTCTGTTCAACGCCACCGAAGATGGCGCGATCCTCGAGGAAGACTTCGGCATCCCGCGGCGCTACCTGAACACCATCATGTCGCCGTGGGCGACCAAACGCCTGGCCGAATTCGGTGGCGACATCAGCCAGTTCCGTGTGGTCAAACTGTATCCGTCGATCCTCAACCAGATCGCCGTGGCCAAGACCGAACCGGGCGACGAGAACAACCAGGACATCTCGGCGCTGGTCGGTAAGGTCGACATCCGCAAACTCGAGGAATACCCACAGAACGACGCCGACGCCTACAGCTACTCCGGTGCGCTGTGCCGGGCCAACCAGGGCCTGATGGAATTCGTCGAAATGTTCAAGGCACCGATCAAGGTGCTGCACCCATTGCTGACCGCCACGCAGGAAGGCAACTACAACAGTACCGAAGGGCTGGGGGCGATTCCGTTCACCGGGATCCTGCTCGCGCACTCCAACGAATCGGAGTGGCACACCTTCCGCAACAACAAGAACAACGAAGCGTTCATCGACCGGATCTACATCGTCAAAGTGCCGTACTGCCTACGGGTCAGCGACGAGGTGAAGATTTACGACAAATTGCTGTTCAACAGTTCGCTGGCCAAAGCCCACTGCGCCCCCGACACTCTGAAGATGCTGGCGCAGTTCACCGTGCTGTCGCGCCTCAAGGAACCGGAAAACTCCAACATCTATTCGAAGATGCGCGTCTATGACGGGGAAAACCTCAAGGACACCGATCCAAAGGCCAAGTCGATCCAGGAATACCGCGATTCGGCGGGCGTCGACGAAGGCATGAACGGTCTCTCGACCCGTTTCGCGTTCAAGATTCTGTCCAAGGTGTTCAACTTCGATCCGCATGAAATCGCCGCCAACCCGGTGCACCTGTTGTATGTGCTGGAACAACAGATCGAGCAGGAACAGTTCCAGGCCGAGACCCGCGAGCGCTATCTGCGCTACCTCAAGGAATACCTGGCGCCGCGTTATATCGAGTTCATCGGCAAGGAGATCCAGACCGCTTATCTGGAGTCTTACAGCGAATACGGGCAGAACATCTTCGACCGCTACGTGCTGTATGCGGACTTCTGGATCCAGGATCAGGAATACCGCGATCCGGAGACCGGCGAGATTCTCAACCGTGTCGCCCTGAACGAAGAGCTGGAGAAAATCGAGAAACCGGCGGGCATCAGCAATCCGAAGGATTTCCGCAACGAGATCGTCAACTTCGTATTGCGCGCTCGGGCCAACAATAACGGCAAGAACCCGACCTGGCTCAGCTACGAGAAACTGCGGGTGGTCATCGAGAAGAAAATGTTCTCGAACACCGAAGACCTGCTGCCAGTCATCAGCTTCAATGCCAAGGCGAGCAAAGAGGATCAACAGAAACACAACGACTTCGTTACTCGAATGGTCGAACGCGGCTACACCGACAAACAGGTAAGACTTCTGTCCGAATGGTACCTACGGGTCCGGAAATCGCAGTAAAACAGCTACAAGCTTCAAGCTACGAGCTGCAAGAAAAAAGCATGTGAACGCTGTGCTTCTACTTGCGGCTCGCAGCTCACAACTTGAAGCTGCCCGGAGGGCCACGTATGAGCTATGTGATCGACCGACGTCTCAATGGCAAGAACAAGAGCACGGTTAACCGCCAGCGCTTCCTGCGGCGTTACCGTGATCACATCAAGAAGGCTGTCGAAGAGGCAGTCAGCCGCCGTTCCATCACCGACATGGAACACGGCGAACAGATCAGCATTCCCGGTCGCGATATCGACGAACCGGTGCTTCACCACGGTCGCGGCGGCAAGCAGACCGTGGTTCATCCCGGCAACAAGGAATTCACTGCTGGCGAACACATCGCCAGGCCTCCGGGGGGCGGCGGTGGACGCGGTCCCGGCAAGGCTGGCAATTCCGGCGAGGGCATGGACGAATTCGTCTTCCAGATCACCCAGGAGGAATTCCTCGAGTTCATGTTCGAGGACCTTGAACTGCCGAATCTGGTGAAACGCAACCTGAGCGGTACCGACACCTTCAAGACCGTGCGCGCGGGGATCAGCAACGAGGGCAACCCGTCACGGATCAATATCATCCGCACCCTGCGCTCGGCCCACGCCCGGCGCATTGCGCTGTCCGGCAGCAGCCGTGCCAAACTGCGCGAGGCCAAAGAGGAACTGGCGCGATTAAAGCGCGAAGAGCCGGACAACTTCGGCGATATTCAGGAACTCGAAGCGGAAATCGAGAAACTCAGCGCGCGCATTCACCGCGTGCCGTTCCTCGATACTTTCGACTTGAAATACAACCTGCTGATCAAGCAACCCAACCCCAGCTCGAAAGCGGTGATGTTCTGCCTGATGGACGTGTCCGGCTCGATGACCCAGGCGACCAAGGACATCGCCAAACGCTTTTTCATCCTGCTGTACCTGTTCCTCAAGCGGAACTACGACAAGATCGACGTAGTGTTCATCCGCCATCACACCAGCGCCCGGGAAGTGGACGAGGAAGAGTTCTTCTACTCGCGGGAAACCGGCGGCACCATCGTCTCCAGCGCCCTGAAGCTGATGCAGGAGATCATGGCCGAGCGCTACCCGAGCAACGAATGGAATATCTACGCCGCGCAGGCTTCCGACGGCGACAACTGGAACGATGACTCGCCGATCTGCCGCGACATCCTGATCAATCAGATCATGCCGTTTGTGCAGTACTACACTTATGTGGAGATCACCCCGCGCGAACACCAGGCCCTCTGGTACGAATACGAACGCATCGCCGAAGCCTTTTCCGACACGTTTGCCCAGCAGCAACTGGTCTCGGCCGGGGATATCTATCCGGTCTTCCGTGAACTCTTCCAGCGCAGGTTAGTGACATGACCGCCAAAGAGCAGAAACGCCAACCCATTTCCACCGGCTCCGAATGGACGTTCGAGCTGATCCAGGCCTACGACCGCGAAATCGCCCGGATTGCGGCCGGCTATGCCCTGGACACCTATCCCAACCAGATCGAAGTGATCACCGCCGAACAGATGATGGACGCCTATGCCTCGGTCGGCATGCCCCTGGGCTATCACCACTGGTCCTACGGCAAACACTTCCTCAGCACCGAGAAATCCTACAGCCGCGGCCAGATGGGACTGGCCTACGAGATCGTGATCAACTCGGATCCGTGCATTGCCTATCTGATGGAAGAAAACACCATCTGCATGCAGGCGCTGGTGGTGGCACACGCGTGCTATGGCCATAACAGTTTCTTCAAGGGCAATTACCTGTTCCGCACCTGGACCGATGCCAGTTCGATCATCGATTACCTGGTGTTCGCCAAGCAGTACATCATGCAATGCGAGGAGCGCCACGGTATCGATGCGGTGGAGGACCTGCTCGACTCCTGCCATGCGCTGATGAATTACGGGGTCGACCGCTACAAACGCCCTTACCCGATTTCCGCCGAGGAAGAACGCCGGCGGCAGAAGGATCGCGAAGAGCACATGCAAAAGCAGATCAACGATCTGTGGCGCACCATCCCCAAAGGCGCGGACAAATACAGCGACAAGGACAACGCCCGCTTCCCCGCCGAACCGCAGGAAAACATCCTGTATTTCATCGAGAAGCACGCGCCGTTGCTGGAGCCGTGGCAACGGGAGATCGTGCGGATCGTGCGCAAGATCGCCCAGTATTTTTATCCACAGCGTCAGACGCAGGTGATGAACGAAGGCTGGGCCACCTTCTGGCACTACACCCTGATGAACGACCTGTACGACGAGGGCCTGGTGACCGACGGGTTCATGATGGAATTCCTCACCTCGCATACCAGCGTGGTGTTCCAGCCAGGCTTCGACAGCCCTTACTACAACGGGATCAACCCCTACGCATTGGGTTTTGCGATGTATCGCGACATCCGACGCATGTGCGAAAACCCGACCGAGGAAGACCGGCGCTGGTTTCCGGACATCGCCGGTTCCGACTGGCTGTCGAGCATCAAATTCGCCATGAGCAGTTTCAAGGATGAGAGCTTCATCCTCCAGTACCTGTCACCCAAAGTGATCCGCGACCTGAAGCTGTTCAGCATCCTCGATGACGACCAGAAGGACGATTTGCTGGTGCCAGCGATCCACGACGAAACCGGTTACCGGATCATCCGCGAAACCCTGGCCGCGCAGTACAACCTCGGCAACCGCGAACCAAACGTGCAGATCTACAGCATCGACCGCCGCGGCGACCGCTCGCTGACCCTGCGTCACCAGCAACATGACCGCAAACCCTTGGGCGATTCCACCGACGAGGTACTGAAACATCTGCACCGGTTGTGGGGCTTCGACATTCACCTGGAAACCCTTCAGGGCGACCAGATCATGAAAACTCACCACGTACCGCCGCGAAGTGAACACAGCGAGGGTGATTACGGTCGACTCGACCTGGCCGTGATTCATCTCTAGATGCGGTTCTGACCTCCGAAAGTCCGACACAAGGGTTATCCTGTCGGGCTAACGGAGGTTTTTTATGCAGATTTTCAAGGTTGGCGGTGCGGTACGCGATCGCTTGCTGGGTATACCGGTCACCGACGTTGATCGGGTGGTGGTGGGCGCGACCACTGAGGAAATGCTCGCCCAGGGCTTTCGCCCCGTGGGTGCGGATTTTCCGGTATTCCTTCACCCGAAAACCGGCGAGGAATACGCCCTTGCCCGCACCGAACGCAAAAGCGGTCGCGGTTATGGCGGGTTCACTTTTCACGCAAGCCCCGAAGTCACTCTGGAAGAAGACCTGATCCGCCGCGACCTGACCATCAATGCAATGGCCGAGGACGACCAGCAAAACCTCACCGATCCCTATCATGGGCAACGCGATCTCGAAGCGCGCATCCTGCGCCACGTTTCCCCCGCATTCGCCGAAGATCCGCTCCGCGTGCTGCGCGTTGCGCGCTTTGCTGCCCGTTATGCCAGTCTTGGCTTCACTGTCGCACCAGAAACACTGGAACTGATGCGCCAGCTCAGCGAGTCCGGCGAACTGCAGGCGCTGACCGCCGAACGCAGCTGGAAAGAAATCTCCCGCGCACTGATGGAAGATCAGCCGCAGGTATTCATCCAGGTGCTGCGCGATTGCGGCGCACTGAAAGAACTGATGCCGGAAGTCGACGCGCTGTTTGGCGTGCCACAACCGGAAGTGCATCACCCGGAAATCGACACCGGCCTGCACACTCTCAGCGTTCTGGAGCAATCAGCGCTGCACAAACAACCGCTGACAGTACGCTGGGCTTGCCTGCTGCATGACCTCGGCAAAGGCCTGACGCCGGAAGAAGAGTGGCCACGACATATCGCCCATGAACACACTGGGTTGAAGCTGATCAAAGCGGTCAACGAACGCTTCAAGGCACCGAAGGATTGTCAGGAGTTGGCCTTGCTTGTCGGCAAGTACCACACCCACTGTCACCGGGCGCTGGAATTGAAGGCCTCAACATTGCTGGAGCTGTTGCAGAGCTTTGATGTGTATCGACGACCGCAGCGGTTTGAAGAGTTTATCGGCGCATGCGAAATGGACGCCCGAGGCCGTAAAGGGCTGGAGCAGAGAAGTTATCCACAGGCCGATTATTTACGCGGCGCTGCCCAGGCTGCGCGGGAAGTCGCGGTGCAGCCGTTGCTGGAGAAGGGATTCAAAGGCCCGGAACTGGGCGAAGCGCTGAAGCGAGAACGACTGAAGGCGCTAAAAGCCTACAAAGACAAGGCGTCAGCCTGAAAAGCTTCGCGAGCAAGCCCGCTCCCACAAGGGGAATGCATTCCAAATGTGTGGGCTTGCTCGCGAAAGCGGCCGTTAATTCAACGTAAATCCGAAGACGTCAGTTGCTGCCCACGCCACTCAAAGGCCACCGGCGCCAACACCTGATCAATCTGCGCCTCGGCCCACAACGTCGCGAAGCTTTTTCCCACACCCGGATGCACTCGATCCGGCGCAATCAGCGACAGCGGCCACAACACAAAGGCGTTTTTCAGGATTTCGGCACGCGGCAGGATCAAGCCGTCGAAGTTACCGGTCAGATCGCCGTATAACAGCACGTCGATATCCAGCGGCAGCCCCTTGCGATCCGGCGCATAGCGACCGTTATCGGCTTCGATGAATTTCAGGCGCCGATCCAGCTCCATCAAGGGCAGATCGGTAAGCGCCGAGACCACGAAGTTGAAGAAAGGCCCGCTCTTTATCCCCACCGGCTGACTCTCGAACACCGCCGAACAGCGGATATCCACCAGAAACATCGCCAAAGCGTCGAGCCCGGCGCGCAAATGGGTTTCGCGCTCGATATTGCTACCGAGCCCGAGGTACACCTGAGTCAGCGACATCCGCGCTCAATCTCCACACCCACGCCACCCTTGGCGGCCGGCACGGCGCCCGGCTTGGTCAGCTTGAGGCGAACCCAGGTGATCTTGAATTCGGCCATCAGCACTTCGACCAGGCGCTCGGCAAAGGTCTCGACCAGTTGATATTGGGATTGCTCGGCAAACGCCTGGATGCGCGTGGAAACGCTGGCGTAATCGAGCGCCAGGGTCAGGTCGTCACCCGCGGCGGCCGGGCGATTGTCCCAGGCGAAGCTCAGATCAAGACGCAGGCACTGTCGAATGCCCCGCTCCCAGTCGTAAGCACCGATCACGGTGTCGACTTCCAGGCCCTCGATAAACACTCTGTCCAAGCACTTTTCTCCGCTGCACGACAAGGGCGCAATGCGCCGTTAGAATCAGGGCGTCCTCGCCCGGAATAGTTAGCATGTTTTGGTTACTGGCGACTCTCGCCTACCTGCTCGGCTCTCTGTCCTTCGCCATTTTGCTCAGCCGCCTGACCGGAAACCCGGATCCGCGAATGAGTGGCTCGGGTAATGCCGGCGCCACCAACATGCTGCGCCTGGTCGGTCGCAAACTGGCGATCCTGACCCTGCTCGGTGATCTGTGCAAAGGCCTGGTACCGGTGCTGATCGCAGCGGCCGCAGGCCTTTCGCTGCAGGATCAGGCCTGGATCGGCGTGTGCGCCGTGATCGGTCACCTGTTCCCGCTGTATTTCCGTTTTCGCGGCGGCAAAGGCGTCGCCACGGCCGCCGGCATGCTGTTGGGCCTGTATCCACCCGCCGCGCTGCTGGCGGTGTGCGCCTGGCTGCTGACGTTCTACCTGACCCGTACCAGCTCGCTGGCGGCGTTGATCGCCACGCCCCTGACCTTGCCCTTACTCGCGTGGCAAGAACCGGAAGCGCTGCTGCCGATGAGCGCGTTGACATTGCTGATCGTCTGGCGCCACCGCGGCAATCTACGCGACCTGTTTGCCGGGCGCGAACGGCATTTTTAAATACCGCTCAGCCACACCGCCAATCGCACCGCCAATCACAGTGCCGACAACTGCTCCATCGGCCAGCGCGCCTGCACGCTGATCGCCAGACTTTCCTGCTGACCGGCCTGCAAACGCTGACAACCGGCAAACGCGATCATCGCGCCATTGTCGGTGCAGAACTCCGGGCGGGCGTAGAACACATCGCCCTGCATGTCGCCGAGCATCTTTTCCAGCGAAGCGCGCAAGGCCTTGTTGGCGCTGACGCCGCCAGCGATCACCAGACGCTTCATGCCCGCGTGTTTCAGGGCGCGCTTGCACTTGATGGTCAAAGTCTCCACCACGGCCTGCTGGAACGCCAGCGCGATGTCGCAACGGGCTTGCTCGCTGTCGTCCCCGGCGTTGACGCATTGCTGCCAGGTATTGAGAGCAAAGGTCTTCAAGCCGCTGAAGCTGAAATCCAGGCCCGGGCGATCACACATCGGACGCGGGAAGGTGAAACGTCCTACGACGCCCTTCTCGGCCAGCTTGGCGATTTCCGGCCCGCCCGGATAATTGAGGCCCATCATTTTCGCGGTTTTGTCGAACGCTTCGCCGGCAGCATCGTCGAGGGTCTCGCCGAGCAGGCTGTATTGGCCAATGCCGTCGACCTGAACCAGCTGCGTATGCCCCCCGGAAACCAACAAAGCGACGAACGGAAATTCCGGCGGTTTTGGCTCCAGCATCGGCGCCAGCAAGTGGCCTTCCATATGGTGCACACCGAGTGCCGGAATGCCCCAGGCAAATGCCAGCGCCTGAGCGCACGAGGCACCGACCAGCAGCGCCCCGACCAGGCCCGGGCCCGCGGTGTAGGCGATCGCATCAATCTCGGTCGGCACGCAGTCAGCCTCGGCCAACACCTGACGAATCAAGGGCAGCATGCGTTTGACATGGTCACGCGAGGCCAGCTCCGGCACCACGCCGCCATAGACGCGGTGCAGGTCGATCTGGCTGAACAGCGCGTCGGCCAGCAGGCCGCGTTCACTGTCGTATAATGCGACGCCGGTTTCGTCGCAGGAGGTTTCTAATCCCAGTACTAGCATGGGTTTGCGCCTTGTTTAGGCTGAATTCGAAGGCGCGCATAATAGTCGCCATGCGATGCCCCGACTAGCGGTTTTCGATCAGAGGCTTTGCATTCCGAGCGATGAGGGGTTAACATCCGCAACCCTTAAAAACCGACGTCTTCAAGTGCTCTTTTGCCGCGAGGATGTTGACCCCGGTAATGAATGAAGGTAGCTCTGGATGCCAGCCGTCAAAGTTAAAGAGAACGAACCCTTCGACGTAGCTCTGCGTCGTTTCAAGCGCTCCTGCGAAAAAGCCGGTGTACTGGCTGAAGTTCGTAGCCGCGAATTTTACGAGAAGCCAACTTCTGAGCGTAAGCGCAAAGCAGCAGCCGCTGTTAAGCGTCACGCCAAGAAAGTTCAGCGCGAACAGCGCCGCGCCGTTCGTCTGTACTAATACACAGACGATCGTAGCAAGCTTCTTGCCTAAGCCCGGCCCTCAGCCGGGCTAATGGCATTTGCGTAAAACGCTTGATGCTTCACCGTCGAAGCCGCACACGCGACCGAGACAAATCTGCTTCACGCGTCAGACCTGGCTCTTTTGCCAGCGGTGCACGTCTTTTCTGACGAGCCTTTCAAGGCTACTGACGAGCACACCCACTGATTCCTCTTACGACGATCAGCCCAAGGCACCTGCATGCGTGCCCGTTTTATTGAGCTATCCGGGGCCATTTATCGGCCGTCAGCGGATTCAGCGCAACACTTTCAAATAGTCGAAAACTGATGAGTACTAACGTCAGTGGTTTTTCGGCAGATACACTTCCCGACAGCGATCACGCAACCGAACCCGGTCGAGCCGCCCATTTTGTGCGCCTCACTCAAGACCTGCGTCCGGCCGCCCTTCGCATCGGACTCATTACAGCGCAGACGAGAACGCCATGGCCGGGCTGATTCCCCAGAGCTTTATTGACGACCTCCTGAACCGCACCGACATCGTCGACGTGGTCAGCTCGCGTGTGCAACTGAAAAAGGCCGGCAAGAACTACACCGCCTGCTGCCCGTTCCATAAAGAGAAAACCCCATCGTTCAGCGTCAGCCCGGACAAGCAGTTCTATTACTGCTTCGGTTGCGGCGCCGGTGGCAACGCCCTCGGCTTTCTCATGGACCACGACAACCTGGATTTTCCCCAGGCGGTTGAGGACCTGGCTAAAGCCGCCGGCATGGAAATCCCCCGCGAAGAAAGTGGCCGCCCGCACAAACCGCGGCAGCCAACCGATTCGCCGCTGTACCCGCTGCTCACCGCCGCCGCCGATTTTTACCGGCAGGCGCTCAAGAGCCATCCGGCGCGCAAGGCTGCGGTGGATTACCTCAAGGGCCGCGGGCTGACTGGTGAGATCGCCCGGGACTTCGGTCTCGGTTTCGCGCCGCCGGGCTGGGACAACTTGTTCAAGCATTTGAGCAGCGACACTTTGCAGCAGAAGGCCATGATCGACGCCGGCCTGCTGATCGAGAACGCCGAAACCGGCAAACGCTATGACCGCTTCCGCGATCGCGTGATGTTCCCGATTCGTGATACCCGCGGCCGCATCATCGCTTTCGGTGGCCGGGTACTCGGCGACGACAAGCCGAAATACCTGAACTCGCCGGAAACCCCGGTCTTTCATAAAGGCCAGGAGCTCTACGGCCTCTATGAAGCACGCAAGAACAACCGCAACCTCGACGAAATCATCGTCGTCGAGGGTTACATGGACGTCATCGCCCTCGCCCAGCAAGGTTTGCGCAATGCCGTCGCGACCCTGGGCACCGCAACCAGCGAAGAACACCTCAAGCGTCTGTTTCGGGTAGTGCCGAACGTTTTGTTCTGCTTCGACGGTGACCAGGCCGGCCGCAACGCCGCATGGCGCGCACTGGAAGCAACATTGCCGTGCCTGCAGGACGGGCGCCGCGCGCGCTTTCTGTTTTTGCCCGAAGGCGAAGACCCGGACACCCTGGTTCGCGCCGAAGGCACTGATGCCTTCAAGGCCCGAATCAACCAACATGCGCAACCGCTGGCCGATTATTTCTTCCAGCAACTGACCGAGGAAGCCGATCCGCGCTCGCTCGAAGGCAAGGCCCATATGGCCACCCTCGCCGCGCCGCTGATCGACAAAGTGCCGGGCGCCAACCTGCGCATCCTGATGCGCCAGCGCTTGACCGAAATTACCGGTCTGAGCAGCGAAACCGTCAGCCTGCTGGCGCAAAGCGCGCCGCAGGAAGCGCCGCCCGCCTACGATCCGGGCATCGATTACGACGCAATGCCGGATTACAGCGACTACCATCAGCCGCAGGCACAAGACATGTATGTGCCGCAGCAGGAGTGGACGCCGAAGAAACCCGGCGCCGGCGGCAAGAAATGGGACAAGAAACCCTGGGACAAGAACGGCAAGCGTGGCGGCGATCGCGATCAACAACGCCCGCGCACGCCGATTGGCGTCGAATCACCGACCCTGACCGCCCTGCGAACATTGCTGCATCACCCGCAACTGGCCGAGCGCGTCGAGGACGCCGGGCACATTGCGGACGAAAATCAGACCAACGCACAGTTGCTTGTGGCGCTGCTCGAAGCCGTACAGAAGAATCCCAAGCTAAACTCATTTCAGTTGATCGCGCGATGGCACGGCACTGAACAGGGTCGCTTGTTGAAAGCGCTGGCGGAAAAGGAGTGGCTGATTGACGGAGAAAACCTTGAACAACAGTTTTTCGACACCATTACTAGCTTGTCAGCCCGCCAACGCGAGCGAAATCTGGAACAGTTGCTCAGGAAAGCGCGTCAAAGTGAACTGAGCGCCGAAGAGAAAAATCAACTGCGCGACCTTTTAAGTCGCAATGTTTCCGCATCAAACCCGACCTCAACTGGCGCGTGAGGTCATAGCTCAGGTATAATCCTCGGCTTGTTTTTTGCCCGCCAAGACCTTCAGTGGATAGGGTGTTATGTCCGGAAAAGCGCAACAGCAGTCTCGTATTATTGAGTTGATCAAACTGGGTCGTGAGCAGAAGTATCTGACTTACGCCGAGGTCAACGACCACCTGCCCGAGGATATTTCAGATCCGGAGCAGGTGGAAGACATCATCCGCATGATTAACGACATGGGGATCCCCGTACACGAGAGTGCTCCGGATGCGGACGCCCTTATGTTGGCCGACGCCGATACCGACGAGGCGGCTGCGGAAGAAGCAGCCGCCGCGTTGGCAGCGGTGGAGACCGATATCGGTCGCACCACTGACCCGGTGCGCATGTACATGCGTGAAATGGGTACGGTCGAGCTTCTGACTCGTGAAGGCGAAATCGAAATCGCCAAACGTATCGAAGAAGGCATCCGTGAAGTGATGAGCGCGATCGCGCACTTCCCTGGCACGGTTGACCACATTCTCTCCGAGTACACTCGCGTCACCACCGAGGGTGGTCGCCTGTCCGACGTGTTGAGCGGTTACATCGATCCGGACGACGGCATTGCGCCGCCGGCTGCCGAAGTGCCGCCGCCGATCGACGCGAAAGCCGCCAAGGCTGACGACGATACCGACGACGATGACGCCGAATCTTCGGATGACGAAGAAGAAGCCGAAAGCGGTCCGGATCCGGTCATCGCGGCCCAGCGTTTCGGCGCTGTGTCCGATCAGATGGAAATCACCCGCAAGGCCCTGAAAAAGCACGGTCGTCACAACAAGGCAGCGATTGCCGAGTTGCTGGCCCTGGCCGAGCTGTTCATGCCGATCAAACTGGTGCCGAAGCAATTCGAAGCCTTGGTCGAGCGTGTTCGCAGCGCCCTGGATCGTCTGCGTCAGCAAGAGCGCGCGATCATGCAACTGTGTGTACGTGATGCACGTATGCCTCGCGCCGATTTCCTGCGTCAGTTCCCGGGCAATGAAGTCGACGAAAGCTGGTCCGACGCCCTGGCCAAAGGCAAGAGCAAATACGCCGAAGCCATTGGTCGCGTCCAGCCGGACATCATCCGTTGCCAGCAGAAACTGATCGCGCTGGAAACCGAGACCGGCCTGACCATCGCTGAAATCAAGGACATCAACCGTCGCATGTCGATCGGTGAGGCCAAGGCCCGCCGCGCGAAGAAAGAGATGGTTGAAGCCAACTTGCGTCTGGTGATCTCGATCGCCAAGAAGTACACCAACCGCGGCCTGCAATTCCTCGATCTGATCCAGGAAGGCAACATCGGTCTGATGAAAGCGGTGGACAAGTTCGAATACCGTCGTGGTTACAAATTCTCGACTTATGCCACCTGGTGGATCCGTCAGGCGATCACTCGCTCGATCGCCGACCAGGCCCGCACCATCCGTATTCCGGTGCACATGATCGAGACGATCAACAAGCTCAACCGCATTTCCCGCCAGATGCTGCAGGAAATGGGTCGCGAACCGACCCCGGAAGAGCTGGGCGAACGCATGGAAATGCCTGAGGACAAGATCCGCAAGGTATTGAAGATCGCTAAAGAGCCGATCTCCATGGAAACCCCGATCGGTGATGACGAAGACTCTCATCTGGGCGACTTCATCGAAGACTCGACCATGCAGTCGCCAATCGATGTTGCAACCGTTGAAAGCCTGAAAGAAGCGACCCGCGAAGTGCTGTCCGGCCTCACTGCCCGTGAAGCCAAGGTCCTGCGCATGCGCTTCGGTATCGACATGAACACCGACCACACACTCGAAGAAGTGGGCAAACAGTTTGACGTAACGCGTGAGCGGATCCGTCAGATCGAAGCCAAGGCGCTGCGCAAGCTGCGCCACCCGACGCGAAGCGAGCATCTGCGCTCCTTCCTCGACGAGTGATACCAGAACCCCCGGCCCAGGCCGGGGGTTTTGTTTATGCGGCAGATTAAATCCCTCGCACCGCCCCTCCCCGGCATACCCCGTCTACACTCGAAACAATGAATCCCGTGCCATAACGAGACGGTTATGCCCAGACTGGCGCCCGTGCTTTTCTTGCTGTCACTGATGATCTGGACCGCAACGGCTGACGCGCTGACTCTGACCGATGAAGAACGTAGCTGGCTGGCGGCTCACCCGGACTTGCGCCTGGGTGTCGATGCATCGTGGCCGCCGTTCGAGTTCCGCGATGAACAGAATCGCTATCAAGGCCTGGCCGCCGACTATATCGACGTGATCCGCCAGCGCCTGTCGATCAAACTCAATCCGGTCGAGCCCTCGAGCTGGACCGAAGTGCTGGCGCAGGTGAAAACCGGCAAGATCGACCTGCTGCCAGGAATCATGTCCACGCCGGAGCGCCAGAACTATCTGTCGTTTACCCGCCCCTACCTCGATTTCCCGATCGTGATCCTCGCCCATATCGGCGGCGCACAACCGCGCAAAATCGAGGACCTGTACGGTCTGAAGATCGCCGTGGTGGAAAACTACGCCCCCCACGAACTCCTGCGCACCCACCATCCCGACCTGAATCTGGTGGCCATGCCCAATGTCAGCTCGGCCTTGCAGGCTCTGGCTACCGACGAGGTAGACGCCGTGGTCGGCGACCTTGCCTCCAGCGTCTGGAGTCTGCGCCAGCTCAAGCTCGACGGTTTATACGTCAGCGGCGAAACCCCGTATCGCTATCAGCTGGCAATGGGCGTACCCCGCGACAACAAAATGCTGGTGGGTATTCTGGACAAAGTCCTGGCGGACATGAGCCCCGAGGAAATCAGCAGCATTCAGGAACATTGGGTCGGTAATGTTCTGGACCATCGGACATTCTGGTCGGATCTTCTGATCTATGGCCTTCCGGGCCTGTTGCTGCTGGTCAGCATTCTGGCGGTGGTCATTCGCATCAATCGCCGCTTGAGTTCGGAAATCGCCCGCCGCGTCGACCTAGAACAGGAATTGCGCAGCAGCGAATATCATTACCGCGGATTGGTCGAGAGCCTTTCGGCCATCGCCTGGGAAGCGCGCATGAGCGACTTCACCTACAGCTATGTGTCGCCCCATGCCGAAGATCTGCTCGGTTATCCACAGGCGCACTGGCTGATTCCGGGCTTCTGGCGCAACATCATTCACCCCGCCGACCTGACCCGCGCCCAGGCCATTTGCGATGAGGCGGTACGCGACGGACGCGATCACACCCTCGACTATCGGGTGATCACCGCTGACGGGCGCTGCCTGTGGGTGCGTGACATTGTCAGTCTGATTGAACATGGCCACGAGCCTGTGATGCGCGGGCTGATGATCGACATCAGCGAAACCAAGCGCACTGAGGAGGCGCTGCGGCTTTCGGAGCAGAAGTTCGCGTCGGTGTTCCAGCAATGCCCGGATATCCTCGTGATCGCGCGGTTGTCCGACGGCTGTCTGCTGGAGGTCAACGAAGCCTTTGAAGAGCAGATTGGCCTGAAGGCGGAAGACGTGGTCGGCCAGACCGCCACTGAACTGAATATCTGGGGCATCCCCGGGGTCGGGCCCGGGCTGTTACAGCGCTTGCAGGCCGGCAGCATCCGCAACCTGGAGATGCCCTTTCGCCGCAACAATGGCCAGGTGTTCACCGGTCTGATCTCCGCCGAGCCCTTCGACCTCGACACCACTCCGGCGCTGGTGGTGGTCGTGCGCGACATCACCCAGCTCAAGGAAACCCAGCAGCAACTGCAAACCTCCGAAGAGAAGTTCGCCAAAGCCTTTCACGCCTCGCCGGACGGCTTGCTGCTGTCGCGTCAGAGCGATGGCTTGCTGCTGGAGGTCAACGAGGGCTTCAGCCGCATCACCGGGTTCAACAGCGCGATGTCGGTGGATCGCTCGGCGCTGGACCTGGGGATCTGGGTCAATCTCAACGAACGCAAGCAGATGCTCGACCTGCTGCACCGCGACGGCTTCGTACGCGATTTCACCTGCCATATCCGCCGCAGCGACGGGCAGATCCGACTGTGCGAAGTGTCCAGCCGTCCGCTACCGATCGGCGAAGAAGATTGCATGTTGACCATCGCCCGGGACATCACCGAGCGCCATTTGATGCAGGAAAAACTGCAGCAGGCGGCCACCGTATTCGAGAGCACCGCCGAAGGCGTGTTGATCACCGACACCCAGCAGCACATCAGCGCGGTGAACCGTGCGTTCACCGAAATCACCGGCTACAGCGAAAGCGAAGCCCTCGGCCACACCCCGCGTCTGCTCGCCTCGGGGCTGCACGACAGTGCGTTTTATGCGGCAATGTGGCACCAGTTGACTGCTGAGGGACACTGGCAGGGCGAGATTTCCAACCGGCGCAAGAACGGCGAGTTGTATCCGAGCTGGCTGACCATCAGCGCCGTACGCAACCGCGACAAGTTCATCACCCACTTCGTCGCGGTGTTCGCCGATATCTCCAGCCTCAAACACGCACAAGCCAAGCTCGATTATCAGGCGCACCACGACCCGCTCACCGGCCTGCCGAATCGCACCCTGTTCGAAAGTCGCCTGCTCACCGCGCTGAACAGTCAGCAGGAAAACGGTGGTCAGGGCGCGGTGCTGTTCCTCGATCTCGACCGCTTCAAACACATCAACGACAGCCTCGGCCACCCGGTTGGCGATCTGCTGCTCAAAGGCATTGCCGTGCGTTTGAAAGAACAACTGCGTGATATCGACACCGTCGCACGACTGGGCGGTGATGAATTCATCATTCTGCTGCCGGGTCTGCAACAAGCCAGCGATGCCGACAACATCGCATTCAAACTGCTCAACTGCTTTGGCGCACCGTTTCAGGCCGGTGAGCACGAGTTCTTCATCAGCGCCAGCATCGGCACCAGCCTCTATCCACGGGATGGCTGCGATGTCGCCACCTTGGTGAAAAACGCCGACGCGGCGATGTACCGCTCCAAGGCCAAGGGCCGCAACCGCGTCGAAAGCTACACTCGCGACCTCACTGCCCAGGCCAGCGAGCGCGTGGCACTGGAGCACGAACTGCGCCGGGCCATCGAGCGCGAAGAGTTGTTCCTCTACTACCAACCGAAAATCAGCCTCGACGACCATCGCCTGGTCGGTGCCGAAGCACTGATCCGCTGGCGTCACCCGACCTTCGGCGAAGTGCCGCCGGAGCACTTCATTCCACTGGCCGAAGAGAACGGCATGATCCTGCAGATCGGCGATTGGGTGCTCGAGACCGCCTGCCGGCAGATGTTCGAGTGGAGCCAGATCTACGACAGCCTCGGCCCGCTGTCAGTCAACCTCGCCGGTGCGCAACTACGCCAGCCGAATCTGCTCGGACGCATCGAACAACTGCTCAGGGACAACCGTCTGCAGCCGGATTTACTGCAACTGGAAATTACCGAAAACTTCATCATGAGCCAGGCCGAGGAGGCCTTGGCGGTGCTGCACCAGCTCAAACACTTGGGCGTACAACTGGCGATCGACGACTTCGGCACCGGTTATTCTTCGCTCAGCTACCTCAAACGCCTGCCGCTGGACATCCTCAAGATCGACCAGTCCTTTGTTCGCGGACTGCCCGATGACCCGCACGACGCGGCGATTGTCCGCGCGATCATCGCTCTGGGCCGGAGCATGCAATTCACCGTGATCGCCGAAGGCGTCGAGACCCAGGCCCAGCAACAATTCCTCGCCGCCGAAGGTTGCGAACAGATCCAGGGCTACATCGTCAGCCTGCCGCTGCCCCCGGAAGAATTCGCCGCAACGTTTCTTCGTGTAACCGTATCGGATTATTCGGATAGCACAGCCGCCAAACCGTCGCTATAATCCGCGGCCTACTGAGGGCCTATAGCTCAGTTGGTTAGAGCAGAGGACTCATAATCCTTTGGTCCACGGTTCAAGTCCGTGTGGGCCCACCACATTTGAAAGCCGCGCTACATGCGCGGCTTTTTCTTGGGCGATCAGTTGAGGGGACAATCTTTGCGAGCGCAATGTTCGGAAGACCTCCCCGAAGGCTGTAGGAATGTTCCGAAGTTATGTTTTCTCCCCTCCCCGCGCCTTGTTGACTGTTTCCCCAGACAAGTAATCTCCGGACGCCACTGCCCGTCCAGGATTGTTTTTATGCTTGTGAATGCTGCGCCACTGATAAAGGAAGCAGCCGATCAACAAACCTGGATCGACCTTGCTCTACCCGATCTGAGAACGTTATCGCGAGAGCTTCGGTCAGCCGCAATAGAAGAAATAAAGAGGGCTGACGACGCAGAAGGCGCCCTCAAAATCCTCTTGGATCACTTCGGATTCTTCGACGACTCCGTATTGGCGGTTACCATCCTCACGCCTATTGGAAACGTTGCAGTCATGCGAGACAAACTGGCCCATATAGTCGAGAAACGTCCAGACTCCAGAGAACGCTATGTTCGACATGCCATCGATACGCTGACGGGACCTTTCGAAGTATGGAAAGTCCTCTACGATAATGGCGGTTTCCGATTGGCATTCATCAACGCCTATGAGGCAAAAAACGACATGCTCGTCGTGGTCGATGTGCGGAACGGGCACGTCCTCTGGAATTTCATGCACGCTCCGTCAAGAGCAATGAACAAGCACCGCCATGGCGATCTTTGTACAAGCGGTACATTCTTGAAGACAAAGAAAAGGGCAGCCATTTGGCTGCCCTTGATATTTGAATCCTGATATTTGCATCCTCAGGAAATGGGATGAAGAGGTCTCACCTTACACCGATGTTGCAGCATCGCTGAGGTACCTACGTCCGCTAAAGCCCTGCAAGGCAGCAGATTTCGCGCTCTTGTTGGCATTCTTGATAAATAGGCCCGGCAAGTCAAACCAAATATTTGATGTTTGTTTTGGCGCAACAATTGCCTCCAGGCATAAGTGACGTGCTCAGTCATCGCCTGCAGCGTGTCGCAGTTAGTGCCTGTAACATGCAAACTCATCCGCCCTCAACAGTCACGGAGCCGCCCCTTGCCCGACACCCGCCCCCCCGCCTTAGACGAAATCGACCGCCAGCTGATCGCCGCCCTGCAAATCAACGCCCGCGAAAGCGTGGCCATGCTTGCCCGGCAGCTGGGCATTGCGCGGACCACCGTCACATCGCGGTTGGCGCGGCTGGAGAGGGCCAAGGTGATCACCGGTTATGGCGTACGTTTGGGGCAGCGCGTGGTCGATGGCGGGTTGCAGGCGTATGTCGGGATCAAGGTGCAGCCGCGTTCCGGCAAAGAGGTATTGCGCCGGTTGAGCGCGATGGCGCAGGTGCAGCAGTTGTGTGCGGTGAGTGGCGAATTTGATTATGTGGCGTGGTTGCGCACCGACTCGCCGGAGCAACTGGATCAATTGCTGGATCAGATCGGCAGTGTGGACGGGGTGGAGAAGACCACGACGTCGATCATTTTGAGTAGCAAGATTGATCGAGGGCAGCCGGTTTGAGTGCTGGTGAGCTTGATGGCCTCTTCGCGAGCAGGTTCATTCCTACATTTGGTCGGTGTGTAGTCAGCAAACGTCATATTGATCAATTAATTAGCAAAACGACGACACTTTGCGTCTTATTAACGTGTTCTACGCTCCCTAGAATGGCTGGCATCTTTTCCTATACTCAGACGCGCATCCTGCGTCGGGTCGCCAGCAAGGTCAGCCATGAACAAGAACAATCGCCATCCTGCAGACGGTAAGAAACCCGTCACCATTTTCGGCCCGGACTTTCCGTTCGCCTTCGACGACTGGATCGAACACCCGGCCGGTCTCGGCAGCATTCCTGAACACCATCATGGCGCTGAAGTGGCGATTGTCGGCGCGGGTATCGCGGGTCTGGTGGCCGCCTACGAACTGATGAAGCTCGGCTTGAAACCAGTGGTGTACGAGGCCTCGAAACTGGGTGGCCGCCTGCGTTCGCAAGCGTTCAACGGCACCGATGGCATCGTCGCGGAACTGGGTGGCATGCGTTTCCCGGTGTCCTCTACTGCGTTCTACCACTACGTCGATAAGCTCGGTCTCGAGACCAAACCTTTCCCGAACCCACTGACGCCGGCTTCCGGCAGCACCGTGATCGACCTCGAAGGCAAAACCCATTACGCACAAAGCCTGAAGGATCTTCCTGCACTGTTCCAGGAAGTGGCTGACGCCTGGGCGGATGCGCTGGAGGCCGGCTCGCAGTTCGCCGATATTCAGCAAGCGATCCGCGACCGCGATGTGCCACGCCTCAAAGAGCTGTGGAATAAACTCGTTCCGCTGTGGGACGACCGCACGTTCTACGACTTCGTGGCCACTTCCAAAGCCTTCGCCAAACTGTCGTTCCACCACCGCGAAGTGTTCGGTCAGGTCGGTTTTGGTACCGGCGGCTGGGACTCGGACTTCCCCAACTCGATGCTGGAAATCTTCCGCGTGGTGATGACCAACTGCGACGATCACCAGCACCTGGTGGTGGGCGGTGTGGAGCAAGTGCCGCAAGGCATCTGGCGGCATGTGCCGGAGCGCTGCGTGCACTGGCCGCAAGGCACCAGCCTGAAATCCCTGCACCGTGGCGCGCCGCGTTCCGGCGTGAAGAAAATCGCTCACGCGCCGGACGGCCGTTTCGCCGTCACCGACAACAACGGCGACACCCGCGAATACGCCGCCGTGCTGACCACCTGCCAGAGCTGGCTGCTGACCACCCAGATCGAATGCGACGAAACCCTGTTCTCGCAGAAGATGTGGATGGCGCTGGACCGCACGCGCTACATGCAGTCGTCGAAGACTTTCGTGATGGTCGACCGCCCGTTCTGGAAGGACAAGGATCCGGAAACCGGCCGCGACCTGATGAGCATGACCCTCACCGATCGCCTGACCCGCGGCACCTATCTGTTCGACAACGGTGACGATAAGCCGGGGGTGATCTGCCTGTCCTATTCGTGGATGAGCGACGCGCTGAAGATGCTGCCGCACCCGGTGGAAAAACGCGTAGAGCTGGCGTTGAACGCGCTGAAGAAGATCTACCCGAAAGTCGATATCGCCGCGCGGATCATCGGCGATCCGATCACCGTGTCATGGGAAGCCGACCCGTACTTCCTCGGCGCATTCAAAGGCGCCCTGCCCGGCCACTATCGCTACAACCAGCGCATGTACGCGCACTTCATGCAGGACGACATGCCCGCCGAGCAACGGGGGATTTTCATCGCCGGTGACGACGTGTCGTGGACGCCGGCATGGGTCGAAGGCGCGGTGCAGACTTCACTCAACGCGGTGTGGGGGATCATGAAGCATTTCGGTGGTTCGACACCTAAAGAGAACCCGGGCCCAGGTGATGTGTTCAAAGACATCGGCCCTATCGCCCTGCCCGAGTAAGAGGAATCCCCGATGCGTGTAGCCCTTTACCAATGTCCACCGCTGCCCCTGGAACCCGCCGCCAACCTGCATCGCCTGCAGCAACTGGCAATGGAGGCCAAGGGTGCCGACCTGCTGGTGCTGCCGGAGATGTTCCTGACCGGCTACAACGTCGGCGCCGAGGCAGTCAGTACGCTGGCCGAGGTCTACAACGGTGAATGGGCGCAACAGATCGGTCGAATCGCCAAAGCCGCCGGGCTGGCGATTGCTTACGGTTACCCCGAGCGCACGGCCGACGGGCAGATCTACAACGCCGTGCAGTTGATCGACGCGCACGGCGAGCGCCTGTGCAATTACCGCAAGACCCATCTGTTCGGCGATCTCGATCGATCGATGTTCAGCCCCGGCGAAGATGATTTTCCGGTGGTTGAACTCAACGGCTGGAAGCTCGGTTTTCTGATCTGCTACGACCTGGAGTTTCCGGAGAACGCACGACGTCTGGCGCTGGCCGGTGCCGAGCTGATTCTGGTGCCGACGGCAAACATGATTCCGTTCGATTTCGTCGCTGACGTTACCGTGCGTTCCCGTGCCTTCGAAAACCAGTGTTACGTGGCGTACGCCAATTATTGCGGGCAGGAAGGCGAGATCCACTATTGCGGACAAAGCAGCATCGCCGCGCCGGACGGCAGCCGTATCGCCCAGGCCGGACTCGATGAAGCATTGATCGTCGGTGAGCTGGATCGACAGTTGATGGCCGATTCCCGCGCCGCCAATCGCTACCTCAACGACCGCCGTCCCGAGCTTTACCATGCGTTGAACAAGCGCTGACCCCACCCAATCCGCTAGCATTGGCACTTCACTGTTCTGGAAGTGCCCATGCCTGCGCCGACTCACCCCCGCCCCCACACTGAAACCCTGCCAAACGGCTTGCGCGTGACCCTGCGTCAGGTGCCCGGCTTGAAGCGCAGTGCCGCTGCGTTGCGGGTGGCTGCCGGTAGCCATGACGTGCCACTCAAGTGGCCGGGGCTGGCGCATTTCCTTGAGCATCTGCTGTTTCTCGGCACTGAGCGTTTTCCTGCGAGTCAGGCGCTGATGGCCTACGTGCAAAGTCACGGTGGCCAAGTGAATGCAAGCACCCGTGAACGCACCACCGACTTCTTCTTCGAACTGCCGACCTCGGCCTACAGCGCCGGGCTCGAGCGTCTGTCAGACATGCTCGCCCAGCCGCGTATGAATCCGCACGATCAGTTGCGCGAACGCGAAGTGCTGGACGCTGAATTCGTCGCGTGGTCGCAAGATCCGACGGCTCAGCAGGAACTGGCGCTGTACGAGGGATTGCCGGCCACACATCCGCTGCGCGGGTTTCATGCGGGAAATCGCGACAGCCTGAAAGTTGAGTTACCAGCGTTTCAACAGGCGCTGAAAGATTTCCACCGGCAGTTTTATCGCACCGGACAAATGACGCTGAGCCTGGTCGGGCCGCAGAGCATCGAGGAATTGCGCGTACTGGCGCAGCAGTTCGCCGCCGTGCTGCCGGTTGGGGATAAGGTCGAGCAAGCAGCGCCGCTGCCATTGGCGGTAAAAAGTTATCAACAGGTCGGCGAGCGAAGCGGCAATCTGTTGTTCGCTTTCGAAGCGCTGCCCGACTCGTCCGCCGAAGCGCTGGCGTTTCTCTGCCATTGGCTGAACAGCGCCAAGCCCGGCGGGCTGCTCGCCCATTTGCAGCAACAACGCCTCGCGGACGGTTTGAAAGCCGTGCCGCTGTATCAGTTCGCCGGGCAAGCGCTGCTGCATCTGCAATTCACCGCCCCCGCCGAATCCCTGAGCGTCATTGGTGAACAACTGCTGGACTGGTTGAGCTTCTTTGCCGCGCAACAGGACTGGGCAGCGCTGCGCGAGGAGTACACCAGGCTGCTTGAGCGTCAGCAGCAAATCAGCGGCGCCCTGCAACTGGCGCGGCTCGACAGTGAACAACGCGAAAACGGTCTGTCGGAAATCGGCGTCGTTGCGCTCAAACATATCCTGCGCGACATCGGTGTTGTGGATAACTTCAGCGACCATTGGCACCTGCCTGCCGCCAATCCTTTTCTAGGCTCCAACGAGCCGCTGGCCAACGCCGGCCTGATTCGTGGCCAGACCAGCGCCCATCGTGGGCTGCGTACTTTCGCTCAGGATCGCTCGCGCGGTCGGCGTGAGCGTTCGCCGATGCAATTCAGCCAGGCGTTGCCGGATCATAGCGACCACGGCGCGATTTACTTGCGTTGGCAAACGCAGGCGGCGGCCGGCACAGATCTGCAAGGCAAGCTGCGACGCAGTCTGCGGGAAACGCAGGAAGATGCGCGGCAGGCCGGCGTCGAGTTGGCGTTCAGTGCCACCGGCACGCAATGGCTGCTGAAAATAACGGGCCTGCAGGAGCCGATGCCCAGTGTCCTCGAACACACGCTGAAATGTCTGACGCAAATTGACGCCGATTCAGCGAGCGCAGAGGCAGAAACACCGTTGATACCGATCCGCCAGTTGCTCAAGGCGTTGCCTGAATATTGTCTGTCATCGGCCGTCGAGTCGAACGACGTCAAACAGCTGTGGACAACTTCGCGCTGGGACGGACTGGCCCTTGGTCTCAACGCACAGACGCAATCGGCCATGGGCCTGGCCCTGAGCCGCATCCCCGGCACACCGGATAATCAATTGCCGGCAGCGACGGCGATCAACCCGCAACATCTGTGGAGCCACATCGACATCGCGTCCAGCGAGCATGCGTTGCTGCTGTTCTGCCCGAGCGCCAGCCGCGAGATCGCCGACGAAGCCGCTTGGCGCCTGCTCGCGCAGCTGTGCCAGACACCGTTCTACCAGCGCCTGCGGGTCGAATTGCAATTGGGCTACGCAGTGTTCAGCGCCTTGCGGCAGATGCATGGCCAGAGTGGATTGCTGTTCGGCGTGCAGTCGCCAGATACTGCGCCCGTTGAGCTGCTCGGCCATATCCAGCAGTTCCTCGAGGGCATTCCTGCACTGATCGAAAACCTCGATGAAGAGGACTTCAACCAGCAACGCCAATCACTCGCGGATCAGTTCGCTGAGAGTCATCTGTCCGGCAAAGACGCCGCCGAGTTGCTGTGGCAGGCCAAGCTCGCCGGCCACTCGTCGGATTATCTGGCGCAACTGCACACAGCCATGGGTCAACTGAAACGCTCAACATTGCTGGAGGCAGCGCAGCGGTTGCTCAACGCCGAGGGCGGCTGGCGCTGCCTGGCCAACGAATCGTCACCCGGCGCGCCGTGGCAAGCGACAAAATGATCATTACCAAGGCTGCAAGGAGCTTTCTCAAAGATTCACGGGCAATACCGTTGAAATTTTGAGTAACATAGCAGCCTAACTATTTGGAACATCCCTGCGCTGCTGTGGACTATAACTATGGACAGCGCTATCCCACCCACCCAATGAGGAGTCACCCTATGTCCTGGACAAAACCGGCTTACACCGACCTGCGTATCGGCTTCGAAGTCACCATGTACTTCGCCAGCCGCTGAGTTCTGCCTACGCAGACTTGCAGTGCAACGCCTCGGCTCGCCGGGGCGTTTTATTTTCAGCGTTGAAAGATGGGAGCGTTCATGTTCGTCCAGATTCTGGGTTCGGCCGCCGGTGGCGGATTTCCGCAGTGGAACTGCAACTGCGTCAATTGCGCAGGCTTTCGCGACGGCAGCCTGAATGCCAAGGCCCGTACCCAATCGTCCATCGCAATTTCCGATGATGGCGTGAACTGGGTGCTGTGCAACGCTTCGCCGGACATCCGCGCGCAACTGCAGAGCTTCGCCCCGATGCAACCGGGCCGAGCCCTGCGCGACACCGGCATCAGCGCGATCATCCTGATGGACAGCCAGATCGACCACACCACCGGCCTGCTCAGCCTGCGTGAAGGCTGCCCGCATGAGGTCTGGTGCACGGACATGGTTCACGAAGATTTGAGCACCGGTTTCCCGCTGTTCAAGATGCTCACCCACTGGAACGGCGGACTGAACTGGAATCGCATCGAGCTCGACCAGAGCTTCACTGTCGCTGCCTGCCCGAACCTGCGCTTCACCCCGCTGCCGTTGCGCAGCGCCGCGCCACCGTATTCGCCGCACCGTTTCGACCCGCACCCGGGCGACAACATCGGCCTGATCGTCGAAGACATGAACACCGGCGGCAAACTGTTCTATGCACCGGGGCTGGGCAAGGTTGATGCGCCATTGCTGGAGATCATGGCCGCCAGTGATTGCCTGCTGGTGGACGGAACGCTGTGGGATGACGATGAAATGCAGCGCCGCGGCGTCGGCACCCGCACCGGTCGCGAGATGGGCCACCTGGCGCAGAACGGCCCCGGCGGCATGCTCGAAGTGCTGGAGCAGTTGCCCGAGCAGCGCAAGGTGCTTATCCACATCAACAACACCAACCCGATTCTCGATGAAGATTCGCCGGAGCGCGCGGAGCTGGCGCGGCGTAATGTTGAAGTGGCGTTTGATGGCATGAGTATTGTGCTGTAAGCCGCAGATACCGATGCGCGGCCCTTCGCGAGCAGGCTCGCTCCCACATTTGGAATGCGATCAACCTGTGGGAGCGAGCCTGCTCGCGAAGAGGCCAGTGCAAACAGAAAAGATTTCTAGGGTTGTTCCCCGGAGAACCGCAATGACCGACACCCCGCTGTCCCCCGCCGAATTCGAAGCGGCCCTGCGCGCCAAAGGCGCCTACTACCACATCTACCACCCGTATCACGTGGCGATGTACGAAGGCCGTGCCACCCGCGAGCAGATTCAGGGCTGGGTCGCCAACCGCTTCTACTATCAGGTGAACATCCCCCTGAAAGACGCGGCGATCCTCGCCAATTGCCCGGATCGCGAGATTCGCCGGGAGTGGATTCAACGCCTGCTCGACCACGATGGCGCCCCCGGTGAAGACGGCGGCATTGAAGCCTGGCTGCGTCTCGGTCAGGCGGTCGGCCTCGACCCGGATCAACTGCGCTCCCAGGAACTGGTGCTGCCCGGCGTGCGTTTCGCCGTCGATGCCTACGTCAATTTCGCTCGCCGCGCCAGTTGGCAGGAAGCCGCCAGCAGTTCGTTGACCGAGCTGTTCGCGCCGCAGATCCACCAGTCGCGCCTCGACAGCTGGCCGCGGCATTACCCATGGATCGACCCGGCCGGTTACGAATATTTCCGCACTCGCCTCGGTCAGGCGCGGCGCGATGTCGAGCATGGTCTGGCGATCACGCTCGAGCACTACAAGACCCGCGAGGGTCAGGAGCGCATGCTGGAAATTCTCCAGTTCAAACTGGACATTCTTTGGAGCATGCTCGATGCCATGAGCATGGCTTACGAACTGAACCGCCCGCCGTATCACAGCGTCACCGAGCAGCGGGTCTGGCACAAAGGAATCACCCTATGAGTTTTGATCGCAGCAAGATCCCGACCTGGCGTCCCGGCTACCGTTTCCAGTACGAACCGGCGCAAAAAGGTCATGTGCTGCTCTACCCCGAGGGCATGATCAAGCTCAACGACAGCGCCGCGCTGATCGGCGGTTTGATCGACGGTGAACGCGATGTCGCGGCGATCATCGCCAAACTCGACGAGCAGTTTCCCGGCGTGCCCGAGCTCGGTGAAGACATCGAGCAATTCATGGAGGTTGCCCGTGCGCAGCACTGGATCGAACTTGCCTGAGGCATCGGTGCAAGTACCGCCAAAACCTGAAGTCGGCCTGCCGCTGTGGTTGCTCGCCGAGCTGACCTACCGTTGCCCGCTGCAATGCCCGTACTGCTCCAATCCGCTGGATTTCGCCGAGCAGGGCAAAGAGCTGAGCACCGAGCAGTGGATCAAGGTCTTCCGCGAAGCGCGGGAGATGGGCGCGGCGCAACTGGGCTTTTCCGGTGGCGAACCGCTGGTGCGTCAGGACCTCGCCGAACTGATCCGTGAAGCGCGACAGTTGGGTTTCTACACCAACCTGATCACTTCCGGCATCGGTCTGACCGAGCAGAAGATCAGTGACTTCAAGAAGGCCGGCCTCGATCACATCCAGATCAGTTTCCAGGCCAGCGACGAGCAAGTGAACAACCTGCTCGCCGGCTCGAAAAAAGCCTTCGCGCAGAAACTGGAAATGGCTCGCGCGGTGAAGGCCCACGGCTATCCGATGGTGCTGAACTTCGTCACCCACCGGCACAACATCGACAAGATCGACCGCATCATCGAGCTGTGCATCGCGCTCGAAGCGGACTTCGTCGAACTCGCCACCTGCCAGTTCTACGGTTGGGCGCAGCTCAATCGTGTCGGCCTGTTGCCGACCAAGGAACAACTGGTACGTGCCGAACGTATCACCAACGAATACCGCGCCAAACTGGAAGCCGAAGGGCATCCGTGCAAGTTGATTTTCGTCACTCCGGACTACTATGAAGAACGCCCGAAAGCCTGCATGAACGGCTGGGGCAGTATCTTTCTGACGGTTACTCCGGACGGAACCGCCCTGCCCTGTCATGGTGCCCGACAGCTGCCGGTACAATTTCCCAACGTGCGCGACCACAGCATGCAGCACATCTGGTACGACTCGTTCGGCTTCAACCGCTTTCGCGGTTACGACTGGATGCCCGAGCCATGCCGCTCCTGCGACGAAAAGGAACAGGACTTCGGCGGCTGCCGCTGTCAGGCGTTCATGCTCACGGGGGACGCGAGCAATGCCGACCCGGTGTGCAGCAAGTCCGACCATCACGGCGTGATTCTCAAGGCCCGCGAAGAAGCCGAGACCGCCACTCAGACCATCGAACAACTGGCCTTCCGTAATGAACGAAACTCACGCCTCATCGCCAAGGGCTGAGCCTTTCAGCGCCGCCCAGGCTGTCGCCGCCGGAATGGATTTCGCCGAACTGCAACTCGGTGCCCACGGTTTGTTCTGGAATGAATATCGCCCCGAAGATGCTGCGTGCCGGATCTGGCACTGGCGAGACGGCGCGGCGAAATGTCTGACGCCGGATGGCTTCAGTGTGCGCAGCCGGGTGTACGAATACGGCGGTGGTGCGTTTTGTCTGACGCCAAGTGGAGTGGTTTTCGTCAATGAGGCGGATCAGCAGTTGTATCGGCAGACGCTGGATGGCGCGCCCGAGGTGCTGACTTCTGGCGAGTGTCGTTATGGCGATCTGCATTTTGCTTTCGGCCAAGTGCTGGCGGTCGAGGAACTGCGCGACCAGCATCGGCTGGTAGCGATTGATCTGGCCGACGGCACCCGGCATTTGCTGGCTGAAGGTGCGGATTTTTATGCAGCACCGGTGATCAGCCCGGACGGTTCGCGATTGGCCTGGATCGAGTGGAGTCGGCCGCATCAGCCTTGGACATCCACGCGATTGATGGTGGCCGAGCGTCTGGCTGAGGGTGGCTTTGGCGCACCGTATTGCGTGGCGGGTGCTGACCTTGAAGAGTCGATCCAGCAACCCCGGTTCGATGCAAAAGGACGCTTGTTGTGCCTGACTGATCGCGGCGGTTTCTGGCAGCCGTGGGGCGAAACGTCCGACGGTTTGCAGCGACTGCCCTGCGCCGAGGCCGATCATGCGCCCGCCCCGTGGCAAATGGGTGGCTGTACCTGGTTGCCGGTGGGCGATTCGTTTCTGGCGAGCTGGAGCGAAGGCGGTTTTGGTCGCCTGGCGCTCGACGTCGAAGACTTCACCGGCGACTACAGCCGCTTCCGCCATCTGGCGCTGGATCAGCAATTTATCTATTGCATCGCCGCTTCGCCGATCAGCCCTTCTGCGGTGATCGCCATTGATCGCGCTACCCGCGAAGTGAATGTGCTGGCTGGCGGTGTGGCGCCTTTGCCGGCGGAGTGCATCAGCCGTCCGCAGACCTTGCGCTACCCGAGCGGCAGCGGTGAGGCTCACGGCTTCTTCTATCCGGCGATGAACGACGAAGCCCAGCCGCCACTGGTGGTATTCATCCACGGCGGCCCGACGTCGGCCTGCTACCCGATGCTTGACCCGCGCATTCAGTACTGGACGCAGCGTGGTTTCGCCGTCGCCGACCTCAACTATCGCGGCAGCAGCGGTTACGGTCGCAAATATCGTCAGGCGTTGCATCTGAGTTGGGGTGAGGTGGATGTCGAGGATGCTTGCGCGGTGGTGGCGTATCTGGCCGAGCAAGGTCTGATCGACGGCGAGCGCGCGTTTATCCGCGGCGGCAGCGCCGGGGGTTACACCACGTTATGCGCGTTGGCGTTTCAGCAGGTGTTCCGCGCGGGCGCCAGCCTCTATGGCGTCAGCGATCCGGTGGCATTGGCCCGGGCAACCCACAAATTCGAAGGTGATTATCTCGACTGGCTGATCGGCGATCCCGAACAGGATGCCGAGCGCTACGCCGCCCGCACGCCGTTACTGCACGCGCGCAACATCCGTGTGCCGGTGATTTTCTTCCAGGGTGAACTGGATGCGGTGGTGGTGCCGCAACAGACCCGCGACATGGTCGCGGCGCTGGAGCAAAACGGCATCCCGGTCGAGGCGCATTACTACGCCGACGAACGCCATGGTTTCCGTCGCGCCGCCAATCAGGCGCATGCGCTGGAGCAGGAGTGGCGGTTTTATCGGCGGGTGATGGGGTTGGCGGACTGATCACCGCCCCAATTCAAAATAGCGTCGTCCCATTCGCGAGCAGGCTCGCTCCCACATTGGATCTGTGTTGTGCACAAAATCCCCTGTGGGAGCGAGCCTGCTCGCGAAAGCTATCTATCAGGTGCCGCTGAACTCAGCGCTTGGCGATGATGTACACCGCATGCACGATCCCCGGGATATAGCCGCACAGCGTCAGCAGAATGTTCAGCCAGAACGCCCCGCCGAACCCGACCTGCAGAAACACACCCAGTGGCGGCAACAGAATAGCGATGATGATACGAATGAAGTCCATGGGTCAGCTCCTGAATGGGGGTTGGCTCACATGAGCCATACAAGCTAATCGACCTGCGCCGTTCTTCAGGGTTCAGTGCAAACGCCATTTGATCGCCACCATCGGGCACAAAAAAACGCCCCACGCCAAAAGAATCAGGCGTGGGGCGTGCGTTATACCGCGAGACGGTTCTTCAAATTGGGCAGCAAACTTCAGCTCAGACGGCAATCCCTTTGCGGCATTGCAGTTGCGCGGTACGCACTCGCGAGAAGGCGCGGGCCAGGCGCAGGAGCATTTCGTCGATGTTGGCCTTGCTGACGCTGAGTGCCGGGGTGAAACGCAGGCAGTTGGCTTGCGGCGCGTTGAGCAGCAGGCCTTCATGCAAGGCGGCTTTGACTACGGCATCGGCGGAATCCTCTGACAGGCTCAGTCCCCAGAACAGGCCTTGACCACGCAGTTCGCCATGCCCATAGCGGTGTGCCAATCGAGCTAGACCTTCGCGCAGGTGCTGGCCGAGGTCTTTGACCTGCTCGAGAAATACCCGATCCTGCACGCTATCAAGCACCACCAGACCGGCCGCTGTCATCAGCGCGTTGCCGTGATGGGTGCCGCCCAGTTCACCTGCGTCAAAACAGCAGGCCTTGCCACGGGCCAATAACGCCGCCAGAGGAACACCGCCGCCGAGGCCTTTGCCGAGCACAACGATATCGGCGCGCACGCCGTAGGACTGTTCGGCGAGCAATGTGCCGCAGCGCCCGATGCCGGTCTGCACTTCGTCGAGGATCAGCAAAATGCCCAATTCTCGGCACAGACGCTCGACGCCTTTGAGGTAATGCTCGGTGGCCGGAATCACCCCGGCATCGCTCTGGATCGGTTCGAGCATGATTGCCACGGTTTGCGCATCGACGGCGGCATGTAACGCAGGCAAGTCATTGAACGGCACCAGATCGAAACCCGGCAGCAACGGTGCGAAGCGGTTGTGCAGGTTGCAACTGTCCGACGCGGAAATCGTTGCCAGGCTGCGGCCATGGCAACCCTGCTTCGCAACAATGATCCGCGAGGCGCCGCCACGATGCAGTTGGCCCCA
Organism: Pseudomonas sp. lyk4-TYG-107; assembly: GCF_030209055.1. Taxonomy (NCBI): domain Bacteria; kingdom Pseudomonadati; phylum Pseudomonadota; class Gammaproteobacteria; order Pseudomonadales; family Pseudomonadaceae; genus Pseudomonas; species Pseudomonas sp. lyk4-TYG-107. Next base: position 73,850 of record NZ_JARVST010000001.1, read on the forward strand.
TTTGCGCGCCAGTTTGATCGCCGCTTCACAGGCCTCGCTGCCGCTATTGAGCAGGTAAGCCTGATCGCTGGAAGTGCTGGCGCACAGGCGCTCGGCAAGGCTGAGCACGCCGCGGTTGTGCAGATTGAAACCGGGATTGATCAACGCCTGGGCCTGACTGGCGATGGCCTTGACCAGCGCCGAAGGGCTGTGGCCGAGGCTGTTGGCGCCGCCGGCCTGGGAGAAGTCGAGATAAGCGCGGTCGTTGCTGTCCCACAACCAGGAGCCCTGGCCGCGCACGAAGACCTGCGCCGGTCGCTCGACGCTGGGCATCAGTCGCTCGGCATTCAGGCTATCGCCTGCCTGGGGTGGACCGGCCTCGAAAGCGAGGTCATCGAGACTCGGCGCCTGACGCCGCAAACTGAACAGATTCATTGCAAAAAACCTCGCTTGAGGTTTTTTGAACCGCCTATGCAAACCCTATCGAAGCAAACGCTATTCATCGCGCTCTCTGGCCCTGTAAGCCTTGTGATTGCGGTTAGACTAGGCTCACTGACGGCTTCGGGCCATTTCGATTTACCAGCATTTTCGATAAGTATTACTTATGGATTTCAAACAACTGCGTTATTTCGTCGCGGTCTACGAAGAGGGCCATGTCGGTCGGGCCGCCGAACGCCTGTCGATTTCGCAACCGGCGCTGTCGCAGCAGATTCGTCAGCTCGAACAGAACCTCGACGTCACGCTGTTCGAACGCAGCAGCAAACGCCTGTTGCCGACCCTTGCCGCGCACACGCTGTACAACCACGCCGTGCCGCTGCTCGACGGTTTGCAGCGGGCGCGGGAAGCGCTGGGCAACTTCAAGGGGCAGGCCTTGCGCACGCTGGCGATCGGCGTACTGCAAACAGTGCACACCAGCCTCGTGCCGCAAATGCTCGAACGGGTGCGCAAGGCGCAGCCGCATCTTGTGGTGCAGATCTATGAACTGACGGGGCTGGAGATCGAGCGCCGTTTGCTCAACGGCTCACTGGACATCGGCATCAGCTACCTGCCGCCGCGCCAACCGGGGCTGCATGGCGTGATGTTGTATGAAGATGAGCTGACGCTGGTCATCCCGGCGGATCACCCGCTGCGTGAATTCAAGAAGGTCTCGATGCGGCAGGCAGCGGAATTGCCGATGTTGCTGCTGGGCGAAGAGTTTCAGATCCGGCAGATCTGGCAGGCGCAACTGACCAGCCTGGGTCGGCGCCCGCAAGTGCAGGCCGAGCTGAACAATATGCTGGGGATTCTCGACAGTCTGCCGCACACCAAGCTGGCAACGGTGCTGCCCGGGCGTTCACAGAAGGAATACGACGAGCAGGATCTGTTGTGGAAGCCGTTGAGCGAACCACGGGTGCCGCTGAAGGTTGGGCTGGTGTGCCGCGATGTGCAACGCCAGCAGGCGTCTTTGACCTTGCTGCGCACATTGCTGGAAGAAGTGATTCAGCGTGAAGACAAACCGTTGAAAGCCGCACCGCCACTGGATCCGCTGGCCTGAAAACTTTTCTTCAGGCAAAAGAAAACCCCGCCGAAGCGGGGCTTTGCAGACTGTTTCCCTGACATCCATTTCACTCCGCCACCCTGGCAGAATCCTACGTGTCCGTGTTGTTGCTTTGCGCTTCCTGCGCGACGTCCATGAGTTGTAGATTAGCTGTGGATCCAATCTACGCCTATGGGAGAACAGCAGCACGTCATGTAAGAGAATGCTTACATGACGTTACATCATCAGAACTGCTCAGCATTCAGCAGGAACAGCGACTCGCTACCCGCCTTCACCGACGCGCTCAACGAGTGGATACGCGGCAGCAGACGGGCGAAATAGAACCGTGCGGTGCCCAGCTTGCTGGCGTAGAAATCGTCCTGCGCTTCTTTGCCCAGTGCGGCTTTCGCCATCAGTGCCCACATGTAGGCATAGGCGGTGTAGCCGAACGCTTGCAAATATTCGACCGAGGCCGCGCCGATTTCGTTCGGATTGGTTTTCGCCCGATCCAGCAGCCACGCCGTCAGCTCGTCGAGGGTGCTGACGGCATCGTTCAGCGGCTTGGTGAATTCGCCGAGGTCAGCGCTGGCGGTTGCAGTGAAGTGGCGGATCTCGTCAGCGAACAGCTTGTAGAACGCGCCACCGCTGCCGACGATCTTGCGCCCGACCAGGTCCAGCGCCTGAATGCCGTTGGTACCTTCGTAGATCTGCGTGATGCGCACGTCACGCACCAGTTGCTCCTGGCCCCACTCGCGGATGTAGCCGTGGCCGCCAAAAATCTGCTGACCGTGGACGGTGGTTTCCAGGCCCAGGTCGGTGAGGAATGCCTTGGCCACCGGAGTCAACAGTGCGACCAGGTCTTCTGCGCGCTTGCGGGTGGTCGCGTCTTCGCTGAACTTGGCGGTGTCGAGTTGCATCGCCACGTACGTGGAGAAGGCGCGACCGCCCTCGTTCGAGGCTTTCATGGTCAGCAGCATGCGACGCACGTCCGGGTGAACGATGATCGGGTCGGCAACCTTGTCCTTGTTCTGCGCGCCGGTCGGCGAACGGCTCTGCAGACGATCGCGCGCATATTCGACGGCGTTCTGATAGGAACGCTCGCCGCTGGCCAGGCCTTGAATACCGACGCCCAGGCGCTCGTAGTTCATCATGGTGAACATCGCCGCCAGGCCCTTGTTCGGCTCGCCGACCAGATAGCCCACAGCTTCATCGAAGTTCATCACGCAGGTCGCGGACGCCTGGATGCCCATCTTGTGTTCGATCGAACCACAGTTCGCCGGGTTGCGCGCGCCCAGGCTGCCATCGGCATTGACCATGAACTTCGGCACCAGGAACAGCGAAATGCCTTTCGGGCCAGCAGGTGCGTCCGGCAGTTTCGCCAGCACCAGGTGGATGATGTTCTCGGTCAGGTCGTGCTCACCGCCGGTGATGAAGATCTTGGTGCCGCTGACCTTGTAGGAACCGTCGGCCTGCGGTTCGGCCTTGGTGCGGATGATGCCCAGGTCGGTGCCGGCGTGCGGCTCGGTCAGGCACATGGAACCGGCCCAGATGCCGGCGTACATGTTCGGCAGGTACGCGGCCTTCAGCTCTTCGCTGGCGTGGGCGTTGATCGACAGGCAGGCGCCGGCTGTCAGCATCGGGTATAGGCCGAACGACAGACTGGCGGAGTTGACCATCTCTTCGACCTGCGCCGAGACAGCCTTGGGCATGCCCATGCCGCCGTAGGCCGGATCGCCACCGACACCGACCCAGCCGCCTTCAGCGTAAGTCTGATAGGCCTGTGGGAAACCGGCCGGGGTGCTGACGGCACCGTCCTTCCAGTGGCAGCCTTCTTCGTCGGCCGCACGGCTCAGTGGCGCGATGCTTTTGCTGGTGACCTTGCCGGCTTCTTCGAGAATGGCTTCTACGGTTTCTGCATCGACAGTCTCGGCCAAGGCCGGCAGTTCGGCCCAGAGTTTGGCGACTTCGAATACTTCATTGAGGACGAAGCGCATATCGCGCAGCGGCGCTTTGTAGTCAGCCATGGCAAACCTCGCAAGATCTAAACAGGTGATTCGTGGAAGAGTGTTTTCGTTGAGGCCGAGTGTACCTCAACAACTTTTGCGACACATAGGGTCAACCGGTGACTGATTTGTTATTTTTGGTCACCAGCATTCAGAGATAAAAGAAAGCCCGCAATCAGCGGGCTTTTGAGTGATGACGTGTGGCTTGAGTCAGCCAGCGGCGCTGTCCATGCGCACCGCGCCGCGACGGTTCTGTCCGAACGCCATGACGCAGTTACGCCCGGCGCCCTTGGCGCTGTACAACGCCTGGTCGGCGGACTTGAGGACTTCTTCCGGCGTCCGCTGCTCGACGCGCTCGGCGACGCCGATACTGACCGTGACCGAGACACTGGAAGCACCGCTGCCGCTACGACGCTGACGACCTTGCTGATCGTCCTGCGGACGACTCTCCTGATTGCGCAACTGGATGTTGTAGGAGGCAATCGACTCGCGGATGACTTCCAGGTGCGGCATGCACTCCTCAAGGGTTTTGCCCGCAAACACCAAGGCGAATTCTTCACCCCCATAGCGATACGCCCTACCGCCACCGCTGATTTTCGACAGCTTGCTCGCGACCAGTCGCAACACTTGATCACCGACATCGTGACCGTGGGTGTCGTTGAATTTCTTGAAATGATCGACGTCGCTCATCGCCAGCACATAGTTGCGGCCCAGACGCTGCATTCGCTCATTGAGCGCGCGCCGCCCCGGCAGACCGGTGAGTTCATCGCGGAAGGCCATTTGATAGGCCTCATGCGCCACGGCAGCGGCAATCATCAGCATCACCTGACTGCACATGATGTTCAGGGTGAACGGCAGGATGAAGGTTTTCGGCAGCATCCAGAACACCCCGAGCAGGCCGACCAATTGCGCCGCGTGCAGTGGACGCGGATTGCGCCAGTATTGCCAGGCCAGCAACAGGAATGCCGAGAGGAATACCGGATAGGACATCTGGATCAGGCTCATCCAGGCGCCGTGGAGCGCCGGCCAGCGAATTTCCGATAGCCACATCAGCAACGCCTGGGGATAACTTTGTTCCAGACCCAGAGCGACGCTGCCAAAGGCCAGCAACACGGCGAAGCGCGCGACCATGTCCTGAAACAGATGCGTGCGTTCCTGCCACGCCGCGAACAGCCCGAACAGCAACGGCAGCAGTAGGCAGACCAGGTGGAACACCACGGCTGCGTCATCGCGCACCTTGCCATTGTCGCGGTAATAGTCGGTCTGGGTGTCGAGCAAAAAGTAGGCGATGTACACCGTGAGCATCAGAAACAGCTCGCGCTGACGTCGGTAAACCGCACAGTAAGCGCCGCCCAACAGCAGAACCAGGGTCGGCAACACGTTGAACAGCGAAGTGAAGAACACGTTGAGGTCTTTGACGTACGCAGCCGCCAACCCCGCGAGCAACAACAGCAGTGAAGGTAGGAAATGGCTGAAACGTACAGCGGAAGAACGCGGCAAGGGTAAAGCTCCGACCCGTCATATCAAAGAGATGGCATTGTGCCTGCAATGTGGCCAGTTAAGCACACACAATGTGATCCAGATCACACGCAGTCTCTTTAACGGCAGAAAACCCGGGTTTCTGAGCGATTCAGCAACAAAAAAACCGCTGCCCCCCGAGGGAGCAACGGTTTTCGTCAGACCGCGTTGAGGCTTAGTAGCCCAGTGCGAAGTCTTCTTCTTTCATGTCCATCAGGTTGTTGGCGCCCGACAGCATGGTGGCCACGTGGGTACGGGTACGTGGCAGGATGCGCTGGAAGTAGAAGCGCGCGGTTTGCAGCTTGGCGGTGTAGAACGCGGCGTCGCCGGTGCCTTCTGCCAGCTTCTCGGCTGCCAGACGTGCCATGTCGGCCCAGAAGTAGGCCAGACAGGCGTAACCGGAGTACATCAGGTAGTCCACGGAGGCCGCGCCGACTTCTTCACGGTCTTTCATGGCTGCCATACCGACCTTCATGGTCAGCTCGCCCCATTCCTTGTTCAGTGCAGCCAGCGGTGCAACGAACTCTTTGACGGCTTCGTTGCCTTCGTTGTTCTGGCAGAACTTGTGGACGATCTTGGTGAAGCCCTTCAGGGCCTCGCCTTGAGTCATCAGCACTTTACGGCCCAGCAGGTCGAGTGCCTGGATGCCGGTGGTGCCTTCGTACAGCATCGAAATGCGGCTGTCGCGAACGTTCTGCTCCATGCCCCACTCGGCGATGAAGCCGTGGCCACCGTAGATCTGCACGCCGTGGTTGGCGGCTTCGAAACCGACTTCGGTCATGAACGCCTTGGCGATCGGCGTCATGAACGCCAGCAGTGCGTCGGCCTTCTTCTTCTCTTCTTCGTCGACGCCGTATTTGACGATGTCGACCTGTTTGGCGGTGAAGTACACCATCGCACGGTTGCCTTCGGCGAAGGCCTTCATGGTCAGCAGCATGCGACGTACGTCAGGGTGCACGATGATCGGGTCAGCGGCCTTGTCCGGCGCTTTCGGGCCAGTCAGGGAGCGCATTTGCAGACGATCGCGAGCGTATTTCAGGCCACCCTGGAAGCCGATCTCTGCGTGGGCCAGACCTTGCAGCGCGGTACCCAGACGTGCGGTGTTCATGAAGGTGAACATGCAGTTCAGGCCTTTGTTCGCCGGGCCGATCAGGAAACCGGTGGCGCCGTCGAAGTTCATCACGCAAGTGGCGTTGCCGTGGATGCCCATCTTGTGTTCCAGCGAACCGCAGCTCACTGCGTTGCGCGCACCGAGGGTGCCATCGGCGTTCGGCAGGAACTTTGGAACGATGAACAGGGAAATGCCTTTGGTGCCAGCCGGAGCGTCCGGCAGGCGGGCCAGTACGATGTGGACGATGTTGTCGGCCATGTCGTGTTCACCGGCCGAGATGAAAATCTTGGTCCCGGAAACCTTGTAGGAGCCATCAGCCTGAGGTTCGGCCTTGGTGCGCAGCATGCCCAGGTCGGTGCCGCAGTGCGGTTCGGTCAGGCACATGGTGCCGGTCCATTCGCCGGAAACCAGTTTGGTCAGATAGGCTTCTTGCTGCTCAGGGGTACCGTGCTCGGAGATAGTGTTCATCGCGCCGTGCGACAGGCCTGGGTACATGCCCCACGACCAGTTGGCTTCACCGACCATTTCGCTCACAGCCAGACCCAACGACTCTGGAAGGCCTTGACCGCCGTGCTCGACGTCGTGCGCCAGACTTGGCCAGCCGCCTTCGACGAATTGCTTGTAGGCCTCTTTAAAGCCAGTCGGGGTTTTCACACCGGACTCGCTCCAGGTGCAGCCTTCGAGGTCGCCCACGCGGTTCAGCGGTGCCAGTACCTGCTCACAAAACTTGGCGCCTTCTTCAAGAATGGCGTCAACCATGTCCGGCGTTGCTTCGGAGCAAGCTGGAAGGCTCTGATAGTGCGCTTCGTAGCCGAGCAGTTCGTCACGAACGAAGCGAATATCACGCAAGGGGGCCTTGTAGTCAGGCATAGCGATAAACCTCTGCTGATGTAACCGGGAATGAACGACCGCGTTGATTTGTTGTGACGGTCAAACAGTTGTTTGAAACATACGTTTACGCCGAAATCTTGTCAAGCGTCGATCTTTTGCCGTTCGTCATGACTTTTTTCAAATGCCGGACACGGCAAACCGCCATGGACTGCAAAGCGCCACGGGCAATGAAAAAAGATTAGTTGAGGGAGAAGGACTTACAACGAAAAACGCCGCGACGAGGCGCGGCGCTCAGCAGGCAGGAGACACGAAAAATCAGGCAAATGTATCGATGATCGTCCCGAGCATTTCATCGGAAGCCTTGGCGACCTTGGTGCCTAGCTCCACCTGAAACTTGCCTTGAGCCATCTCGGCCATCGCGCTGCCCGGATCCATTTGCTGACTGCGGTCGATACCGCGCAGACGATCGACCTGCGCCTCGGAAGACTGGCTGGTGACCGAACGCTCGATGGTGTTGTTGGCGATCTGGCTGGCCGCCTGATCGACACGGTTCTGACCGGTCTGAATCGTGCTCAAACCCGCATAAAAAGCTGTGTTACCGGAGATTTCCATGGGAGCTCTCATCCTTGGGAAGGATCAATGGTTGCCATTGAAGCAGAGGCGTCAGAAAAACACCCGTCAAAAATACTGATGGCACAGTGCCCTGTCATAGCAAAAGCATTAGTCCAGCAGATCGAGTTGCAAGTGGGCAGCCACTGCTTCGGCACTGAGTGCCTTGAGTTTCGGCACACGCCCCAGACACGGCGCGGGAAGCCGCTCGGCCAGCGTCGCCAGATTCTCTTCCAGCCGCGAGGTCTTCGGATCGATGATATTCGCCACCCAACCGGCCAGTTGCAGGCCATCGCGGGCAATTGCCTCGGCTGTCAGCAAGGCATGACTGATACAGCCCAGGCGCACGCCCACCACCAGAATCACCGGCAGCTTCAACGCGATGGCCAGATCCGACAGATTGTCCTGATCGGCCAACGGCACCCGCCAGCCACCCGCCCCTTCGATCAATGTGAAATCGGCATTCAGCGCCAGAATTTCGCGCATCGGCGCCAGCAACGATTGCACAGTCAGCGCGACGCCGGCCTCACGCGCTGCCAGATGCGGCGCGATGGCCGGCTCGAATGCCACCGGATTGACCTGTTGATAAGTCAACGGCACCGAACACTCCGCCAGCAGCGCCAGCGCATCGGCATTGCGCAAACCCTTGGGGGTGACCTCGCAACCCGAAGCCACCGGTTTCCCCGCCGCCGTACTCAGCCCTGCCGAGCGCGCAGCATGCAGCAACCCGGCAGCCACGGTGGTCTTGCCGACATCGGTGTCAGTCCCGGTGATGAAATAGGCTGCGCTCATAAGGGTTTCTCCAACACGGCGTAGACCACCTGGTAAGTCGCCGGCAATCCCTGTGCCTGACGGAACTGCTCGTAAGCCTCGATCAAGCCGAGAATCCGCGCGCGTCCGGTCAAGCCACCCGGCCGACCGGGGTTCAGATTGTGCGCGCCGAGTGCCTTGAGTTCGTGAGTCAGGCTGCGCACATCCGGGTAGTGCAACACATGCGCCTGATTCTGCAGACTCACCGTACGCAAGCCACTTTCGGCACACAACTGCTCATACCGGGCGAATTCGCGGAAGCGGTTGACGTGCACCAGACCATCGACCTGCCGCCAACTGTCGCGCAACTCGTACAAGGTCCCTACACAAAGACTAGCAAACGCGAAAATCCCGCCCGGCTTGAGCACACGAAAGGCTTCGCTGAGCACCGATTCGAAGTCCGCACACCACTGCACCGCAAGGCTGGAAAAGATCAGCTCACAGGTTGAATCCTGCAACGGCAGACGTTCCGCATCACCCGCGATGAAGTGCTGCGCGCCGCCCAATGGTCGTGCGTGATTGAGCATGCCCTCGGCGATATCCAGCGCCAGCCCCTGACCTTCGACATATCGCTCGGCCAATGCGCGAGTGAAATAGCCGGTGCCGCAGCCCAGATCCAGCCAGCGTGCCGGCACAAAACCCGCTGGCAAGCGCGCGAGCAACTGCGAACCGACGTCGCGCTGCAACTCGGCAACGCTGTCGTAGCTGGCCGCCGCACGGGAGAAAGAGGCCGCGACCTGGCGCTTGTCGGGCAAGCCGCCGGGCAGCGCAACAAGAGACAAATCAGTCATCACCGCACTCGTGTAGAAAAGCCTGGATCGCTCCCGCCACGCCATGGGGGTCTTCCAGAAGAAATGCATGACTGGCCTGTTCGATCAGACCAATTTCGATATCCGGCAACAGCGCAAACAACGCTCCCGCCGCTTCTGCCGGCACCAGGCCGTCCTGACCGGCGAACAAGTGCAACTGCGGGCCGCGAAACGCCTGCAACGCTTCGCGCGTGTCGATCTGCGCCAGCAGTTCAAGCCCGGCCATCAACGCTTGCGGCGAAGTGGCCGGCGCGCCACCCAGCAGCAGCCGCGACATGCCGCGCGGGTCCTGCGCGCCCTGAGCACACAACAACGAGAACCGTTTGAGGGTCATCCGCGGGTCGGTCTGGCAGCCGGCGAGAAACGCATCGAACGTCTCGCCCGGCATCGCACTCGGCCAATGCTCATGGGCGACAAATGAAGGATTGCTCGCCAGCGTCAGCAGACCGCAGCAACGCTCGCCGCGCCGTGCTGCCAGTTCAGAGGCAAGCATGCCGCCCAGCGACCAACCGCCCAGCCACACGTCTTGAGGAATACATTCATCGAGTTCGTCGAGCCAGTCCTGCAGGTCGCTGGAATCCAGCTCCGGCAACGGCTCGATCTCGACATGCAGATGCTCGTCAAGCCCTTGCAAAGCGGCGGCCAGAGGCTCCAGCGGCGAAACACCGAGGCCCCAGCCGGGCAGCAGAATCAGGCGATCACGCATGGCTTGGCTCCGGCGGCAGTTGGGCAAAGCAATCGGCCAGTCCTTCCAACAATAGCTGCACCTGCGCCTCGCTGTGAGCGGCGGTCAGGGTCACGCGCAGGCGTGCACTTCCTGCCGGGACGGTAGGCGGACGGATTGCCGTGACCATCAAGCCGCGTTCGCGCAGCAGCTGCGACAGGCGCACGGCGCGACCGGCATCGCCGATCAGGATCGGCTGGATCGGGGTGAAGCTGTCCATCAGCTGCAGACCGATCTGCTCGGCCCCTCGACGAAATTGGCGGATCAGCAGGTTAAGGTGCTCACGTCGCCAATGCTCGCTGCGCAGTAATTCCAGACTTTTCAGCGTCGCACAGGCCAACGCCGGTGGCTGGCTGGTGGTGTAGATGTAGGGCCGGGCGAACTGGATCAGGCTTTCGATCAGCTCTTCACTGCCGGCGACAAACGCACCGGCGGTGCCGAACGCCTTGCCGAGGGTGCCGACCAGCACCGGCACATCGTCCTGACTCAAGCCGAAATGCTCGACGATCCCGCCGCCATTGGCACCGAGCGGGCCGAAGCCATGGGCATCATCAACCATCAGCCACGCGCCTTTGGCCTTGGCCTCGCGCGCCAGCGCTGGCAGATCGGCGAGATCGCCGTCCATGCTGAACACGCCGTCGGTGACCACCAGCGTGTTGCCGGTGGCTTTCTCCAGGCGCTTGGCCAGGCTGTCGGCGTCATTGTGCAGATAACGATTGAAACGCGCGCCGGACAACAGACCAGCATCGAGCAACGACGCGTGGTTAAGGCGATCTTCCAGCACCGTATCGCCCTGCCCGACCAGTGCCGTGACCGCACCGAGGTTGGCCATGTAGCCAGTGGTGAACAGCAACGCACGCGGCCGGCCGGTGAGGTCAGCCAGTGCTTCTTCCAGTGCGTGATGCGGGACGCTGTGGCCGATCACCAGATGCGAAGCTCCGCCACCGACGCCCCAGCGCTCGGCACCGGCGCGCCAGGCTTCGATCACCTGCGGGTGATTGGCCAGACCGAGGTAGTCGTTGTTACAGAACGCCAGCAACGGCTGACCGTCGACCACCACTTCAGGCCCTTGCGGGGACTCGAGCAACGGACGCTGGCGGTAGAGATTTTCGGCACGGCGGGCAGCAAGGCGTGCGGCGAGATCGAAAGACATGCAGGCCTCGACAGTCAGATCAGATGAATCAAGACGGACACAGACCCTGTGGGAGCTGGCTTGCCAGCGATGACGGTGGCACATTCAACATAGATGTCGACAGCCAGTCCGCTATCGCTGGCAAGCCAGCTCCCACAGTGTTTTGCATCGCATCAAAAACTTAGATGGCAGCGTTATAGAACTGCTCGCTGCTCTTCTGCTCCACCAGCGCCTGCTCGATCGCGGCCTGATGCACTTCATCGGCATGCTCTTCGCGCGCTTCCGGTTGAATGCCCAGACGCGCGAACAGTTGCATGTCCTTGTCGGCCTGCGGGTTGGCAGTGGTCAGCAGTTTGTCGCCGTAGAAAATCGAGTTGGCACCGGCGAAGAACGCCAACGCCTGCATCTGCTCGTTCATCGCTTCGCGGCCGGCGGACAGGCGCACATGGGATTGCGGCATGAGGATGCGCGCCACGGCGAGCATGCGGATGAAGTCGAACGGATCGACGTCATCGGCGTTTTCCAGCGGCGTGCCGGCGACTTTCACCAGCATGTTGATCGGCACCGATTCCGGATGCTCCGGCAGGTTGGCCAACTGGATCAGCAGGTTGGCGCGGTCGTCCAGCGACTCGCCCATGCCAAGAATGCCGCCGGAGCAGATCTTCATTCCCGACTCACGCACGTAGGCCAGCGTCTGCAAGCGTTCGCTGTAGGTGCGGGTGGTGATGATGCTGCCGTAGAACTCCGGCGAGGTGTCGAGGTTGTGGTTGTAGTAATCGAGGCCAGCCTTGGCCAGCGCTTCGGTTTGTTCCTGATCGAGACGACCGAGAGTCATGCAGGTTTCCAGGCCCATGGCCTTCACGCCTTCAACCATCTTCAGCACATACGGCATGTCTTTGGCCGACGGGTGCTTCCACGCGGCCCCCATGCAGAAACGGGTCGAGCCGATGGCCTTGGCGCGGGCAGCCTCTTCGAGGACTTTCTGCACTTCCATCAGCTTTTCTTTTTCCAGGCCGGTGTTGTAGTGACCGGACTGCGGGCAGTACTTGCAGTCTTCCGGGCAGGCACCGGTCTTGATCGACAGCAGCGTGGAAACCTGCACGCGGTTGGCGTTGAAATGTGCGCGGTGCACCGTCTGCGCCTGGAACAGCAAGTCGTTGAATGGCTGTACGAAGAGCGCTTTGACTTCGGCTAAAGACCAGTCGTGACGCAGGGTGGCAGAGGTGCTGGCGCTCATGGGCAGTTCCTTGGTTATGCTTGGCTGGCGGCTGCGGGAACGGAATACCCACAGGCGCGACACGGATGTTCGGCATATTTAAGGAAGAGTCATGCGCTGTCAACCACGAGACGAAGCACAGGTTTACATCTGTTTAAAAAACGTACAAAGCTGTTTGTTGTGCGATGAACCCGCAGAAGCAGAAGTGCCAATCTGCGTCGCCTGCGAAACCGATCTGCCCTGGCTCGGCGACCATTGCCAGACCTGCGCCCTACCGCTGCCCGGCGCTGGACTGACTTGCGGCGGGTGCCTGCTAGAGCCGCCGGCGTTCGAACAGGTGGTCGTGCCGTGGCGCTATGACTTCCCGGTGGACAGTTTGATTACGCGTTTTAAACACAACGCGAAATGGCCGTTTGGTCACTTGCTCGCCGATGTTGCCGGACAATACCTGCAACATCGCTTCGATGAAGGATTGCCAAGGCCTGATGCGTTGTTGCCGGTGCCACTGGCGGGGAAACGCCTGCGTCAACGTGGGTTCAATCAAGCGGCAATGCTCGGGCGATGGTTGAGCCAACAGCTGGATCTGCCTTTTGAGGAACATGCTCTACGGCGGGTCCACGACACCAGCGCCCAACAGGATCTCGACGCTAAGGCGCGCAAGCGCAATTTGCGTCACGCCTTCGCTCTGGCCCCTGACGCAAAGGTGAAAGGTCGGCACTTCGCGTTGATTGATGATGTGCTGACCACCGGCGCCACGGCCCAGGCACTGGCGCGATTGTTGAGGGATGCGGGCGCTGCAAGAGTCGACGTCTATTGTCTGGCCCGCACGCCAAAACCCGGAAACTGAAACCGACACAATCCCTTGTAGGAGTGAGCCTGCTCGCGATAGCGCAATTACTGCCAACATTGATGCTGACTGTTCCACCGCCATCGCGAGCAGGCTCACTCCTACAAGAGCACTGTGTTTGGCTTGACTGATGCGTCGCAAGCCGCCAACTTCACTCTCCACCGCCACTGTGAAAAAGCACCCACCAATGTCCCTGCCCACCCTGCTCTCCCAGCACATCGTCCGCCGTCCGCAGCGCATCGCCCTGCTGCAACACATTGCCGAACAGGGCTCGATCACCCGCGCCGCAAAAAGCGCCGGTTTGAGTTACAAAGCGGCATGGGATGCGATTGATGAGCTGAACAACCTGGCGCAGAAACCGCTGGTGGAGCGTGCGGTCGGCGGCAAGGGCGGCGGCGGCGCCAGATTGTCCAGCGAAGGCGAACGGGTGTTGCGTCTGTACCAAAAGCTGCAAGCTTTACAGGCGCAGGTGCTGGAGGCCGCTGAGGACGCCAGCGATCTGGATCTGCTTGGGCGATTGATGCTCAGAACCAGCGCGCGCAACCAGCTGCACGGCAAAGTCGTGGCCATCGAAGGTCAGGGTCGCAATGACCTGATCCGCCTCGAACTGGCCGAAGGCCTGTGGATCAACGCGCAGATCACCCACGACAGCACCGTGCACCTGGAACTGCAACCGGGCACCGAAGTGGTGGCCTTGATCAAGGCTGGCTGGCTTGAACTACTGCCCCCGGAGCAAGTTGCAACATCTGGACACAATCTTCTGAGCGGCACTATCGAAGCCATTCTCGATGCCGAAGACGGCCCCAGCGAAGTTCGCATCGCCCTGCCCAACGGCCAGACGCTTTGCGCTCTCGCTGAGCCGCTGCAGCTTCGCACCCGCAATTTGAGTGTCGAGCAACCGGTGCAGGTGCAGTTCTCGCCGTCCAATGTGCTGATCGGCACACCACTCTAATCAGGCGCTGCAACGAAAGCGTAATCGACGCTCATTAAGGTGGCTGCCAAAACCAAGCAGGGAGCCTGATGTGAGCCTATTAGAAGAAAACCAATCGACTGACCTGGAAAAGATGGTCGGCCTCAGCCGTCGCGGCTTCATCAGCGCCGGCGCGCTGTGCGGTGCCGCCATGTTCCTCGGCGGCAACCTGCTCAGCCGCAGCGCGCTGGCCACCGGCATCAGCGCCGGCAACAGCCGCCTGCTCGGCTTCGAGAGCATTCCCGCCGCGACCACCGACGTCATCAGCCTGCCCAAGGGCTACAAGTCTTCGGTGCTGATCAGCTGGGGTCAGCCATTGCACAAGAACGGCCCGGCGTTCGACCCGAGCGGCAATGGCACCGCCGCCGCTCAGGAAGTGCAGTTCGGCGACAACAACGACGGCATGAGCCTGTTCGAATTCCCCGACGACCGAAACCGCGCGTTGATGGCGATCAACAACGAATACACCAACTACCGCTACCTCTACCCGCACGGCGGCATGCCGCAATCGGCCGAAGACGTGCGCAAGGCGCTGGCCTGCGAAGGTGTGTCAGTGATTGAAGTGCAGCGCAGGAACGGCCAGTGGCAGTTCGTCCAGGGCTCGCGTTACAACCGCCGGATTCACGGCAACTCGCCGCTGCGCATCAGCGGCCCGGCGGCTGGTCACGAGCTGATGAAGACGGCCGCCGACAAGCACGGCAAGAGAGTCCTCGGCACCTTCCAGAACTGCGCCAACGGCAAGACACCGTGGGGCACCTATCTGACCTGCGAAGAAAACTTCACCGATTGCTTTGGCAGCAGCAACGCCCAGCAGCAGTTCGATCCGGCGCAAAAGCGCTACGGTGTCTCTGCCGCCAGCCGCGAGATCAACTGGCACCCGTTCGACCCGCGCTTCGACATGGCCAAAAATCCCAACGAACTCAACCGTCACGGCTGGGTGGTCGAGATCGATCCGTTCGATCCGCAATCGACCCCGGTCAAGCGCACCGCCCTCGGCCGCTTCAAGCACGAAAACGCCGCACTGGCCGAGACCGATGACGGTCGCGCCGTGGTGTACATGGGCGACGACGAGCGTGGCGAGTTCATCTACAAGTTTGTCAGTCGCGACCGCATCAACCATCGCAATGCGAAAGCCAACCGCGACATCCTCGACCACGGCACGCTGTATGTGGCCAAGTTCGACGCCGGTGACGGCAACCCCGATCACCCGAAAGGCCAGGGCCAGTGGATCGAACTGACCCACGGCAAGAACGGCATCGACGCCAGCAGCGGTTTCGCCGATCAGGCCGAAGTGCTGATCCACGCCCGCCTCGCCGCCAGTGTGGTCGGCGCCACGCGCATGGACCGCCCGGAGTGGATCGTCGTCAGTCCGAAGGACGGCCAGGTTTATTGCACCCTGACCAACAACGCCAAGCGCGGCGAAGACGGGCAGCCGGTGGGTGGGCCGAACCCGCGCGAGAAGAACGTCTACGGGCAGATCCTCCGCTGGCGCACCGACCGCGATGATCACGCTTCGAAAACCTTCGCCTGGGACCTGTTCGTGGTTGCCGGCAACCCGGGCGTGCACGCCGGCACGCCGAAGGGTGGTTCGTCGAACATCACCCCGCAGAACATGTTCAACAGCCCGGATGGACTGGGCTTCGACAAGGCCGGGCGTTTGTGGATTCTCACCGATGGCGATTCGAGCAACGCCGGGGACTTTGCCGGGATGGGCAACAACCAGATGCTCTGTGCCGACCCGAAGACCGGCGAGATTCGCCGGTTCATGGTCGGGCCGATTGGTTGCGAAGTCACCGGGATCAGCTTCTCGCCGGATCAGAAAACCCTGTTTGTCGGGATTCAACATCCAGGCGAAAACGGTGGTTCGACCTTCCCTGAGCATCTGCCCAATGGCAAGCCGCGGTCTTCGGTGATGGCGATTACCCGTGAGGATGGCGGAATAGTCGGCGCCTGATAAATCGCTTTCGCGAGCAGGCTCACTCCTACAAGGAAATGCGTTCCAACTGTAGGAGTGAGCCTGCTCGCGATGGCGTCAGCACAGACACCAACCAACTCTCCCGCTGCCATCTGCGCTACCATGCTGGGCCGGACGCGGCAGCCTGCTGCGCGCAGGAGTCAGCATGGCCCACCCGTTTGAAACCCTCACACCCGATCTCGTACTCGATGCCGTCGAAAGCATCGGGTTTCTCAGTGACGCACGCATTCTGGCGCTCAACAGCTATGAAAACCGCGTCTATCAGGTCGGTATCGAAGACTCCGAACCGCTGATCGCCAAGTTCTACCGCCCGCAGCGCTGGACCAACGCAGCCATCCTCGAAGAACACCAGTTCACCTTCGAACTGGCCGACGTCGAAATCCCGGTGGTGGCGCCGCTGATCCACAACGGCCAGACCCTGCACGAACACGCCGGTTTCCGTTTCACCCTGTTTCCGCGTCGCGGCGGCCGTGCGCCGGAGCCGGGCAATCTCGATCAGTTGTATCGTCTCGGCCAGTTGCTCGGGCGGATTCATGCGGTCGGCGCGACCAAGCCGTTCGAACACCGTGAAGCACTGGGCGTACAGAACTTCGGCCATGCCTCGCTGGCGACGTTGCTTGAAGGCAATTTCATCCCCAAGAGCCTGCTGCCGGCCTACGAGTCAGTGGCCCGCGACCTGCTCAAGCGGGTCGAAGACGTCTACGCCGCCACGCCGCACCAGAACATCCGCATGCATGGCGACTGTCACCCCGGCAACATGATGTGCCGCGATGAAATGTTCCACATCGTCGACCTCGACGACTGCCGCATGGGCCCGGCGGTGCAGGACATCTGGATGATGCTCGCCGGCGACCGTCAGGAATGCCTCGGGCAACTGTCGGAACTGATGGACGGCTACAACGAATTCCACGACTTCGATCCCCGTGAACTGGCGCTGATCGAACCGCTGCGCGCCCTGCGCCTGATGCACTACAGCGCCTGGCTGGCGCGGCGCTGGGACGACCCGGCGTTTCCGCACAGCTTTCCGTGGTTTGGTACGGAACGGTATTGGGGTGATCAGGTGCTGGCGCTGCGTGAACAGCTGTCGGCGCTGAATGAAGAGCCACTGAAACTCTTCTGATTCACCACAAACCTTTGTGGGAGGGGGCTTGCTCCCGAAGGCGGTGTGTCAGGCAATTATTCTGCTGCTGATACACCGCATTCGCGAGCAAGCCCGCTCCCACATTTGGCCAGTATTCACAAATTCAAAACTCATTTGCCAACAAATCTCCTTACAATCCCTGCTTTGTCAGCTGCCTAAGCAAGGATTCTGCATGCAAGCCGCCAACCCGCGTCGCGGGTACATTCTGGGCCTGAGTGCCTACATCATCTGGGGCCTGTTCCCGATCTACTTCAAAGCCATCGCCGAAGTCCCCGCTGTCGAGATCATCATTCACCGCGTGTTGTGGTCGGCACTGTTCGGCGCTTTGCTGCTGATGGTGTGGAAGCATCCGGGCTGGTTGCGCGAGTTGCTCGACAACCCCAAGCGTCTGGCGATCCTCGCCCTGAGCGGCACCCTGATCGCGGCCAACTGGCTGACCTACGTATGGTCGGTGAACAACGGGCGCATGCTCGAAGCGAGCCTCGGTTACTACATCAACCCCCTGGTCAACGTGCTGCTGGGGATGCTGATTCTCGGCGAACGCCTGCGGCGCATGCAGTGGATTGCGGTGGGGCTGGCAGCCGTCGGCGTGGCGCAGCAGGTGTGGCAGGTCGGCAGTCTGCCGTGGGTATCGCTGGTGCTGGCGCTGACCTTCGGCTTCTACGGTTTGATCCGCAAACAGGCGCCGGTCAAGGCCTTGCCGGGGCTGGTGGTGGAAACCTGGATGCTGGTGCCAATTGCCGTGGCCTGGCTGCTGTTCAACCAGACCGCCACCAGCGCACAACCCGAGTTCTGGACCACCTCGCAAGCCTGGTGGCTGGTGGCGGCGGGTCCGGTGACGCTCATCCCGCTGGTGTGTTTCAACGCTGCCACCCGTCATCTGCCCTACACCACCATCGGTTTCCTCCAGTACACCGCGCCAACCCTGGTGCTGCTGCAGGCGGTGCTGCTGTTTGGTGAGCATTTGTCGTCGAGCACGCTGATCGCGTTCATCTTCATCTGGGCCGGTCTGGCCGTTTACAGCGTCGATGCAGTGATCAGTTTGCGCCGGCGCAGCTGATCAAAAAACGCACAAAGCTTCGCAGGCCACGGTTCTCGTGGCCTGCAACGTTCCTTCCCAAGGTTATCCACAGCGTGATCCCCGCCGTTTGTGCGCAAGTCACTGAATGCTGGCGGTTTTTTGATCAGCATGCTGCAAGCCACGGCCGACGTGGCGTTGCGCCCGGTCTCTACAGGTTATCCACAGGCAGGTGCATGTAAAAACTGGATAACCCGGGCAGCGATTAAACTTCTGTGCGTAACACCAGTTCGACCATCAGATCATCGGCCAGGGTTTCCAGACGCGATTGCAGCACATCCAGCGACAAGGTCAGCGGCACTGCCAGAATCGCTTCGGCGTGAAACAACGGCTCGCTGCTCATCGGCGCCGGTCGCACTTCAGTCACCAACCGCTCAAGGTTCACCCCCTGCTCGCTGAGCAAGCGGGTGATGTCGCGCACGATGCCCGGCCGATCATTACCCACCAGTTCCATGGCGATCGGTTTCCAGGTGCAGGACTGCTCGATACCACTCTCCGCGATCAGCACGCGAATGCCCTGCGTCGACAGCGCTTGTAGGGAATCGACTAATTCGTCGTAAGCCTCCGCCGGTACACCCACCCGCAGAATCCCGGCGAACTGCCCGGCCATCCGTGACATGCGGCTTTCCAGCCAGTTGCCGCCGTGCTCGGCGATGCATTGGGCGATGCGCTCGACCTGCCCCGGCTTGTCCGGAGCAAACACAGTGAGTACGAGATGGTCCATGGCGCCGCCCTCTTGTCATGACTTTTGTTATAGAAAGGCAAGTATAGGCAAGGGTTTGATTCAGCCCAGGCAGCAAACCTGTGTCTTGGTTTTGGATGCAACCTGTGGCGAGGGGATTTATCCCCGATCGGTTGCGCAGCAGCCGTAAACCCTGTCAGCTCGGTCTACCTGTCAGCGCGCAGGGGGCGGCTTCGCCACCCATCCGGGATAAATCCCCTCGCCACAGAGTGTGCACCGCAGGGGGATGCCATAGCAGGCAGAAAGGATTTATGTGTACAACTTTTATATTTAGCTGGAACAATCCGATGGTTTTTTGAGAACATCCCGTTCCGCGACGTGACCGCAATGCGTCATGAGGTCGCAGAACGACGTTATTAGTCTGATTTTCACAAGCGCAACGCATCATGTAGTATGCCTCGGCGCGCACTACATAACGCTGGATCGATGTCTGCCCAAGGCATGTTCGCAACCCTGAAAGCCCCGTCAGCAAGGCCCCCAAGCCGTTGATTGGTCCCAGCCCAGCCGCCAGCAATGGCATGTACTGGTCGGAAGGTTTGTGGTTTAAATGGCCAGAGGCTTCATTGTCAAAATTGAAGAGCTGAAAAGCGAAATAGCTGAGCAGAGTGAGGCAAGCAATGACTGAACACGTTCAAGTCGGTGGCCTGCAGGTCGCCAAAGTCCTGTTCGACTTCGTGAACAACGAAGCCATTCCCGGTACCGGCCTCACCGCCGAAAAATTCTGGGAAGGTGCCGACAAGGTCATTCATGACCTGGCGCCGAAGAACAAAGCCCTACTCGCCAAACGCGATGACTTCCAGGCTCGCCTTGATGCCTGGCACCAGGAACATGCCGGCCAGGCACACGACGCCGTGGCTTACAAAGCCTTCCTGCAAGAAATCGGTTATCTGCTGCCAGAAGCGGCTGATTTCCAGGCAACGACGCAAAATGTCGATGATGAAATCGCCCGTACCGCCGGCCCGCAACTCGTGGTGCCGGTGATGAACGCCCGCTTCGCCCTCAATGCCTCGAACGCCCGCTGGGGTTCGCTATACGACGCCCTCTACGGCACCGACGCGATCAGCGAAGACGGTGGCGCGGAAAAAGGCAAAGGCTACAACAAGGTGCGTGGCGACAAAGTCATCGCCTTCGCCCGTGCGTTCCTCGACGAAGCGGCGCCCCTGGCCGCTGGCTCCCACGTCGATTCGACGGCTTACAAGATCGTTGACGGCAAACTGCTGGTCACCCTCAAGGGCGGCAGCAACACCGGCCTGCGTGACGATGCTCAACTGATCGGCTTCCAGGGCCCGGCAGACGCGCCGGTCGCGATCCTGCTGAAGAACCACGGCCTGCATTTCGAAATCCAGATCGACGCCAGCACCCCGGTCGGCCAGACCGATGCCGCCGGCGTCAAAGACATCCTGATGGAAGCGGCACTGACCACCATCATGGACTGCGAAGACTCCGTGGCTGCCGTCGATGCCGACGACAAAGTGGTGATCTACCGCAACTGGCTCGGCCTGATGAAGGGCGACCTGTCCGAAGAAGTCGCCAAGGGCGGCCAGACTTTCACCCGCACCATGAACCCGGATCGCACCTACACCAAGGTCGATGGCAGTGAACTGACCCTGCACGGTCGCTCGCTGCTGTTCGTGCGTAACGTCGGTCACCTGATGACCATCGACGCGATCCTCGACAAACACGGCAATGAAGTGCCGGAAGGCATTCTCGACGGTCTGGTGACGTGCCTCGCGGCGATGCACAACCTCAACGGCAACACCTCGCGCAAGAACACCCGCACCGGCTCGGTCTACATCGTCAAACCGAAGATGCACGGCCCGGAAGAAGCGGCGTTCACCAACGAGTTGTTCGGTCGCATCGAAGATGTGCTGGGCCTCAAGCGCAACACCCTGAAAGTCGGGATCATGGACGAGGAGCGCCGCACCACGGTCAACCTCAAAGCCTGCATCAAGGCTGCCAGCGAGCGCGTGGTGTTCATCAACACCGGTTTCCTCGACCGTACCGGCGACGAAATCCACACCTCCATGGAAGCTGGCCCGATGGTGCGCAAGGCCGACATGAAGGCCGAAAAGTGGATCGGCGCCTACGAGAACTGGAACGTCGATATCGGTCTGAGCACCGGCCTGCAAGGTCGTGCACAAATCGGTAAAGGCATGTGGGCGATGCCCGACCTGATGGCGGCGATGCTCGAACAGAAAATCGCGCACCCGCTGGCCGGTGCCAACACCGCCTGGGTACCGTCGCCGACCGCCGCTGCGCTGCACGCGCTGCACTACCACAAGGTCGACGTGTTCGCCCGTCAGGCCGAACTGGCCAAGCGTGCCCGTGCTTCGGTAGACGACATCCTGACCATTCCGCTGGCGGTCAACCCGAGCTGGACCCCGGAGCAGATCAAGAACGAACTGGACAACAACGCCCAGGGCATTCTCGGTTACGTGGTGCGCTGGATCGACCAGGGCGTGGGTTGCTCGAAGGTGCCGGACATCAATGACGTCGGCCTGATGGAAGACCGTGCAACGCTGCGCATCTCCAGCCAGCACATCGCCAACTGGCTGCGCCACGGTATCGTCACCGAAGCGCAAGTGATGGAAAGCCTCAAGCGCATGGCGCCAGTGGTTGACCGGCAGAACGCCAACGACCCGCTGTACCGTCCGCTGGCACCGAACTTCGACAGCAACATCGCCTTCCAGGCGGCAGTCGAACTGGTGATCGAAGGCACCAAACAGCCGAACGGCTACACCGAGCCGGTGCTGCACCGTCGTCGTCGCGAGTTCAAGAAGGCCAACGGCCTGTAAGTTTGCGCTGATGTGAAAAAGCCCTGATCGAGAGATCAGGGCTTTTTTGTTGGCCGATAAAAATCTCCGGACCACTGGAAATCCCTTGTGGGAGCGGGCTTGCTCGCGAAGACGGACTCACATTCAACATTAATTTCGACAGAAAGGACGCATTCGCGAGCAAGCCCGCTCCCACAGGGGGGCAGTGTTGCCTGAGAGTCAGGGCTCGATGCCTAACTCGTGTTTGACCAGGCCCAGCAACTTCACCGTATCAATCGGCTTGAGCAGAAAGTCCACCACGCTCAGGTGCATCGCGGCGATGGCGTCTTTCACATCGGCATCGCCCGAAACAATGATGATCGGCAACGCCGCCCGCTCCGACTCACGCACTTGCCGAATCAAATCCAGCCCACCGACATTGCCCATACGCAAATCAGTGATCACCAGCCCGATCGAAGGTTTTTCGTCGAGCATCTTCAGCGCGGTTTCACCGCTGGCCGCGGTCATGCAACGAATGCCATCCAACGCGAGTATCTCCGACAACAGCTCCCGGGCGTCCTTGTCGTCATCGACGATCAGTACACGCTGCGGCGGCAAGTCGGGTTCGAGCATTACTGCGCTGAGCGCTTCACGCTCAGCGTCGCTCAAAATATCGTGGTCGGACATGGCATTCTCTAAGTTTTCAAATCAATCACCTGGCACAGTCGTCAGACATCGCTAAGCAGAGCTTCAATGTGCACTTCGTCGGATTTTTTTCCAAGTGGCTGGCGGGGGAATTTCCGACTGTTTTTGTAGGGCACTTCCCAAATGTGCCCAACGGCAGCTCAAACCTAGACTTACGTCCAATGGGCACCCCGCGCGCAGGGGCCGACCATGGCTGCAACGATCCGACAACAACAATTCAAAAAAGACTGCGGTAATGGTTATGAGTAAAGCGGACGCCTTCACCCAGGCAGGGAAAACCGCGGTGTTGCAGAACATTCAGGGCACCCTGCAATTCCTCCAGCGCTTCCCGCCCTTCAATCAGATGGAACACGCCCACCTGGCTTTTCTGGTGGAACAATGTCAGCTGCGCTTCTATGGCCAGGGCGAAAGCATCATCAAGCCCGCCGACGGGCCGGTCGAATATTTCTACATCGTCAAACAGGGCCGAGTGGTCGGCGAACGCCAGCACATCACCCGGCCCGGCACCGAAACCACCTTCGAGATCACCACCGGCGAATGCTTCCCGTTGGCTGCGCTGATTGGCGAACGGGCGACCCGCACTGAGCATCTGGCCAGCGAAGACACCTTCTGCCTGCAACTGAACAAACCGGCGTTCATCAAGCTGTTCGCTCTGTCCAACAGCTTCCGCGATTTCGCTTTGCGCGGGGTCAGCAGCCTGCTCGATCAGGTCAACCAGCAAGTCCAGCAGAAAGCCGTGGAAACCCTCGGCACCCAGTACTCGCTGAACACCCGCCTCGGCGAATTGGCGATGCGCCATCCGGTGACTTGCAGCCCCGACACGCCACTGCGTGAAGCGGTGAAGCTGATGCACGAGCAACAGGTCGGCAGCATCGTCGCGGTGGATGAACACAAGGCGCCGCTGGGGATTTTCACCCTGCGTGACCTGCGCGAAGTGGTCGCCAATGGCAGCGGTGATTTCAGCGAAACCATTGAGCGGCACATGACCTGTTCGCCGTTCTTTCTGTCGCCCGATCACAGCGCCTTCGACGCGGCGATTGCCATGACCGAACGGCACATCGCCCACGTCTGTCTGGTCAAGGATCAGCGCCTGTGCGGCGTGGTTTCCGAGCGCGATCTGTTCTCGCTGCAACGGGTCGATCTGGTGCACCTGGCCCGCACCATCCGCAGTGCCCAGCGCCTCGAACAACTGGTGAGCCTGCGCGGCGAGATCGGCCAACTGGTCGAACGCATGCTCGCTCACGGTGCGTCTTCGACGCAGATCACCCACATCATCACCCTGCTCAACGACCACACCGTGTGCCGGGTGATCGAGCTGACCCTCGCCGAAAAAGGCGACCCCGGCGTACCGTTCAGCTGGCTGTGTTTCGGCAGCGAGGGCCGGCGCGAACAGACGCTGCACACCGATCAGGACAACGGCATTCTGTTCGAAGCGCGGGACGCGGCGCACGCGGCGGAGATTCGCGGCAAGCTGCTGCCACTGGCCCAGCAGATCAACCAGAGCCTGGCGCAGTGCGGCTTCAGCCTGTGCAAGGGCAACATCATGGCCGGCAACCCGGAGCTGTGCCTGTCGCGGGCGGAATGGGCGCGGCGCTTTGCGGCGTTCATTCGCGAGGCGACGCCGGAGAACCTGCTGGGATCGAGCATTTATTTCGATCTGCGGGTGGTCTGGGGCGACGAGAAAGGCTGCGCGCAACTGCGCCGGGGGATTCTCGATCAGGTCGGCGACAACCGTTTGTTCCAGCGCATGCTGGCCGAGAACGCGCTGCGCAATCGTCCGCCCGTGGGGCGTTTCCGCGAATTTGTGCTGGCGCGCAAGAACGGCGAGAAAGCCACCCTTGATCTCAAAGTCCAGGGCCTGACGCCCTTCGTCGACGGCGCACGCCTGTTGGCGCTGGCGCATGGCATCGAAACCAACAACACTCTGGAGCGCTTGCGTCAGCTGGTCGAAAAAGAAGTCATCGAACGGCTCGATGGCGCGGCGTATGAAGAGGCGTATCACTTCATCCAGCAGACGCGCATGCAGCAGCACCAGATCCAGACCCGTGAGAATCTGCCCTGGTCGAACCGGGTCGATCCCGACAGCCTCAATCATCTGGATCGGCGCATCCTGCGTGAATCCCTGCGCCAGGCCCAGCGCCTGCAAAGCAGCCTGGCCTTGCGGTATCAGCTATGAGCCTGTTCTCGTGGCTGCGGCCGGCCAGCCCTCTGCTGTCGGCAGACCTGCAACAACGTCTGGCAAAACTGCCGGCGATCAGCGAACTGAAAGAATGCAGCCTGCGTGAACAGCGCTGGGTGGTGCTCGATCTGGAAACCACCGGGCTGAACCTGAACAAGGATCGCGTGCTGTCGATCGGCGCGGTGGTGATCGAAGACGGCGCGATCGACTTCAGCCAGCAGTTCGAGCGCACCCTGCAATGTCGGGAGCTGAAGCTCAGCCCGAGCGTGTTGATCCATGGCCTGGGGCCGAACGCGATTGCCGCCGGCAGCGACCCGGCCGAGGCGTTGCTGGAGTTCATGGAGTTCATCGGCGACAGCCCGGTGCTGGCGTTTCATGCGCCCTTCGATCAACACATGCTCGGACGCGCATTGAAGGAACACCTGGGTTACAGGCTGCAGAATGTGTTTCTGGATGTCGCGCACATGGCGCCATTGTTGTGCCCACAGGCGAACATTCGCGAGGCCGGCCTGGATGAATGGATCGACTGGTTCAAGCTTGAGGTGTTCGAGCGGCACAACGCGAGTGCCGATGCGCTGGCCACGGCGGAACTGGCGTTGATCCTGTTCAGCCGGGCGCGGCAGCAGCAGATTCATAGTCCGTTGAACCTGCAACAGCGCTTGAGTCAGTGGAAACGCCGTCAGCAAGCGCCTTCCTTCTAGATCTTCGGTGCCGGTACTGGCCTCTTCGCGAGCAAGCCCGCTCCCACACTGGCATGCATTCCCCCTGTGGGAGCGGGCTTGCTCGCGAAGAACGATGATGCGGTCTTACTGATACCACCCGACCAGTGGCCAATTGCTAACCATTCCCACCTCTGCGAGAATCGCGAACAATTCTCGTTGGTTAACACTTCCCAATCGGTGCGTCTGGTGTCGTCAGTCCCAAGCCCTCACAGTGAACTCGTCGGTGCGTTGTATCGCGACCATCGCGGTTGGCTGCTGAGCTGGTTGCGGCGCAACGTGGCGTGCCCGCAGCGGGCCGAAGACCTGAGCCAGGACACCTTCGTACGGCTGCTCGGTCGCGATGAATTGCTGACGCCGCGCGAACCGCGGGCGTTTCTGGTGGCGATCGCCAAGGGCCTGCTGTTCGACTACTTCCGCCGCGCCGCGCTGGAACAGGCATACCTCACTGAATTGATGCTGATCCCCGAAGGCGAACAACCTTCGGTGGAAGAACAGCAACTGATCCTCGAAGACCTCAAGGCCATCGACCGCCTGCTCGGCAAACTGTCGACCAAGGCCCGCGCCGCTTTCCTGTATAACCGCCTCGACGGCCTCGGCCACGCCGAAATCGCCGAGAAGCTTGGCGTCTCGGTGCCGCGTGTGCGGCAGTACCTCGCGCAAGGCATTCGCCAGTGCTACATCGCCCTGTACGGTGAGCCGACATGAACCCGGCCAGTTCCAAACCGGTCTCGGCTCAGG
Source organism: Pseudomonas sp. lyk4-TYG-107 (assembly GCF_030209055.1). Classification (NCBI taxonomy): domain Bacteria; kingdom Pseudomonadati; phylum Pseudomonadota; class Gammaproteobacteria; order Pseudomonadales; family Pseudomonadaceae; genus Pseudomonas; species Pseudomonas sp. lyk4-TYG-107. The sequence goes on from NZ_JARVST010000001.1 coordinate 99,958, forward strand.
TGCTGGACGCGGCGATTGCCTGGCAGTTGTCGCTGGATTCCGGCAGTCCGCTGGAGCGCGAAGAGTTCGCCAAGTGGCACGCGGCCCATGAAGAACACGCCCGCGCCTGGCGCCAGCTGGGCATGCTCGATCAGCGCTTCAGCGTCGCCAACGGCCCGGCCCGCGCGGCCTTGCTGCAATCGCGCGAAGGCATTCGACGCCGTGTGCGCAAGCTCGGCAGCGGATTGGCCAGCGTGGTGGCGCTCGTCGGTCTGGCGTTGTTTGCCGGTGATCGCTACTTGCCGCTGGATTACTGGCTCGCCGATCAACGCACCGCCACCGGCGAGCAGCGTACGGTGCGCCTGGCCGATGGCACCGTGCTCAACCTCAACACCCACAGCGCGGTGGATGTGCGTTTCGATGCCAGGCAGCGGCTGATCGTGTTGCAGGCAGGCGAGATCATGGTCGAGACCGGTCACGGCGATGCGCGGCCGTTCATCGTCGAGACCCGCGAAGGCAGCATGCGCGCGTTGGGCACACGGTTTCTGGTCAAGCGTGAAGACCAAGGCACGCGTCTCAGCGTCCTGCAATCGGCGGTGGCGGCGCATCCGCAAAGTCATCCTGAAGAGCAGATCCTGCGCGAAGGCCAGCAAGTGCTGATCCGCAATGACGGCCTCGACACGGTCGCCGCGCTCACGCCCGGCGCCGATGCCTGGACCCGCGGCATGCTGGTGGTGGACAACGCGCGACTGGAAGACCTGGTGCATGAACTGGGTCGTTATCGCCGAGGGCATCTGGGCGTCGCGCCGGAAGTCGCTGACCTGCGCATCACCGGAAGTTTCCCGCTGCACGACACCGACAAGGCCTTGAGTGCGCTGCTGCCGACCCTGCCGGTGCAGATCGAGCGGCATACGCCGTATTGGGTCACGGTGGCCAAAGCAGATACAAAGCCCTGATTTATCTGGTGCCCGAGCGGCCGCCATCGCTGGCAAGCCAGCTCCCACAGAGATCGATGGTGAATACCAATTCTGTGAGCTGCGCTGAACCTGTGGGAGCTGGCTTGCCAGCGATGGAGCCGCCCGCAACTGCACAAAACCAACGTTGCCACGCGAATCGGCTGCCCCACTCCCAGTTAATCGAAATTATTTTCAACCAGCCCTATCACTTTTCAATTCTCGTCCGGCACTCAGGCAATTGAGAAATATTTCCATTCAGGAGCCTTCGCATGTCCCGTTCGCTAGACACCTTGTTGCGCCCCAGTCTGTTGGCCATCGCCATTGCCCTCAGCGCGCCGCTGCTCAGCAGCCCGTTGCTCGCTGCTGAACAGGCCTCCAGCGTGCGTGCCTACAACCTGCCAGCGGCGCCGCTGTCGACCACGCTGAACCAGATCGCCAGCCAGGGCGGCCTCGCGTTGTCGCTGAATCCGTCGCTGGCCGCCGGCAAGACCTCTGCGCCGGTCAGCGGTCAGTACGACGCCGCCGGTGCTCTGCGCGCGGCGCTGCAAGGCACCGGTCTGCAACTGGAACAAAGCAGTACCGGCACCTACACCCTGGTTGCCGTGCCGGAAGGGACATTGGCGCTGCCGGAAACCGCAGTGATCGGCGTGGAAAATCTGGAAACCGCCTGGGGCCCGGTCGAAGGCTACACCGCCACCCGCACCGCCGCCGGCACCAAGACCGACACCGCGCTGGTCGAAGCACCGCGCTCGATCTCCGTCGCCACGCGTCAGCAAATGGACGATCGCAGCGTGCACAGTCTCGATGACGCCGTGCGCTATATGCCGGGCATCACCGCCAGCAGCTACGGCAGCGACACCCGTATCGACTGGCTGCGGGTGCGCGGTTTCGAGCCGACTCAGTTCCTCGACGGCCTGCCGCTGCCCAAGGGCGTATACGCCAACCCAAAGCCTGAAACCTGGAACCTCGACCGCCTCGCGCTGCTGCGCGGCCCGGCCTCTTCCGTCTACGGCCGGACGCCGCCGGGCGGTCTGCTGGACATGGTCAGCCGGCGCCCGAGCGCGGAAGCCAGCAGCGAAATCCAGTTGCAGTACGGCAGCGACAACCATCGTCAGATCAACTTCGCCAGCACCGGCAAGATCGACGACGCCGGGCAGTTTCTCTACGGCATCAGCGGTGTAGTGCGCGACAGCGACACGCAGATCGATCACATCGAGAACAAGCGCTACAACATCGCGCCGAGCCTGACCTGGAACATCGATGACGACACCAAATTCACCCTGCTGACCCAGTTCACCCGCGACGATACCGGTGTCACCAGCCAGTTCTACCCGATTCAGGGCACCAAGATCGACATGCCGTTCGGCAAGATTTCCCATCACAAGAACCTCGGTGACCCGGACTACGACTTCTACGACCGCACCTACTACGCGCTCGGTTATGCCTTCGAGCATCGCCTCAACGATGTGTGGCAGTTCAAGCAGAACCTGCGCTACACCAAGTCGGATCTGTCGTTCCAGACCGTGACCGTCAACAGCTACAACCCATCGTTCGCCGGCTTCACCGTGGATGCTCAGGGCAATGTCGGTCGCGGCACCACCAACGTCGATGAAGACATCAGCCAGTTCGCCGTGGACAACAACTTCCAGGCCGACTTCGCCACTGGCGACATCCGCCATACGCTGTTGCTCGGTCTGGATCACCAGCGCAGCAACACCAACTACACGTCGATCTTCGGCACCGCGCCGGACATTAACGTCAACAACCCGATCTACGGTCAGCCGATCACCCGTCCAGCACGTTCTTCGGCGTTCTATGACTATGACCAGAAGACCTACCAGACCGGCCTGTACGTACAGGACCAGATGGCCCTCGACCAGTGGCGCCTGACCCTCGGCGGGCGTGAAGACTGGGTGCACACCGGCACACAGTTCATCAACAAGGGCGACGCCACCAACACCCAGCGCGACAAGGCGTTCAGTGGCAACGCGGCGCTCAGCTACGTGTTCGACTCGGGCTTCGTGCCGTACCTGTCGTACGCCGAATCCTTCCAGCCAACCAGCGGCGCCGATGCCACTTCCACCGGCTCGCTCAAGCCGACCGAAGGCAAGCAATGGGAACTGGGCATCAAGTACCAGCCGCCGGGCAGCAAGACTCTGCTGAGCGCTGCGGTGTATGACCTGACCCAGAAGAACGTCGCCGTCAACAGCATCGTCAACAACGTGACCATCACCAGCCAGACCGGTGAAGTGAAGGTCAAAGGCCTGGAGCTGGAAGCGGTTTCCGACGTCACCGATAACCTGAAAGTCATCGCCGCCTACACCCTGGCCAAGTCCGAAGTGCAGAAAGGCGTGGACAAGGGCAATCGCCTGCAACTGATGCCTAACCAGCAAGCTTCGCTGTGGACCGACTACACCTGGCACAGCGGCGTACTCGACGGTTTCGGCATCGGCGGTGGCGTGCGTTACACCGGCAACACTTACGGCGACAAGGCCAACACCTGGCTGGGCAAGGCGGACGCCTACACCGTGTTCGACGCCTCGGTGCATTACGACCTCGGTCGCCTGGACAACAGCCTCAAAGGTGCGTCGCTGGCAATTAACGCCACCAACCTGTTCGACAAGGACTACATCTCCACCTGCGACGGCTACTACTGCTACTACGGTGACCAGCGCAGCGTCATCGCCAGCGCCACTTACAAGTGGTAAGCGCGTGAGCTGAACCAGGTTCTGTCACCAGGCCGTCCCCCGTGGACGGCTTCGGTGTTTTTGAAGGTCATGAAATGAAAAGTAAAACAATTCGCCGCTGGTCGTTCATCCACACCTGGACCAGCCTGATCTGCACCGTGTTTCTGCTGCTGTTGGCATTGACCGGTCTGCCGCTGATCTTTCATCACGAAATCGAGCACCTGCTCGGCGATGCCCCGCAAGTGCGCGAAATGCCCGCCGACACGCCGCGCCTGAACCTGGCGCAACTGGTCGAGGCCGCAGAAAAACATCGCCCAGGTGAAGTGGTGCAGTACTTCGGTTTCGAAGACGACGAACCGAACGCCGTGCTGACGATCATGGCGAAAACCGCCGGCACCGAACCGAACTCGTCGCACACCTTCATGCTCGATGCGCGCACCGGTGAAGCGCTGGAAACCCCATCGGCCAACGGTGGCCTGATGTTGTTCATCCTGCGCCTGCACGTCGACATGTTTGCCGGGCTGCCGGGCAAGTTGCTGCTGGCGTTCATGGGGCTGCTGTTCGTGGTCGCGATCATCTCGGGTACGGTGCTGTACCTGCCGTTCATGCGCCGCTTGCAGTTCGGCACCGTGCGTCAGGACAAGTCCACCCGCCTGCGCTGGCTCGACCTGCACAACCTGATTGGCGTCGTTACCCTGACCTGGGCCTTGGTGGTCGGCGTCACTGGAGTGATCAGCGCCTGCGCCGACCTGCTCATCGCCGCGTGGCGCAATGACACGCTGACCGCCATGGTCGCGCCCTATCGCGATGTCCCGCCGCTGACCCGCCTGGCCCCGGCCACCCGCCTGCTCGACATCGCCCGCGACGTGGCGCCGGGGATGAACCCGGACTTCATCGCCTTCCCTGGCACGCGGTTTTCCAGTGAGCATCACTACGCAGTGTTCATGAAGGGCGGCACGCATCTGACCTCGCACCTGCTGACGCCGGTGCTGATCGACGCCAGCACCCTGCAAGTCACCGCTGTGGCCGAGCGCCCGTGGTACATGGACGCCATGGGCATGTCGCAGCCGCTGCACTTCGGCGACTACGGCGGCATGCCGATGAAGATCCTCTGGGCGACCCTCGACGTGCTGACCATCATTGTCCTCGGCAGCGGCGTGTACCTGTGGGTGGTACGGCGTAAAGCGGCAAAACCGTTGCCGCTGGAGGCTGCTGCATGAAGCCGCGTCAGAGCAATTTCTGGAAGGTCTTCAGCACACCGCTGGTGATTGCGCTGCTGAGTGCGGCGGGATTGTTTTCGGCGCTGTTGGGGGACGGGATCTGGGATGCGTTGAGCTGGGTCGGGCTGGGTGTTCCGGCATTTCTGGCGATCAAGGGATTGCTGCGACGCGGGTGATTTCCGTGTCGCCTGACAAGGCCTCTTCGCGAGCAAGCCCGCTCCCACAGGGGATTTGTGAACGAAACAGATCCAGTGTGGGAGCGGGCTTGCTCGCGAAGGCGGCCTGATGAACACCACCAAATCCCTCGCCAGCCGCTCTGTATCTGACTAGGCTAATCTCCTGCTCTTCGATGACCACCGAGGTTTGCCAATGTCCGCCCCCAGCATGACCCTGTTCCACAACACGCTTTCCCCGTTCGTGCGCAAAGTGATGGTGCTGTTGCACGAGACCGGCCAGCAGGATCGCGTCGCCCTGCAAGACTGCGTGCTCAGCCCTGTCAGCCCGGACGCTGCGCTCAATGCCGACAACCCGCTGGGCAAGATCCCGGCCCTGCGCCTGGCCGACGGCAGCGTGATCCATGACAGCCGCGTGATCCTCGAATACCTCGACCAGCAACACGTCGGCAATCCGCTGATCCCCCGCGAAGGAGCGGCCCGTTGGCGGCGCCTGACCCTGGCCTCGCTGGCCGACGGGATCATGGACGCCTCGGTGATGGTGCGTTACGAACTGGTGCTGCGCGCCCCGGAAAAACACTGGGACGAATGGCTCGATGCCCAGCGCGAGAAGATCCGGCGCGCCCTGGCCTATCTGGAAAGTGACGCCATCGCCGAGCTGACCAGCCATTTCGACGTGGCGGCGATCAGCGTCGCTTGTGCACTGGGTTACATCGATCTGCGTCATCCGGATCTGGACTGGCGCAGCGCCAATCCGCAACTGGCCAACTGGTATTTCGACGTAAGCCAGCGACCGTCCATGGTTGCCACGATGCCCAAGCCTTAAGGCTGCGGCGCCTGATCCGGCCCCTTCGCGAGCAGGCTCACTCCTACAGTTGACCGCATTCCCCTGTAGGAGTGAGCCTGCTCGCGATGGCACCACCTGGGTTCCGGCGGCAGTGCTGCAACAATCAGCGTCAGCAAAACCTCGACCTGCCGCTGGTCCTCTCGCAACCCGCTCATTGCATCGCCTCCACATCAAACGCCAGCGGCTTGGCCGGTTTCTGCCCGATCCCGTACCAGTCGAGTTTGCGCGTCAGCACCATGAACACCCCGAGCAGGCCGAACAACAGCAGCGAACCCATCAGCAACGCGTAATCCTCGGCGCTCAGCAGGCCATACAGCAGGCCATACAACGCCGCCAATCCCGCAGAAAAACTCAGGCCGTGGCGCACGCTGTGCAGCACGTGGCAAACATAAAACCCGATCAACAGCACACAGCCACTGGCCGACAGCAGATACGCCAGGGCAAAGCCGATGTGCTCCGACAACGACAACAGCAACAGGTAGAAGAACGCCAGCGCCACCCCGACCAACGCGTATTGCACCGGGTGCACCGCCAGACTCTTGAGCACCTCGAACAGGAAGAAACCGGCGAACGTCAGGACGATGAACAACAGCGCATATTTGATCGCCCGATCACTCTTCAGGTACTGATCCACCGGATCGATGAAGCTCACTCCAAAGCTGCGCCCGTTGAACGCCTCGCAGTCATTGCCCATCACGCAACGGCTCATGGCTTCTTGCAGGTTGGTGGAGAAAAACGTGGTCTGCCAATCGGCGCTGAAACCCTGGTCGCTGATCTCGCGTTTGCCCGGCAGGAAGTTGCCAACAAAACTGGGGTGCGGCCAGTTGGCGGCAAGGCTGACGTGACTGCTTTTGCCCACCGGCAACACCAGCAGCGAACCGGTGCCTTGCAGGCGCAGGTCGAAACCGAAAGTCAGTTCCGTGGCGTTGCGAGTGTCCAGCGCCGGCAACGTCACCCGCACGCCTTCGCCGAGCCAGCCGACCTGGGTGCCGGGTACGAAGTCCAGGCGTTGACCGTCGAGTTCCAGTTTCAGGGCGTTTTCAATACCGCGGATGTCACTGATGCCCACCGCCAGAAACGGCGCATCGAACTGGTAATCGGCAAAGTCTTCCTTGATCCCCAATTGCGCCGGCAACGAGAAATGCCCATTGATGCGATTGTCGGCATGGAACAGTCGCGCTTCGTAGATACCGCGATTGCGCAGTTCGGTTTGCACCTGGCCGTCGAGCTCGAAACGCTCCGGCAGAAAATACAGACGACCGCGTTCTTCACTTGGCTCGTCGTAGCGCTGGTTGGTTTTGTCGTTGAGCTTCCAGTTGTGAATCACTTTGCGATACGGCACTACCATCACCGGCCCGCTCAGTTGCTGGCTGTAGCTGGAGCTGCGAGCGATGTCTTCAAGCACACCATCGCGCAGTTGCTGACGGTCATCGATGATGCCGTCGATCATCAGCAGCGGTATCAGCAACAGCAGGATCAGCAGGGCAATCGCCCCAAGCTTTATGGTCAGATTCTTGTTCATGGGACTCTCCCTGTTTGGATGGGCAGAGTCTGCTGTTGATGTATGAGGGGAATGTGGGGGGAATATGGAGATTGTGTGGAGACTGCACCGGCCCCTTCGCGAGCAAGCCCGCTCCCACAGTTGATCTTTGGTGTGACCGAGACCTGTGTTTCAACACCCCCCCCCTGTGGGAGCGGGCTTGCTCGCGAAGGCAGCGACTCGGTTTCAGGACAAGCGCAATGTCACTTCCACACCGCTCTCGACGTTGCGGATATGCATCGACCCACCATGCAACTTCACCACTTCCTCAACAAAGTTCAGCCCCAGTCCAGTGCTCTTGCGCCCAGTGTCCGGGCGCGGCAGCGAGTAAAACCGTTCACTCAAGCGCGTCAGGGCGTACTCGGGAATCGCCGTCGCTTCGTTGAACAAGCGCAACTCGACCTGCTCCCCGACACGCTCGGCACTGAAGCGCAGCAGCCCGGCGACCGGGGTGAAATCCAGCGCATTCTCCAGCAGATTGCCCAACGCCTGACGCAACAGAAACGGCTCGCCGATCAGCAGCAGATCTGGCGCAATCGTCTGCTCGACCGTGAGCCGCCGGCCTTCGATGCGCGCTGCCTGCGCCCGCAGCAAATCATCAACCAATGCCGCCAGAGGTACCGCCACGCGCTCGTCCAGTCCCTGACGCTGCTCGACTTGCGCCAGATTCAACAGCCGCTCGATCAACTGCTGCATCCGTGCGCTTTCGCTGTCGATGTTGCCGACAAAGCGCAGGCGCTGAATCGCTGGCATCTCATCCTGCAGCAATTCCGCAGCACCGCGAATCGCCGCCAGCGGACTCTTCAATTCATGGGTCAGGGTGTGCACGTAGCGTTCGACGTAAGCCTTGCCTTCGAGCTGGGTGCGCATCTGCTCCACCGCTGTGGCCAGTTGCTTCAGTTCGCCGCCACGGTAATGCGGTACTTCCACTCGCCGGCCTTCGCTCACCGCCTGCGCATACCCGGTCAAACGGTGCAGCGCGCGGCTCAGCCACCACGACAGCAAAGCGCCGAACAGCAGACCGAGGCCGATCAGCCCGGCACCGTAAAACAGCAAGCGCCGCTCGGTACGATCAACATAAGGCTGCAATGAGCTGTTGGGTTTGGCCACGGTAACCACGCCGATGATCCGGCCGTTGTCGCGGATCGGCGCACCGACGTGCATCACCGAGGAGTTCGCATCATTCGGATCGCTGCGGCTCGAACGAGCGCCGTACTCACCACGCAAAGTCAGGTACACGTCGTTCCAGCGCGAGTAATCCTGACCGACCGCCACGCCGCTGGAATCCAGCACCACGATGCCTTTGGCGTCGGTGACGTAGATGCGGTGGTTGACCTGGTTTTTCGGCAAACCCCAAATCGTCGCCTGTGGTTGGCGCTCGCCGTAGGCCCGCAACAATTCGGGCCAGCGGTTCTCGCTGAGCGTGCCGGCCTTGAAATCATCACGGAGAATTTCCGCCATCAGGTTGGCGGTGTCGACCAGGGTTTCTTCGGTGGACTGGCGCACGCCCGGGCGGATTTCTTCCATCACCGTGTTGAGCACGAAGTAACCGGTCAGGCCGATAAACAGCACATACACCAGAAAAATCCGCAGCCCCAACGACATCAGCTGTGCCCCGGGCTGTAGCTGTAACCGAGGCCGCGGTGGGTCTGGATCGGCTCGGCATCGGCCCGCACCAGGCGCAATTTGGCGCGCACGCTTTTGATGTGGCTGTCGATGCTGCGCTCGTAGCCGGCGTCCGCCGCCACGCCCAGCGCATCGAGCAATTGCTCGCGGCTGAACACCCGCTGCGGTTGTTCGAGCAGGCATTGCAACAGACGAAACTCATGACGGGTCAGGCTCAACGGCTGTCCCCGATAGACGATCTGCACACGCTCGGCATCGATGCGAAACAGCGTCGAGGACGCTTCAACCGCAGGACGCGGCGCCATGCGCTTGAGAATCGCCCGTACCCGCGCCGCAACCTCACGCGGGCTGAACGGCTTGACCACGTAATCGTCGGCGCCGATCTCCAGCCCCACCACCCGATCGATCTCGGCGTCCCGGGCACTGAGAAACAGCACCGGCACTTCACTGAAGCGCCGCAGCTGTTTGCAGGTTTCGAAACCGCTGATGTCCGGCAGGCCGATATCGAGAATGATCAAGTCAGCCGGGGTCTGCCGTTGAAACTCCAGCGCCGCCGCGCCGAGGCTCAGCCACGTGGTGGCGAACCCCTCGCCCTGCAGGGCAAAAATCAGCGTGTCGGCAATCGCCGCTTCGTCTTCGACAATCAGGATATGAGGCATGGCGTCCGAGCCCATGGGTTAAGTGCGCGAACGGTGCCCCAAGCCTGACGTTACGTCAATGAGACCACTTAGCAGTCCGGCTTGTCGGCGGTGAAACGCCGCGCCGGGTTCACTGCCGCGCCGAACTCGCGCAGGGCCTTGGCACCGATCAGCAGCGGGTAGTTGAAGTTGCTGCGGTCGGTCAGGTTGACCTCAACGGTGCGCTTGACGTTGCCCAGGCACAATTCCAGATCAACCACCGGGCGCTTGGCGACTTCGGTGCTGTCGCCCTCGTCCTCTTCATCCGAGCGGCTCTTGATCTTGCTGATCCGCGCGACCTTGTGTTCGTAGACCTTGTTGCTGGCATCCTTGGTGCCGAGGCGGAAACGCACCCAGTTTTCGCCATCGCGGGTGAAGGTCTCGATGTCCTTGGCCGACAGCGAGGCGGTCAGCGCGCCGGTGTCCATCTTGGCCTTGAGCACCTCACCACCGATTTCCGGCAGCGCGATGTATTCGTAACGCCCGTACAGGGTCGGCTCGGCGGCCATGACCGGCAGGGCGACGAGGGCAAACAGTGCAAGGAGGGATTTCACGTAGAGGGCTTCCTTGGAAAATGAGGGCGTCAGACGCGAGATTTTAGACAGCGGACGGGCAATTGGTTCGCCTCAAGTCCGCCTTCGCGAGCAGGCTCGCTCCCACAGGGGATCCGGGATCTGTTGGAGATGGCATGCACACTGAAGATCCACTGTGGGAGCGGGCTTGCTCGCGAAGAGGCCAGCCCTGCCAACACGTTAATCAGCTCCAGCATAGCCAGCCAAAAGTGAAACATTCGTCACCATCGATTTGGCCTGTCACCCGAAGCCACTTATCATGGCGCGCCCATCCGCCTTCATAGAGTTGCTTATGCGCCGCCTGCTCACCGGCTGTTTCGTCACCCTGCTGCTGTTGCTCAACACCCTGATCCTGATCGGGCCGTTGCTGGTCTTTGCCCTGCTCAAGCTGATCGCGCCGGGGCGCTGGCGCGATTACGCCTCGTGGGCGGTGATGTGGATTGCCGAGACCTGGGCCGAAATCGACAAGCTGATCTTTCGCCTGTGCATCCCCACCCAATGGGACATCCGCGGCGGCGCAGACCTGCGCGGTGACACTTCGTATCTGGTCATCAGCAACCACCAGTCGTGGGTCGACATTCCGGCGCTGATCCAGACCCTCAACCGGCGCACGCCGTTCTTCAAGTTCTTCCTCAAGAAAGAACTGATCTGGGTGCCGTTCCTCGGTCTGGCGTGGTGGGCGCTGGATTACCCGTTCATGAAGCGCTACAGCAAAGCGTTCCTGGCCAAACATCCGGAGTTGGCGGGCAAGGATCTGGAAATCACCAAGCAGGCCTGCGAGCTGTTCAAACGCCAGCCGGTGACGGTGGTGAATTATCTGGAAGGCACCCGCTACACCGCGGCGAAAAGCGCGCAGCAGCAGTCACCGTTCAAGCATCTGCTCAAACCCAAGGCGGGTGGTGTGGCGTTTGTTCTGGCGGCGATGGGGGAACAGCTGGATGCGCTGCTCGACGTGACCGTGGTTTATCCACAGCAGAAGATTCCGGGATTCTGGGACCTGATCAGCGGCAGCGTGCCGCGAGTGATCATCGACATCCAGACCCGCGAACTCGACCCGGCACTGTCGCAGGGCGATTACGAGAACGATCCGCAGTTTCGCCAGCAGGTCCAGAACTGGGTCAACCAGCTCTGGACCGAGAAGGATCAGCGCATCAGCGAACTGCGCGGCGAGCGCGGCTGAATCAGCTGCCGGTGCCGGCGCCCCAGATGCTGCCTAAGCTTTGCAGCAGCGGGCCGCCGACGCCCTGATCACCCAGATACTTGAGCAGCACCGGGGCAAACTGGCCGACCATCCCGCTGTCCATGCCCAGTGCACCGAAGGCGTTGTTCAAATCATTGGTGTCCTTGACGTTGCCCAGCGCATTTTCCAACCCGGCTGACTTGCCCGACGAGCCCAGCAACCCGCTCAATGCCGCCAGATTGCCGCTACCGCCCGACAGTTTGTCGATGCCCGGCACTTCTTTGGCCAACTGCGAATAATCGGTGCTGCTCAATTGGTTCTTGGCCAGGCCCAGCATCGCACTGGTTCCCCCTACAGCTTGCTGGGGCGTGACGTTCAGCGCACTCAAGGCACTCAGCAATCCAGCGGTTTCCGAAGTCGGTGCAGCGGCGGCAGCCTTGTCCCCCCCTTGCATACCCGAGACTGCACCGGCGACATCGTTCAAGCTGAAACCGGCAAACACCGGGCTCGCTGCAAGGGTCATCAGTGAAGCCAAGGCCATACCGCGTGAAATCTTCATTCAGACATCCTCTTGCGCTGTGGTAACCGCCCGTCTATGAGCGGCAAAACTGCCGGTTTGACCGGGTTTCAGCCAGCATGTTCCTCGCCGACGCATCCATTTTCAGCATAGCCACGTATATAAAACGTGAAACCGCGGATAACCCGAGATGAATGGCACAAGCGCCGTCGCTGAACTAGCCTGTGAACAGCCCGAGCAGCGCCCTCGTCGCCCGCCCATTGCCTGGAGAGCCGTCATTTCCATCGCCGACCCCGATCAGTTGCGCCAGCTGTTGGCCCAGTGCTCACTGGGCGACCGCGGTGCATTCGAAACGCTCTATCGCAGCGTTGGCCCACGCCTGCACGGCGTGGCCCTGCGCTTCATGGGCCGGGCGGATCTGGCCGAGGAAGTGCTGCAGGAAAGCTTCGTGCGCATCTGGAATAACGCCTCGCGCTACGAAGCCCACTTGTCGACGCCGCTGACCTGGATGATCAACATCACTCGCAATCAGGCCATCGACCAATTACGCAAGCAGCGCGAACGGCCGCTGACCGACTTCGAACAGGACACCCTGCCGGACGATGGCCCTTCAGCCCACGACCTGTTGAACAGCAGCCGCGAAGCCAGCGCGCTGCATCGCTGCCTGGACACCCTCGACGGCATGCAGCGCCAGTCGATCAGCGTCGCCTACTTCCAGGGCCTTTCCTGCTCGGAACTGGCCGAACACCTGGCGGCACCGCTGGGCTCGGTGAAGTCGTGGATTCGTCGCGGCATGGAGCGTCTGCGCAGGTGCCTTGAATCATGAATTACCAGACCCCCGCCTTGCGCCGCGCCCTCGCTGCCGATTACGCCATTGGCCTGATGTCGTCGGCGGCGCGTCGGCGCTTTGAACAATTGCTGCTGGATGACGCGGCACTGCGAACCGAGTTGGCGCAGTGGCAGGAGAGCCTCGCCAGCCTTACCGAAACGCTGCCGGAGCAACCGGTGCCGGATCGGGTGTGGCAATGCATCACCGCACGGATCGAACCGCAAGTGCTGCACGTCCCGGAAAAACGTCCGTTCTGGAACTGGCTGCGCGTCAGCGTCGCTGCCTGTTCGATCGTGGTGCTGGTGTTCCTCGGCTCCCTGTACAACCGCGACGACGCCCGCTACCACGCCACCTTGCTGAGCGCCGACACGCAGCCGGCACTGAAGGTCGAGGCGCATGCGGATTATCTGCAAGTCGAACCGCTGACTTTGGCGGCAGTCGGGCCGGATCGCAGCCTGGAACTGTGGGCGATACCGGCGGACGGCAAGCCGATTTCGCTGGGGGTGATTCCTGCAGGCGGCAAAGGCAAGGTTGAACTGAGCGCGGCGCAGAAAGTCTTGATCGGCCAGCCGATTGCGCTGGCGGTCAGTCTGGAGCCGAAGGGCGGCTCGCCGACCGGGCAGCCGACGGGGCCGGTGCTGTACCAAGGCGCGTTAGCGGCTCTCTGACTCTGGCACCACAAACCTTTTGTGGCGAGGGAGCTTGCTCCCGCTGGGCTGCGAAGCGGCCCAAATCTTGTGTGGGTAATTTTCCTGAGACGCCGCATGTGTGGATTTTACGACGGCTTCGCCGCCGAGCGGGAGCAAGCTCCCTCGCCACAGGTTTCGTGCTCATCCCCATAAAAAACGGCGACCTTGAGGTCGCCGTTTTGCATTGCCTGAAACTTACGCCGCACTGAACAACCGATGCGGATCGATCACAAACTTCTTCGGTACGCCGGCATCGAACTCGCCGTAACCTTCCGGCGCCTGGTCGAGGCTGATGACCTGCACGCCGACCACTTCGGCGATGTTGATGCGGTCCCACATGATCGCCTGCATCAGTTGGCGGTTGTACTTCATCACCGGGGTCTGGCCGGTGTGGAAGCTGTGGGATTTGGCCCAGCCCAGACCGAAGCGGATGCTCAGGCTGCCCATTTTCGCGGCGGCATCGACCGCGCCCGGATCTTCGGTCACGTACAGGCCCGGAATACCGATCTTGCCGGCCACACGCACCACGCCCATCAGCGAGTTGAGCACAGTGGCCGGTGCTTCGGCTTTCACCCCGTCATGCCCGTGGCCGCGTGCTTCGAAGCCCACGCAATCCACCGCGCAATCGACTTCCGGCTCGCCCAGCAGCGCGGCGATCTGTTCGTGCAGCGGCGTGTCCTTGGACAGGTCGACCACTTCAAAACCCTGAGCCTTGGCGTGCGCCAGGCGGATGGTGTTGACGTCGCCGATGATCACCACCGCCGCCCCCAGCAGACGCGCCGAAGCTGCAGCGGCCAGACCGACCGGGCCGGCGCCGGCGATGTAAACGGTGCTGCCCGGGCCAACGCCCGCCGTGACTGCACCGTGATAACCGGTCGGGAGGATGTCGGAGAGGCAGGTCAGGTCGCGGATTTTCTCCATGGCCTTGTCGCGATCCGGCAGTTTCAGCAGGTTGAAGTCGGCATACGGTACCAGCACGTATTCGGCCTGGCCGCCGGTCCAGTCGCCCATGTCGACATAACCGTAGGCACCGCCGGCACGGGCCGGGTTGACGGTCAGACAGACGCCGGTGTGTTGCTCCTTGCAGGAACGGCAGCGCCCGCAAGCCACGTTGAACGGTACGGAGACCAGGTCGCCGAGTTTCAGATTCTCGACGTCGGAACCCTTTTCGATCACTTCGCCGGTAATTTCGTGGCCCAGCACCAGACCGGTCTGCGCCGTGGTACGGCCGCGCACCATGTGCTGGTCGGAGCCACAAATGTTGGTGGACACCACACGCAGGATCACCCCGTGCTCGATCTTCCTGCCACGCGGGTCCTGCATTTTCGGATAGTCGATTTTCTGTACTTCGACCTTGCCAGCGCCGAGATACACCACACCACGATTGCCAGACATGCTTTCACCTCGCTGTTGTTTTTATGGAACTGCGTTGCCCAGGCAGGCAGCGCGTTAAGTGCTCGGGTACAGATGCTGATTGTTGTGTTGCCTGTTATGGCCTCATCGCTGGCAAGCCAGCTCCCACAGGTTTCGGGTGGAACTCAAAAATTGTGTACGACACAAATCCCTGTGGGAGCTGGCTTGCCAGCGATGGCGATCTAAAGAACAACGGTTCTGTTGGCGTTCAAAAACACCCTTCTTTCGATGTGATAACCCACGGCCCGGGCCAGGGTCAGGCCCTCGATATCCCGCCCCTTGGCAATCAGATCCTCCGGGTAATGACTGTGATCCACCGCCTCGACGCCCTGGGCGATGATCGGCCCTTCATCGAGGTCGTTGTTGATGTAATGCGCCGTCGCGCCGACCAGCTTCACGCCCTTGTTGTAGGCCTGGTGATACGGCTTGGCACCCTTGAACCCCGGCAGCAGCGAGTGGTGAATGTTGATCGCCTTGCCATCGAGCTTGCGGCACAGCTCCGGTGACAGCACCTGCATGTAGCGGGCGAGGATCACCAGTTCGGCGCCGGACTCTTCGATCACTTGCCACACCTGACGCTCCTGCGCCGGTTTGTCGTTGGGGTCGAGGGGGAAATGGTAGTAGGGAATCTGGTGCCAGTCGGCCAGCGGCTTGAGGTCCGGATGGTTGGACACCACCGCCGCCACGTCCATCGACAACTGGCCGATGCGCTGGCGGTAGAGCAAATCGTTGAGGCAGTGATCGGCCTTGGAGACCATGATCACCACTTTTGGCCGGTAGTTCGGCGCGGTCAGCTCGAAGACCATGCCGAACGCCTGACCGCGCTCGGCAAGGCCGGCGCGGAAGGATTGTTCGTCGAAACCGTCAGGCTGACGGAATTCCACGCGAATGAAGAAACGACCCGAGAGCCGGTCATCGAACGAATGGTGCTCGGTGACGTAGCAACCCTGCTCGAACAGAAAACGCGTCACCGCGTCCACCGTGCCGAGCACGCTGGGGCAGTCGGCGGTCAGAATCCATGTGTCTGGGGCGCGGCTCATGGTGCGGTGACTCCTGTTTCAACATCTGTGAGCAGAGTGAACTCTGTGGCGAATGAGTTCTGTGGCGAGGGAGCTTGCTCCCGCTGGGTTGCGAAGCGACCCTAAAATCATCAACCGCGTTCTTCCAGAAAGAATGCGCTCGCACGCTTTTGCGACTGCTTCGCAGCCGAGCGGGAGCAAGCTCCCTCGCCACAAGAAGCAATCGCGGCAACCACTTAGTATTACGCCTGAACGCTGAGGCCGTACTCGGCCGACGCATCCTGCAACCACAACCACCAGTAGTCCGAGAAGCTGCGGCGGATCAGCAATTCCCAGGTGTCTTCGGCGGTATGGCGGATCATCAGCTGCGACTTGGCGAACACCGTGCCCACCGCTTTGCCGACCGGGAAGTTGTTCGGGTGCACGTCATAGCTGGTGGATTTCATCAGCACCTGACGCACGTTCGGCCCGCTCAGTTCGAGCACCTGCTGGCCGCCGCTGACGTTGACGATCGCGATGTGCAGGTCGCCCAGCGCCTCGCGCAGTTTCTGCTCGGCGGCGAACTCTTCACCGCTTGGCACGATCAGCAGCCACTCGTCCGGGCCCATCCATTGCAGGCTGGTTTCGCCTTTGACGATCACGCTCAGGGCGCCCGGCAACTCAATGCCGAGGGCCTTGTGCACGCCAGCGGCGAAGGCTGCATCGTGGCCATCGCCACGAATGGTCAGGTGACCGAGGAGTTTCTTTTCACGCACGATCACGCCGGCGTTCTTGCGACCCTTGCCGACCAGGCTGGCGAGGTCGGCATGGTGCAGCGACGACTCGGCCTTGGCCCCGGTGGTCGGGCGTTGTTGGTACACGTTGGCTGTGGTCATAAAGCACCTTCCTGAATTCTGACTTGAACCCTTTGCAAGCAGGTCTACCGCTATCGCGAGCAGGCTCACTCCTACAAGGGGTACGCGATCACCTGTAGGAGTGAGCCTGCTCGCGATGAAGTCAACGCGGTGCGACTGCACTCCACAGGAGCCGAACCATCAAATGTTCTGCCGATCACCCTTCGGATCGAAGAACACCGAAGACACAATCTCCGCCTCGATCACGCTGCCATCGGCCAGCGGCGCGAACACCCGCTCACCCATGCGCTTCAGACCGCCCTTGACCACGCCCATGGCAAACGAATAGCCGAGGGAGTTGTGCGCGTAGCTGGAGGTCACGTGGCCGACCATGGTCATCGGGATCGCCTGCTTGGTGTTGAACACCAGTTGCGCACCTTCCGGCAGCCAGACGTTCGGGTCGATCGGCTTCAGGCCCACCAGTTGCTTACGCTGATCCTTCACACAGTCTTCACGGTTCATGCCGCGCTGGCCGATCCACGAGAACGGTTTGGTGCGACCGACGCACCAGCCCATGTTCAGGTCGTCCGGGGTCATCGAGCCGTCAGTGTCCTGGCCGACGATGATGAAACCTTTCTCGGCGCGCAGGACGTGCATGGTTTCAGTGCCGTACGGCGTCAGGTTGTACTGCTTGCCAGCCTCGACGATTTTCTCCAGCACGCCCATCGCGTAGTCGGCCTGCACGTTGACTTCGTACGACAGCTCACCGGTGAACGAGATGCGGAACACCCGCGCCGGCACGCCGCCGACCAGACCTTCTTTCCAGGTCATGAACGGGAACGCTTCGTTGCTCAGATCAATGTCGGTCACGGCGCTGAGCAGCTTGCGGCTGTTCGGCCCGGACAGGGTCATCGTCGCCCAGTGGTCGGTGACCGAGGTGAAGTACACCTTCATATCTGGCCATTCGGTCTGGTGGTACAGCTCCAGCCATTGCAGCACGCGAGCCGCGCCGCCCGTGGTGGTGGTCATGACGAAATGGTTGTCGGCCAGACACGCCGTCACCCCGTCGTCGAAAACCATGCCGTCTTCTTTGCACATCAGGCCGTAACGCGCCTTGCCCACGTCGAGCTTGGTCCAGGCGTTGGTGTACACGCGGTTGAGGAACTCGCGGGCATCCGGGCCTTGAATGTCGATCTTGCCCAGGGTCGAGGCGTCGAGCAGGCCGACGCTGTCGCGCACGGCTTTGCATTCGCGCTTCACTGCGGCGTGCATGTCTTCACCGTTTTTCGGGAAGTACCATGGACGTTTCCACTGGCCGACGTCTTCAAACTCGGCGCCGTTTTTCAGGTGCCATTGATGCAGCGCGGTGTAGCGCACCGGCTCGAAGATGTGCCCACAGTGACGGCCGGCCACGGCGCCGAACGTTACCGGCGTGTAGTTGGGGCGGAACATCGTGGTGCCCATCTGCGGGATGGTCACGTTCAGCGAACGCGCGGCGATGGCCAGACCGTTGACGTTGCCGAGCTTGCCCTGATCGGTGCCGAAGCCCAGCGCGGTGTAGCGTTTGACGTGCTCGACCGACTCGAAACCTTCGCGGGTCGCCAGTTCGATAGCAGCGGCGGTGACGTCGTTCTGCAGGTCGACGAATTGTTTCGGCGCACGCGAGGTGCCCTTCTCGTGCGGCACCTGGAACAGCGCCAGGGTCGCTTCTTCGAGACGGCTCAGCGCTTTTGGCAGCGTGCCTTCGACCACCGCGAAACCGGCTTCACTGGCAGCGCGTGCGCCACCTTCGAAACCATCGGCCAGCGAATCTCCGAGGCCGTAAACGCCGTTGATGCCGCCGACGCACACACGCTTCTGCGGTGCTTCGCCCGGTACGAAACCGAGGATGTCTTCACGCCAGATCGGCTTGCCACCGAGGTGCGAAGCCAGGTGCACGACAGGGCTGTAACCGCCGGAACTGGCGATCACGTCGCAGTCGAGCCATTCGCCCGGGCTGGTCACGGTGTGCGCTTTGACGTCAATCGCGGCGATGCGGGCAGCGGTGACGCGCTTGCTGCCACGAGCTTCGATCACAGCGCTGCCGGTGAGGATGCGAATGCCTTTGGCGCGGGCTTCTTCCACCAGCGCACCACGCGGATTGCTCCGTGCATCGGCGATGGCCACCACTTGCAGGCTGGCGTCGAGCCAATCCAGCGCCACGCGATAGGCGTGATCGTTGTTGGTGGTCAGCACCAGCTTCTTGCCCGGTGCCACACCGTAACGGCGCACGTAAGTCGAGACCGCACCGGCGAGCATGTTGCCCGGCACGTCGTTGTTGCCGTAGACCAGCGGACGCTCGTGGGCGCCGGTCGCCAGCACGACACGCTTGGCGCGGACACGGTGGATGCGCTGACGCACCTGACCAATTGGCGCACGGTCACCGAGGTGATCGGTGAGGCGTTCGTGAATGGTCAGGAAGTTGTGGTCGTGGTAGCCATTGACCGTGGCGCGCGGCAACAGCAGCACGTCCGGAGTGTTCTTCAGTTCAGCGATGACGCTGGCCACCCACTCGATCGCCGGTTTGCCATCGAGGCTTTCGCGCGAATCAAGCAGGCTGCCGCCGAACTCTTCCTGCTCATCGGCGAGGATTACCCGCGCACCGCTGCGCGCAGCCGCCAGGGCCGCCGCAAGACCGGCAGGGCCGGCGCCGACGATCAGCACGTCGCAGTGCTGGTTCATGTAGTCGTAGGTGTCCGGATCGACTTCGGTCGGCGAACGGCCAAGCCCTGCAGCCTTGCGAATGTACTTCTCGTAGGTCATCCAGAACGATTGCGGGTACATGAAGGTTTTGTAGTAGAAACCCGGCGGCATCAGCTTGCCGCCGACCTTGCCGAGAATCCCCATCATGTCGTTGTTGACGCTCGGCCAGCCGTTGGTGCTGGTGGCGACCAGGCCTTGGTACAGCGCCTGTTGCGTGGCGCGCACGTTGGGAATCTGCGTGGCTTCGGTGGCACCGATCTGCAGCACGGCGTTCGGCTCTTCGGCACCGGCGGCGAAGATCCCGCGTGGACGCGAATACTTGAAGCTGCGGCCGATGATGTCGACGCCGTTGGCGATCAGTGCCGAGGCCAGCGAGTCGCCCTCGAAGCCTTTGTAGCTCTGACCGTTGAAGGTGAAGCTCAGCACTTTGTTGCGGTCGATCCGTCCACCGTTGGACAGGCGATTGGTCTGGCTCATACCTTCTCTCCCAGCGCCGTCGTGGCTGTTTTCGCCGTATCAGCCTTGTCGGTGAATTGCGGCTTGGTGCCGATCTTGTAGGTTTCGAGAATCTCGTAGGTCACGGTGTCGCGGGTGACGTTGAAGTACTGGCGGCAACCGGCGACGTGATCCCACAGCTCGTGGTGCAGACCACGCGGGTTGTCGCGGAAGAACATGTAATCGCCCCACTCTTCATCGGTGCAGGCGTTCGGATCCAGCGGACGCGGGATGTGCGCCTGACCGGATGCATGGAATTCCTCTTCGGAGCGCAGTTCGCCGCAGTGAGGACAGAAGATATGCAACATGGGGATTTCTCCTGTTAGTGGGCAACCGCAGCAGCGCCGTGTTCATCGATCAACGCACCGTTGTGGAAACGGTCGATGGAGAAAGGTGCGGCCAATGGGTGCATTTCACCCTTGGCCAGACTCGCGGCAAACACGTTGCCCGAGCCAGGAGTCGCCTTGAAGCCACCAGTGCCCCAACCGCAGTTGAAGAACATGTTCGGTACCGGGGTTTTCGAAATGATCGGGCAAGCGTCCGGGGTGGTGTCGACGATGCCGCCCCACTGGCGGTTCATGCGCACCCGCGACAGCACCGGGAACATCTCGACGATGGCCTGGATGGTGTGCTCGATCACCGGATACGAACCGCGCTGGCCGTAACCGTTGTAACCGTCGATACCGGCACCGATCACCAGGTCGCCCTTGTCCGACTGGCTGATGTAACCGTGCACGGCGTTGGACATGATCACGCTGTCGATAATCGGTTTGATCGGCTCGGACACCAGCGCTTGCAGCGGGTGGGATTCGATCGGCAGACGGAAACCGGCGAGCTTGGCCATGTGCCCGGAGTTACCGGCGGTGACCACACCGACACGCTTGGCGCCGATGAAACCCTTGTTGGTCTCAACGCCGATGCACACGCCGTTTTCCTTGCGGAAACCGATCACTTCGGTCTGCTGGATCAGATCCACGCCCAAGGCGTCGGCGGCACGGGCAAAACCCCAGGCCACGGCGTCGTGACGAGCGACGCCACCACGACGCTGAACGGTCGCGCCCATCACCGGGTAGCGGGTGTTTTTCGAGCAGTCGAGGTATGGGATCTCTTCGGCCACTTGCTTGGCATTAAGCAGTTCGCCATCGACGCCGTTGAGGCGGTTGGCGCTGACCCGACGCTCGGAATCTCGGATGTCCTGCAGGGTGTGGCACAGGTTGTAGACGCCGCGCTGGGAGAACATCACGTTGTAGTTCAGGTCCTGCGACAGGCCCTCCCACAGTTTCATCGCGTGTTCGTACAGGTGCGCCGACTCGTCCCACAGGTAGTTGGAGCGCACGATGGTGGTGTTGCGCGCGGTGTTACCGCCGCCCAGCCAGCCCTTCTCGACCACGGCGACGTTGGTGATGCCGTGCTCTTTCGCCAGGTAGTAGGCGGTCGCCAGACCGTGCCCGCCGCCGCCGACGATGACCACGTCGTAGACCTTCTTCGGCGTCGGCGTGCGCCACATGCGCTGCCAGTTCTCGTGGTGGCTGAGGGAGTGTTTGAAGAGGCCGAAGCCCGAATAGCGTTGCATAGTCATTTACTCCAAACCGCTCAGCGATAAACCGGGTAGTCGGCGCACAGTGCCGCGACGTTCTTGGCCACATTCGCTTCAACGTCGGCGTCACCGAGGTTGTCGAGGATGTCGCAGATCCAGCCGGCCAGCACTTCGCACTGGGCGACCTTGAAGCCGCGCGTGGTGACGGCCGGGGTGCCGATACGCAGGCCCGAGGTCACGAACGGCGACTGCGGGTCGTTCGGCACGGCGTTCTTGTTGACGGTGATGTGCGCGCGGCCAAGGGCAGCGTCAGCATCTTTGCCGGTCAGGCCCTGACGGATCAGGCTGACCAGGAACAGGTGGTTGTCGGTGCCGCCGGACACTACATCGTAGCCACGTTTGATAAACACGCTGGCCATCGCCTGAGCGTTGTCGATCACTTGTTGCTGATAGGCCTTGAAGCCAGGCTCCAGCGCTTCCTTGAAGCACACCGCTTTACCGGCGATGACATGCATCAGCGGGCCGCCCTGGGCACCGGGGAATACCGCGGCGTTGAGTTTCTTCTCGATCTCTTCGTTGGACTTGGCGAGGATCAGCCCGCCACGCGGACCGCGCAGGGTCTTGTGGGTGGTGGTGGTGACCACGTCGGCGTACGGCAGCGGGTTCGGGTACAGGCCAGCAGCGACCAGACCGGCGACGTGGGCCATGTCGACGAACAGCAACGCGCCAACCTTGTCGGCGATCTGGCGGAAGCGCGGGAAGTCCAGCGTCTTCGAATAAGCAGAGAAACCGGCGACGATCATCTTCGGCTTGCACTCGACGGCGAGACGCTCGACTTCGTCGTAATCGATCAGCCCGGTGTCGGTGTTGATCCCGTACTGCACCGCGTTGTACAGCTTGCCCGAGGACGACACTTTCGCGCCGTGGGTCAGGTGACCGCCGTGGGCCAGGCTCATGCCGAGAATGGTGTCGCCCGGCTGGATCAGCGCCAGGTACACGGCGCTGTTGGCCGAGGAACCGGAGTGCGGCTGGACGTTGGCGTAATCGGCGCCGAACAGTTGCTTGGCGCGTTCGATCGCCAATGCTTCGACTTTATCCACATGCTCGCAGCCACCGTAGTAGCGCTTGCCCGGATAACCTTCGGCGTATTTGTTGGTCAGGCCGCTGCCTTGCGCTTGCATGACGCGCTTGCTGGTGTAGTTCTCCGACGCGATCAGCTCGATGTGATCTTCCTGACGTTGCTCCTCGGCATTCATCGCCGCCAGCAGTGCATCGTCGTAACCCTGGATCTGGTCTTGCTTGCTGAACATCGCGTCTCTCCCAGCGGCATCTGTGCGCCATTCGTCTCGGTAAGGCACTGGCAATCAAGGCAGTGCCCTTTGATGCGATGGTATGACCGGTGCAGACAGCTCAAATGCCTGCGGACGCCACGCAAAGGTGCGTTTACGACATGGCCTGAAATGACCGATTGAATTCGTGGAGATCCCCTGTGGGAGCGAGCCTGCTCGCGAAGAGGCCGGCACATCCGACATGGAAGTTGGCTGACAGACCGCCTTCGCGAGCAGGCTCGCTCCCACAGGGGTCAGGTGTATGCCGCACGGATGGCGAGCAGCAGGAGGAAATGCAGGGGATAGAGCGCATACGCCCAGCGGCGCATGGGCAATGGATGAAGGGATCCGGCATGTCGCAACAAGACTATCCCGAGCAGTGGCGCAATCAGACACGCCGCGATGCCAAACACCGCCACGTAGTTACCGAACTCCGCCGCCTCATACAGCACCCGCCACTGATTGCCCGCCAGACACACTAGCCCCGGCAGCAGGCCGAAGTACCAGGGACGACGGATCACCCACAGCAGCGCCAGCGGCAACAGCACGCCAAATATGCCGAACATCAGCCACTGCGAAAACAACGCCGCCAGCAGCAAGGCGCCCGCGCCCAAAAGTCGCGACAACAACGTACGATCCTGCCAGCCCCGCGCCACCAGCAACCCCAGCGCCAGCGTAGGCATCACGTTCAAGGTGTCGGGATCAGGAATGTACAAGCGGTAGGGAATCTCGCTGACCAGGCTGAACAGCAACAACCAGCCCAGATAGCGCCACTCGGTCTTCTGCGCACCGGCCCTGGCAAGATTCGTCGCCATCGCCAGGCAGAACCACGGGAACGCCAGTCGCCCCGGCACATACAGCCAATCGGCGCTGATCCCGACATATCGCAGGTGATCGAGCAGCATGCTCAGCAACGCCAGCCACTTGAGCAGATCCAGCGCGCCGTCGCGTTTAGTCACGTGCATAATCGGGTAACAAACTGGTAATTTTCTGACAGCGACATCCCGTGTGCTCCCCGGAAGATCTTCGGTAAAGTGCGCACCCTCATTGACCACGAGCCTTCACAAGAGTCTCGACCACGGAAGCCGGCCATGACCGACAAGAGCCAACAATTCGCCAGCGACAACTACTCCGGTATCTGCCCTGAAGCCTGGGCCGCCATGGAACAGGCCAACCACGGCCACCAGCGCGCTTATGGCGACGATGAATGGACCGCACGTGCGGCCGACCATTTCCGCAAGCTGTTCGAAACCGACTGCGAAGTGTTTTTCGCCTTCAACGGCACCGCCGCCAACTCGCTGGCGCTGTCGTCGCTGTGCCAGAGTTACCACAGCGTGATCTGCTCGGAAACCGCCCACGTCGAAACCGACGAATGCGGCGCCCCGGAATTTTTCTCCAACGGCTCGAAACTGCTGATCGCCGGCACCGAAAACGGCAAGATCACCCCGCAGTCGATCCGCGAGGTCGCGCTCAAGCGCCAGGACATCCACTACCCGAAACCACGCGTCGTGACCCTGACTCAGGCCACTGAAGTCGGCAGCGTCTACACCCCGGAAGAAGTCCGCGCCATCAGCGCCACCTGCAAAGAGCTGGGCCTGCACCTGCACATGGACGGCGCGCGTTTCTCCAACGCCTGCGCATTCCTCGGCTGCTCGCCGGCCGACCTGACCTGGAAGGCCGGCGTCGATGTACTGTGCTTCGGCGGCACCAAGAACGGTATGGCGGTGGGTGAAGCGATCCTGTTCTTCAACCACAAACTGGCCGAAGACTTCGATTACCGCTGCAAGCAGGCCGGGCAACTGGCGTCGAAAATGCGCTTCCTCTCGGCACCGTGGGTCGGCATCCTCGAAAACGACGCCTGGCTCAAATACGCCCGCCACGCCAACCACTGCGCGCAACTGCTGGCCGAGCTGGTCAGCGACATTCCGGGCGTGGAACTGATGTTCCCGGTGCAGGCCAACGGGGTGTTCCTGCAACTCTCGGAACCGGCCATCGCCGCGCTGACCGCGAAAAACTGGCGCTTCTACACCTTCATCGGCAAGGGCGGCGCACGTTTCATGTGCTCGTGGGACACCGAAGAAGAACGCGTACGCGAATTGGCCCGTGACATCCGCGAAGTGATGTCCGCCTGATAGCTCCCCTGCCCTGCGGGAGCGAGCCTGCTCGCGAAGAGGCCGGCACATCCGACGTAGAAGTCGGCTGACAGACCGCTTTCGCGAGCAGGCTCGCTCCCACAAAAGCTCACCCAATCCAATCGCCCCTCCTCGTTCGCACCTGAAGACATCGTCTACATTGTCTGTCGAGCCCTCCGCCCACATAACAAGAAGCAGGAGCATCGGCATGTCGCTACAAGGCAAAACCCTGTTCATCACCGGCGCCAGCCGTGGCATCGGGCGTGAGATTGCGCTGCGTGCCGCGAAAGACGGGGCCAATATCGTGATTGCGGCCAAAAGCGCCGAAGCCCACCCCAAACTGCCCGGCACCATCCACAGCGTAGCCAAGGAAGTCGAAGCCGCTGGCGGCAAGGCATTGGCCCTGCAAGTCGATGTGCGTGATGAAGACGCGGTGCGCAATGCGCTGGCCCAGGCCAACGAGCATTTCGGCGGCATCGATGCGCTGGTCAATAACGCCGGGGCGATCAAGTTGACTGGCGTGCAGCACATCGAACTCAAGCGTTTCGACCTGATGCACCAGATCAACACCCGCGCGGTACTGCTGTGCAGCCAGGCCGCCCTGCCCTATCTGAAGAAATCCGCCGGACACATTCTCAACTTGTCGCCACCGCTGAACATGGCGAACAAGTGGTTTGCCCAGTTCAGCCCCTACACCGTGACCAAATACGGCATGAGCATGCTGACGATCGGGATGAGCGAGGAGTTCGCCAGTTACGGCATCAGCGTCAATTCACTGTGGCCGCAGACGATGATTGCCACCGCCGCCATCGAATTCCAGCTGGGCAACCGTGAGTCGTTCAAGCATGCGCGCCTGCCTTCGATCATGGCGGATGCGGCGCACGTGATCCTGAGTAGCAGCCGGCGGCAGATCACTGGACGACTGCTGATCGACGAAGAAATTTTGCGAGAGCACGGCGTGACTGAGTTCGATCATTACCGATTCGAACCGGACAGCGACGCCGCACTGATGCCCGACCTGTTTATCGACTGAAATACATTCCCCCTGTGGGAGCGGGCTTGCTCGCGAAAGCGGTGTGTCATTCAACACGTATGCCGACTGATCCGACGCCTTCGCGAGCAAGCCCGCTCCCACAGGGGATTTGCATCGATCCTTAGAATTCGATGCGCACGTCGCCCTTCGGCACGCTGCAGCACGACAAGATAAACCCTTCCGCCTCGTCGTCCTCGGTAATCCCGCCGTTGTGCTCCATCTCTACTTCGCCGCCCAGTTTCATCACCTTGCACGTGCCGCAGATCCCCATGCCGCAAGCTTTCGGGATCATCAGGCCAAGCTTGGCCGCCGCCGCGTGCACGGTTTCGCCCGGTGCCACGCGAATGCTCTTGCCGGAGGCGGTGAACTCGACCTGATGCAGATCCGCCGCATCGATTTCCGGTGCATCGGCTGCCTGCTCGGCCTGTTCCACCGCATCGGCACGAGCTTCCGGTGGCGTGGCGCCGAAGGATTCCTCGTGATAACGCGACATGTCGTAACCGGCCACTTCCAGCAGGCGCTTGACCGCGTTCATGTACGGCGTCGGGCCGCAGCAGAACACTTCGCGCTCAAGGAAGTCCGGCACCATCAGTTCGAGCATCTTGTGATTGAGGTAGCCGCGATAACCGGCCCACGGCTCGCCCAGCCCGTGTTTCTCGCAGATCAGGTGCAGGCTGAAGTTGTCGATCCGCGACGCCATGTGCTCCAGCTCGCGGTGATAAATGATGTCTTTCGGCGAGCGCGCGCTGTGGATAAAGGTCATGTCGACGTTGGCGTTGGTGTCGTAGAACCAGCGCGCCATCGACATGCACGGAGTGATCCCCACGCCGCCGCTGAGATACAGCACTTTCGGGCTC
Source organism: Pseudomonas sp. lyk4-TYG-107 (assembly GCF_030209055.1). Taxonomy (NCBI): domain Bacteria; kingdom Pseudomonadati; phylum Pseudomonadota; class Gammaproteobacteria; order Pseudomonadales; family Pseudomonadaceae; genus Pseudomonas; species Pseudomonas sp. lyk4-TYG-107. The sequence goes on from NZ_JARVST010000001.1 coordinate 126,839, forward strand.
GGGAAGTCGATGGCGTTGAACAGCCCGACCGGCCCGTGCACCGCCAGCTCCTGGCCTTCATGCAGGGTGTCGTGCAGCCAGTTGGAGACCTTGCCCCCCGGCACACGCTTGATGGTCACCGAGAAGCTGTACGGCACCGACGGCGAACTGGAAATGGTGTACGAGCGCATGATCGGCTGGCCGTCGATTTCCAGCTCCAGGGTCACGAACTGCCCGGGCTTGAAGAAGAACAGGATCGGCTGGTCGGCCATGAAACAGAAGGTGCGCACGTCCCAGGTTTCCTGGATGACTTTGACGCAACGGACGATGTGTCGGCCATTCGCCCAGGTCTGGGTGGTGACCGGATTCAGGAAGCTGTTGGACATGCTGTTCTCCACGGCCGACTGTCGGCCTTCATGTGGCGATTCTGCGTATAGCGTGAACCGTCCGTTTACCTATCCGCGACATCGGCATACTTATCGCGACCAGCCCCCAACCGCCGGGGGTTGCGCGTCGGGAACAGATTGCACCATGTCGCCCATGGATAAGGTTCCGGCCAGCGCCGGCCCCACACTCGCCCCACACCAAGACGAATTCTTTACACCTTGCGTAGCAACCCTGATCAGCCACTTTCGCGGCCACGCAGATGGCCTTGAGGAATACATCGATGGACGTCACCGCAAAAATCAGCCTGGGCGATCCGCTGGAACCCGCACGCAAGGCCACCGCACAGATGCTGCAGGAGCGCGAACGCACTTTCTCGCTGCCGCAGCCGTTCTACAGCGACGAACGCCTGTTCGATATCGACATGCAGGAGATCTTCCAGAAAGAGTGGTTGATCGCCGGCATGACCTGCGAGATCCCGGCCAAGGGCAACTACCTGACCCTGCAGGTCGGCAAGAACCCGATCATCGTCATTCGTGGCGCCGACGGCGTAGTCCACGCCTTCCATAACGTCTGCCGCCACCGTGGTTCGCGTCTGTGCACCAGCGACAAGGGCAAGGTCGCCAAACTGGTCTGCCACTACCACCAGTGGACCTACGAACTGGACGGGCGCCTGCTGTTCGCCGGCACCGAGATGGGCGCCGACTTCGACATGAAGCAGTACGGCCTCAAACCGGTGAACGTGAAGACTGCCGGCGGCTACATCTTCATCAGCCTGGCGGAAAACCCGCCGGCCATCGATGACTTCCTGTCGACGCTGAACCACTACATGGAACCGTACGACATGGAGAACACCAAGGTGGCGATCACCACCACCTTGATGGAAAAGGCCAACTGGAAACTGGTGCTGGAAAACAACCGCGAGTGCTACCACTGCAACGCGTCGCACCCGGAACTGCTGAAAACCCTGCTGGAATGGGACGACGTCACCGACCCGCGCGCCGATCAGGCCTTCAAGGATCACGTCGCCGCCTCCGCCGCTGCGTGGGAAGCCGAGAAAATCCCTTACGCCCACGCCAGTTTCGGCCTGCGCAACCGCATCGTGCGCATGCCGCTGCTCAAGGGCACCGTGTCGATGACCCTGGACGGCAAACAGGGCTGCGCCAAACTGATGGGCCGGATCAAGAACCCCGACCTCGGCTCGATGCGCATCCTGCACCTGCCGCACTCGTGGAACCACTGCATGGGCGACCACATCATCGTCTTCACCGTGTGGCCGATCAGCGCCCAGGAAACCATGGTCACCACCAAGTGGCTGGTGCACAAGGACGCGGTCGAAGGCGTGGATTACGACGTCGAGCGCATGCGCCAGGTGTGGGACGCGACCAACGATCAAGACCGGCGTCTGGCCGAAGAAAACCAGCGCGGGATCAACTCCACGGCTTATCAGCCGGGGCCGTACTCGAAGACCTATGAGTTTGGTGTGGTCAACTTTGTCGACTGGTACAGCGAGCGGATGCTGAGCAACCTTGGGGCCGAGCCTGCGCCGTACCTCAAAGGCGTCCCGGTTCAGGGCTAAAAGCAAAAGCATCGCGAGCAGGCTCACTCCTACAGGGGAACGCATTCCAACTGTAGGAGTGAGCCTGCTCGCGATGGCGTCAGAACAGCCACCTCATTACTTGGATGACCACCTCACCGATCCATCCTCCCCAATAAACTCCTCAAAAATATCCTCCCCCACCAGCCTGATTTTCGCGTAGCCATTCAACACCCGCAGCGGATACGCCGGGTCGTTGGCATCCTGCGTCTCCGACCACAACACCCGCGAATGCCCGTTCAGCTCGCTGGCATTGCCATAGGGAATCGCCCCGTGCCCGGCGCAACGCGCATGCAGGCTGCCCTGTTGCGCGTAGACGATGCCGTTGTGCAGATGCCCCCAGTACCAATAATCCGGCTCGCGCCCCAGGGCATCGCATACCGGTTGATACAGCGCGGTCTGGTGGTGTCCGGAAATATCGAAGCCCTGGTGATGACTGAGCACCATGATCTTTTTGCGTTTCGGCAGGGCTTTCATCCAGGTGATCTGCGGCTCGTTGAGTGTGCCGTCCATGTACAGGTTCATCGCGTCCGAGGCATACGCCGAATCCAGCCCGACCACCAGCCAGTCGTCGTTGATCAAGGCGAAATAACTGGTGCCCTGCTGCCCCGGAAAGCGCTTGGCCAGTTCCTTGAAATAGCCGTGGGCGCCGCTGTACATCTCGTGATTGGAGTTGAGGGTGAACGAGCCGTGGCTGCCCATCGGCCAACCGGCCATGTCGACGTCTTCCTGCGAATGGCTGCCGGCGTAGTAGACGTCGCCCAGATGGATGGTGAAATCGGCCTGGGCCAGTTGCATCTGGTTGGCGACTGAAACCGCCGGCGCATGACTGTCGAAGGGGCCGGTGCCCCAGTCGCCGGCAATCGCCAAAGTCACGTCGCGCTCCATCTGCACCACCGCCGGGTCAGTGCCGAAGGTCGCGTGATGGCGCAGGTTTTCAATCCACTTGAGCAATGCCTCGCTCCACAGCAGATCAAGCAATTCCCACTTGCGACAGCCGAGCAGGCTGCCGTCCTGCAACACCCGGGTTGCCAGTTGATCCGGCGATTGCGGCAGCGGCGTGGCATTGCCGATACGCAGGATCGACAACCCGTGGGACAACTCCCACGGCACCGCCGGCTCATCGGTTGGCAACTCGCCGTTTTTCAGCACGTACTGCGCCTGATCGTGACCGCGCTGCAGCAGCTTGATGATCGCCTGAAACTCCTGCGGTTCCAGCTCGCTGATGAGCTTCATCCAGGCCATTTCCATGCGCGTGAACAAACCGTGAATGCGCAGTTTGACCTTGTCGTACTCGTGTTCCCAATGACTGACCAGTGACATGGCGTAATCCTCTATCCGTAAGGGCTCACAGGGTTTTCATGAATTCGATCAACGCACGTTTGTCGTCGTCCGACAGCGTGGTGCCATACAGGTGACCGCTGTTGTGGTTGCCCTCCAGTCGGGTGTCGTATTTGAAATCCGCCGAGGCTTTGGCCTGAGCGCCCGTGGTGACAAAACCGACGTTGACCGGGTCGTAGACGTCGGAGCCGGTGATGAACACCACCGGACGTTTTTCCGGCGGTTGCAGCAGGTCCCACAGGGTCGGCACCGAACCGTTGTGCAGGTACGGCGCACGCAGCCAGATGCCGTCAGTCGGCGTGTTGCTGTAGCTCTGGGTCTTGCGATAGGCACCGAAGTCGAACGGCGGTTTCTTGAAGGTGTGGAACGCCGTCACCAGACCGGTGGTGAACGAGTCCAGCCGATGTGGATCGGTGCCCAGTTGATCGATATTGGTGGTGACCTGCCCGGTGTCGGCGCGACCGAAGTCGTGGCACGCGGCGCAATTGGCATCCCAGATCGGTTTGCCCTGCGCGACTTTCGCCTGATCCAGCGCCCATGGCCACGCCGGCGCCTTGTGCCCGAGCAGCCAGTTGGTCACGCGGTTGAAGCTTGGCGGTAACACCGACTCCGGCGTTGCGCCCACGGCCATCGCGGCGGCGTAGTTGCGTTCGTGGATCTTGTTGTTATTGCCGTCCCAATGCAGGTACATCGATTCCCGCGGCTTCTGGTTCCACACTTGCGGCAGGTCGACGGTGCCGATGGTCGAGTCATCCGGGAAGCCGAACACCACCATTTTCGTCGGGTTGAAGGTGTCGGTGCGGCCCGGGCCCTGTTGCGGACGCAGCTTCTGCCAGGCGTAGGCCTGCTTCTGCTTGAGCAAGGCGCTTTTCGCCATCGGGATGATCAGATAGCGGTTGTAGAGCTTCTCGAAAAAGCCCAGCTGGAATTTGCCGTTGATCGCCGCCATCACCGCGTCGGTGGTGAATTTCGGGTCGCTGGCACAATCGTAGGCGAACCACTGGAAGGCCTGCAGTTGCAGGGTGTTGGCCGGCGCGCTCGGCACGTTGACCGCGACGTCGCTGGCATTGGCCCGGTAGGAGCCGGTGTGGCACAGCGCGCAGTTCGGTTCCACAGTCGGGTAACCGATCTGCCGCTTGGCCATGCCGATCGGCAGGTCCTTGCCGTTCTCATAAAGAAAGCCGAAGACTTCCCAGCCGCCGGGTTTGGGCAGTTTTTCCGGGCACATCTGCGGCAGCACGGCGAACAGGTAATACGGGATCCGCGCTTCGATGCCCAGGCCGATGGCCGCGTATTTGTAGTGATCTTCGTCGGAGGCGTACTCCTGCTCCGGCACCACGCGCAGCATCTGGTACCAGGTCTGGTAACCGATGAAACCGAGCAGCGCCAGTACGACCAAGGTACCGACCTTGAAGGTATGGCTCTGCCATTGCCGCGCCCAGGCCGCGCGCCACTCGCGCCAGCCATCGCAGAGCAGCGCCCATGGCCGGTTCGCGGGCGTGGTGCCGAGGTACAGCAGAATTCCGAGGATCAGGAAGAAGCTCAGATCGCCCATCAGCATCGGCACGAACACCGAGCCTTGAATGCTCGTATTGATCAGGTAAATCCAGAACACCACGGCGATCAGCCGCGTCAGCACGCACAGCCAGGAATGCACCACATAGCGCGGCGCATTGAAGCCCGACGGCATGTAAAACACGCTGATGCCCACCAGCAGCATCCCGGCGTTTTCCAGCCACGGGTCGGAGAGTTGCGGCGGCAGACCGACCACCGATGTCAGCAATCCCGGCGCGAACAGCGCCGGGATCGCGAACACCGTGTTCATCGCAATGCCGATCCAGATGAAGCGTTGAAACCAGCGGATGTAGGTATCCATGTCATCCATTTCCTTGTGCAGACCTTAGGAGAGTCCCTCTGTGTGATGAGCTTTTGTGGCGAGGGAGCTTGCTCCCGCTCGGCGGCGAAGCCGTCGTAAACCCGGCAGATGCGGTGGTTCAGGAAAACCGCACTCTCAGGTTTTGGGGCCGCTTCGCAGCCCAGCGGGAGCAAGCTCCCTCGCCACAGGAAAACCTCATCAGCCGAGGGCCGTTTTCTCCAGGTGTTCAAGGATGATCGGATACACATCCACCACCGCGTTCTTGCCGAACATGCAGTCGATGTGGCCGTAGCCCGGCACTACGTGCCGGCTGTAGCGCTCCGGCCCGTGGACTTCGCAGACTCGCTGGTAGGTCTTGAGCGTGCTTTCCGGCAGATAGCACTGGTTCTCCGCGCCGCTGATAAAACAGATCGGCATCGTCAGCCGCTCGAAGTGCGGCATGTACACATCGTTGCCCTTGAAATCCACCAAGTGCCCTTTGCGCACGATCAGCGCCAGGTGCTCGAAGGTCTCGATATTCGACTCGCCGAACAGCTCGTGCAGGTTGTCGTGCAGGGTTTCGTTGAGCGTGTCGTGGCGGTACAGCGAGGCGTACATGAAGGTGATGCGGTGGCACACCGGGTTGGTGCAATAGCCCTGCGCCTCGATCCGCGCGTAGCCGTTGAGGGCTTTGTCATAGAGCCGGTTGAACCAGTTCTCCTTGCTGTCGGCGTAAGCCGTCATCGACTTGATGCCGATGGCGTCGAGCATGCCCGGCAAGTGCAGACCAGCCTTCAGTCCGGTGGCAGTGGCGACCACAGTGTCAGCCGCAATCTGCGAGCAGACCACCGAGCGCACACCCTGCAGCCCTGCCAGCAACGACATGAAGAACGTGGTCGCGCCGTAGCAATGCACCACGCACTGCACGTCTTTGGCCTGGGTCTCTTGTTGAATCTGCGCGATGGCAGCCTTGAAGTCGTACTGGGCGATCTGGTCGCCATTCCACTCTTTCTTGCTCGCCGGCAGCAGAATGCTCACCCGGAAATCCAGCAGCCACACGTCATAGTCGTGCTTGCACAGGTACTCCAGCAGGTTGGTCTGGATGGTGTCGGTGGAAAAGATATTCGAGCCGACGCCCAGGCCGTGCACCAGCATCACCGGGCCTTTGCTGCCGGCCTGGTATCGGGTCAGGCGCAGCTCGACGCCGTCTTCGGTGGGGAAGAAATGCACCGCCGGGATCGGCGCATCCAGTGGCCGTTTCAGGCGTGGCGGCGCGTCGGGGTTGAAGTAGATATCGCCAGCGAAGACCCCGCCGTAACTCTCCCAGAGAATTCCGGCGAAGAACTTGCCGAAGCGCGCCAGGCCTTCGATGCGCTCGCGCTCGTTGCGCGCGTTGAGCACTTTCATGGTGGTCATCTGTTTGGCGAAATCGGTCGGATGAATGTGCATCACCCCGGAGCCGATCACCTCGCCCGACTTGTCCGGTCCGCGATACAGCGTTACGTACAGAGTGCTGGTGTCGTGCCAGATGTTGAGCACGCCGTTGTCTTCCGGCACGGTTTTGAAGGCGCTGAAGAAATAGTCGTTGCCGTCCTCGGCGGTCAGTTTCATGTCGTATTTCATGTGCCGTGTGTCGACCTGCTGCTCGAATTGTTCGAACAGATTGAACACGCCGTTGCTGGCGGTCAGCGGTTGCGGCGACAGCGCCGGGGCATTGACCGTACCGACAATGGTCGCGGCGTGCTCCGGTTCCTTGATCATCCGGTTGAGGTCGTTGGCGGTGATGGTCAGGGTGAAGTCGATTGGCGAGTTGTCCGCCTCACCGCGTTTGGCCGCCGCCTCGTAGACTTTCAGATCAGTGCTTTGCGCGGCAGTGAATGCCCGGGAGAAATAGCCCTTCATGGTTTCGGTGAACTGCACGCCGAGAGTCGGTGGTGCCACCTGTTTGCGCGGTGCCGACGGCAACGTGTAGTCGATCTGCCAACCACGGTCAGCGGCGAGCAGGCCCATGTTGCGTTCACTCACAGCGGAGATGGTCAGCAGCGGATTGACCGCCAGCGAGGTCGGGATCACCGCGCCGTCGGTCACGTACAGACTGGCGTAAACATCGGTGCCGGCCGCGCCGCTGAACACCTGGCCCTTGTGATTGACCACGCCTTGCGTCGCGTCTTCGCCCATCACGCAACCGCCCAGCGGATGCACAGAAACGATGCTGTGCTTGAGCAGCCTGGTCCAGATCGGATTCTCGACCCAGACCCCGCCCAACGCCTTGGTGCTCTGGTACAGACGCTCATTGCCGAGCTTGAAGTTTTGCTGCTCGCCGACACCCGGCCAGTCGATGCGCAACTGGTCTTTGCTGTCGAGAATCATCCGGCCCTGGCCGCTGTCGTGGCTCATGATCAGGTAGGTCTGCATATTGTGCAGCGCGCCGTAATAGGGGCCGCGCAGGAAGCTTTCGGCCTCGCGCTCCTTGTAGCCGAGCTTGCCGCTGAAACTGTCGTCCGTGGCCTTGCCGATCATCTCGGCAAACCCGGCCATCGCCGGCACCATCGGCCGGCCGAGGGCGCCGGGGATCGAGCCTTCCTCGATGACCATGCGGCTGCGCCAGTCACCTTCGGTGCGCATGTCGATGATCGAGGTGATGCACGGGCCGACCGGGTGCAGCTCCTTGGCCGAATGCGCGCCGAAGCCGATGCCGTTGATGGTCTGCTCGCAGTTGTGGCCGAAGCCGAGAATGTCACCGTTGCCGCTCATGTTCTCGCCGAGCTGGCCGGACATCACCAGGCCCTTGTCCCGTGAGCGCAGCAGAATTTCGGTAGAGCCGAGGGTGCCGGCGGAGACCACGACGATATCGGCCTTCACGAACAGCGTCGGCGCGTCGAATTTCTCGCGCCCGCTGTCGAGGTACTGGAAGTGCACGATCCAGCCATCGCCGTCGCGCTCCAGATGCCGCACCTCAGCCTGGCAGAAAATCTCCGCGCCATGGTTCCAGGCATCCGGCAGATAGTTCATCAGCGTGGTGTTCTTGGCCTTGTTGTTACAGCCCGAGACGCAGTCGCCGCACTGGTTGCACGGCAGTTGTTCGACGCCGACGTGGTTGAGGTTGTTCGGCAGCTTGTCGAAGGTCACGTTGATCGGTGGCTTGTAGAAATGCGCGCCTTGCTTGAGGTAGTCCGCAGACTTTTTGTTGGCGTCGAGCTTGGGCAGGTTCGGCGCGCTGTTCGGATACGGATTGGGCTTGAGCATTTCCCGGGCGCGGGCGTAACCGTCCTTGAGCAGCGTATCGCGATGATCGCGTACCGCCTGCGGCCAGCGTGGATCCTCGAACACCCCGGGTTCCGGCTCCAGGGCAACGTTGGCGTTGATCAGCGATGTACCGCCGAGGCCGCAGCCGACCACCACGTTCTGCTGGGCATTCACATGCAGGTCGAACAGTCCGGTGCGCGAGCCAATGTGGCCGTCCGGGTCATGCACCTGCAGCTCTTCAGTCGCGGCGATCATGGTGTTGGGGTATTCACCGGGCTGGATTTCCCGCCCGCGTTCGAGCAGGCACACCTGCTTGCCGGCCCGGGACAGGCGCGACGCAGCAATGCCGCCGCCATAACCGGAGCCGATGACGATCACGTCGTAGTGTTCCTTGATCTCGCTGATGGGCGTTGCGATGCGTGTCATGAGGGTGTTCCTCTCTCAGGCAGATGGGGCAACTCTGCGGTTGCCTGCAATCAATGGGCGAACGGGCACCTGGCCTCCGGGTCGAGCCCGGCGACAGCACAGCGGTTAAAGCAGGAGGTCGCTACAGACGAGCGCGTTGATTGGCCGCACGACGTAACGTGCGCTTGCGTGGCGAGGGGGGATGGCGGTGTGGGCGGCTATCCATCATGCGTTCTCCCAGAACCTGATGTGGATAAGTGACGGCTGTCCTTGTGCCATTGCAGTGAAGACAGCGCAGGAATCGAAGTCAAGGCAACGCTTTAGAACTGTATGAAATCTGATCAATTGCGGTTTGGACTATACCGGGCGGGCCTTGCAGGGTTTGGCAAACAAGTTATCCACATAACCGCCCACAGCAATTGGGGGTAACTGTGGATGACTGGAAAAATAACTCGCTGATTTGTGAAGAAAAATCGTGACTTATCCAGAATGATGGTTTGCCAGACACATTGGCTATTTTTTGATCAGATCTTTGTAAGCCACGGTTTTCATGGCTTGTAGAGGATGGCGAACACGTTATCCACAGAAGCGCCAACAGAGTTCGGGGGTAACTTCGCGGTAGCTGTGGAAAAGCGCAGAGGGCTGTGTGAAATCGCGGTTTACACGGGGATTATCAGCTTTAAAAGCTTAATCGATCAATTATTGATCAATCCTATACAGGCCACGTTTTATATGGCTTGCAGCGGACAGCGAACATCTTGTCCACAGAAGCGCCAACAGAGATTGGGGGCAACTCTTGAAGTTATTCAGGAGAAAAAGCCCGGTAAAACCGTGACTTAGGCTGGTTGTTTTTTGAGCTGGAGCCTGGAAGGCTTGATTGGCGTGGGGTACAGGGATGGGCGAACACGTTATCCACAGATCCGCCAACAGGGATTGTGGGTAAACATATTCAGTCAGGTACACATGGATTCCAATGTGGGAGCGAGCCTGCTCGCGAAAGCTTCGGATCAGTCGACATATGTATCAACTGACAATCCGCTTTCGCGAGCAGGCTCGCTCCCACAGGGGGTTCAGAGTCTGGAAGAAGGTGTCGCTAGCGAACGACGCCTTCTTCGATCAGTAGTTTGAGGATCGCTTCCGCCCCGGCCTGCGCGGTTACGCCCTTGAGCACTTGTCCACCGCCGCCACTGGCTTTGGCGGTGGCAGCTTTCATACGGTCCGCACCGCTCTTGGCCTTGATCACCTTCAAACGTTTCGGCCGTGGCTTGGCCGGTTGCAACGTGGCAACCGCCAGCAGTTCATCGTCGAGCACCTCCACGTCTTCGGCATTCAACACCCCGCGTCGCGCCGGGCCGTAGGCACTTTGTCGAGGTTTGGGCGCGGCGTTATCCACAGTCGCCAGAAACGGCAGCTTCACCTTCAACCGCCGCCGCTGCCCACGGGGCAAGGCTTGCAGCACCAGCGCCGAACCATCATTGATCGACTCGACCTGCGCCAGCCCGACCACCAGCGGCCAGCCCAGCCCTTCGGCGAGCAAGAACGGCAACATGCCCGAGCCTTCGCCGGTTTCCGCCTGACTGCCGGTCAGCACTACCTGGGCGCCGGCATCACGCAGATACGCGGTCAGCGCCGGCAAGGCGTCGGCGCCAGCGGGTTGCTCCAGCACATGCAGCTGTTCCAGGCCCATGCCCAGATAGGCGCGCAGCGCCGGTTCCGCGACATCTCCGGCGTGCAGCACCTGCAGGTTATCCCCAGCCAGTTGCAGGCCCAGTTCCACGGCGCGGGCGTCCTGTTCGGCGCGGCGTGGCCGGCCCGAGGTCGGGTGGGCACCGATGGAAACCAGACTGATGATCTTTGTGCTCATAACCCGTTCCTTAAGCCGCATCGCGCTTGGCTTCGTTGCGGTAAGCCGCTACCGCCGCGATCAAGGCCTGAAGAATTTCCGCGCTCTCGCCAATCACCGACAGGTCGGCGCGTTTGATCATGTCGCAACCGGGGTCGAGGTTGATCGCCACCACCTTGTCGCAGGCACCGATGCCCTGCAGGTGCTGGATCGCCCCGGAGATACCCACAGCCACGTAAACCCGCGCGGTGACCCAAGTGCCGGACGCGCCGACCTGCCGATCACGGGCCATGAAGCCGTCGTCCACCGCCACCCGCGAGGCGCCTTCGGTGGCACCGAGCGCCGCAGCGGTCTGGTGGAACAGCGCCCAGTCCTTGACCCCGTTGCCGCCGGAGAAAATGAATTCGGCCTCGGCCATCGGAATCGCCGCCGGGTCCACCGCGACCGCGCCAAGATCCTCGATCCGCGACAGGCTGCGCGCCACCGTTGTGGATAACTCCACCGGCAGCGCCTCATGACGGGTTTCGCTGACCGGTTCCGCGCATTCGGCTGCGGCCAGAATCAAACGTGCGACCGGTCGCGCCAGGTCTTGCAGGCCTGCGCCAGCGCGACCGATGCATTCCTGATCCTTGACCTGCCACACCCGCGTTGCCGGACGTTCGCCCAGTGCCGCGGCAAAACGCCGACCGAGTTCACCACCACCGCTGCGACTGTCCGGCAGCAGCCAGTGGCGTGGATTGAACTGGTTATCCACAGCCCGCAGGCCCTGCACCCGTTGCTCCGGTGCATAACCACTGAATTGGTCACCCTCCAGTACCAGCAAGCGATCGACGCCGGCCGTGGCGAAGGCGCTCTCTTTGTGATCTCCAAACACCACCGCCAGCACCGCACCGTCGTTGCCGGCCAGTTGATGAGCCAGGCCCAACAGGTCACGGTCGTGGCTGCTCAGGCGGCCGCCGACCATGTCCGGCACCACGCTGATGTAGAACGCCGGGGCCGGTACCTGATGCAGCGGCAACTGCACTTCAACCGTGGCCGAGCGTTTGACCGCCCCGCCCTGTTGCGCGCCGCTGCGGTCGATACGCTTGATGCCGTTGGGGCCGATGAATCCGATGCCGTGCAGGTTCTTGCGGATGACACCATTGGGGCCCATCCAGCTGTGTTGCGCCGGTTGCATCGCCGCGTGCAACGGGTGCAGACGGTTACGCGCAATCCATTCGGCGCGCGGGTCGCGGCGGATAATGTCGCTCATCAGTGGGCCTCCGCAGGTTCACGTTTGGCCGGTGCAGTCGGCTTGTTCGGCGCGGCATCTTCGAGCAGCGCATCGGCCACCAGTTCGGCGATGTCCTTGATCAACGGACGCGGTTCGACCACGCCCTCGAGCATCGCCGTGCACTGTGGACAACCTACGGCTACCAGCTCGGCGCCAGTCTCGCGGATGTCGTCCATGCGCATGTCGGGAATCCGTTGCTTGCCGGGAATGTCGGTGATCGGCGCACCGCCACCGCCGCCGCAGCAGCGCGAACGGAAGCCGGAACGTTGCATCTCCTTGACCTCGATGCCGAGGGCGCGCAGCACTTCGCGCGGTGCCTCGTACTCGCCGTTGTAGCGACCGAGGTAGCACGGGTCGTGGTAGGTCACGCTGTTGCCTTTGTGCTGACCGAGGTTCAGCGCACCGGCCTGGATGATTTCCGCCATGTAGGTGCTGTGGTGCTGCACCAGGTAGTTGCCGTCGAACGCGCCGTACTCGTTTTTCAGCACATGGAAGCTATGCGGATCGCAGGTGACGATGCGGTTGAAGCTGTATTTGGCCAGGGTCTGGATATTGCGTTTGGCGAGCAGCTGGAAGGTCGCTTCGTCGCCTAAACGCCGGGCCACATCACCGCTGTCACGTTCTTCGAGGCCGAGCACCGCAAAGTCGACCTTCGCGGCTTTCAGAACTTTGACGAACGCACGCAAGGTGCGCTGGTTGCGCATGTCGAAGGCGCCGTCGCCGACCCAGAACAGTACGTCGGTAGACTTTTTTTCGCTGAGCAGAGTGAGGTTCAGATCCGCCGCCCAGTTCATCCGCCCGCCCGGAGCGAAACCGCCGGGGTTGTCAGTGGCGATGAGGTTTTCCAGGACCTCGGCACCCTTGTTCGGGGTCGCGCCTTTTTCCAGCGTCAGGTGGCGGCGCATGTCGACGATGGCGTCGACGTGCTCGATCATCATCGGGCATTCCTCGACGCAGGCGCGGCAAGTGGTGCACGACCACAGGGTTTCGGCATCGACCAGACCATTGACGATAGGTTGATGCGGATTGCCGCTGTGCTCACCGATTGGCTTGCCCGGATAAGGACTACCGGCAAACTTCGCGTCAGTGCCGCCAGCCAGGCCGACGACCATGTCCTGAATCAGCTTTTTCGGGTTCAGCGGCTGGCCGGCAGCGAAGGCCGGGCACGCCGCTTCGCACTTGCCGCACTGCACGCAGGCGTCAAAACCGAGCAACTGGTTCCAAGTGAAATCCTTGGGTTTTTCCACGCCGAGCGGCGCGCTTGGATCATTCAGATCCAGCGGTTTCAAACCGGTGGAACGACCGCCGCCAAAGCGCTCGGCGCGGCGGTGCCAAGCCAGGTGCAGGGCGCCGGCGAAGGCGTGCTTCATCGGCCCGCCCCAGGTCATGCCGAAGAACAACTCCGACACGCCCCACAAAACACCGAGCCCGAGAATCGCCGCCAGCAGCCAGCCGCCGAAGTTCTCCGGAAGGATTCCGGCCACCGGCAGGGTCACCAGGAAGAACGAGGCGGAGAAAGCCAGCAGGCTTTTCGGCAGGCGCATCCACGGGCCTTTCGACAACCGTGCCGGCGGATTGAGCCGGCGCCGATAAACGAAGAGCGCACCGACGAACATCACCGCCGTCATCAACAGCAGCGCATAGCCGAGGATGCGGTTATGCAGGCCGAAACCGTGCACCAGAATCGCCAGCACGATCGACGCCACCGCACCACCGGCCGTGGCGACGTGAGTGTTGGCGATGTATTTATCCCGCGCCACCACGTGGTGCAAGTCGACCATGTAACGCTTGGGCATGGCCAACAGGCCGCCGATCAGATCGACCTTCGAGGCCCGGCCCCGACGCCACATGGCCACCCGCCGCAACGCCCCCAGAACCGCAAGGGCCAGGGCTGCGAACAACAGGATTGGAAGAAGGGTGTTCAACATAGGTGTTGCTCCCAGAGACCTCGGGTCTTGCAGGTCGAGATGCCTTACTCGGTCACTGTGGGAGCGGGCTTGCCCGCGAATGCATTCTGTCAGTCACATTTTTATCGACTGACCCACCGCTATCGCGGGCAAGCCCGCTCCCACAGGTCGTGTGCAAGCTTTTAAAAATCCTTGCAGAGCCGCAACGCGTCATAGATCGCAGCATGGGTATTACGCTGCGCCACGCAGTCACCGATGCGGAACAGCAAGTAACCGTCGCCATTGCTGCTCAACGAAGGTTGCGGCTGGATCGCGAACAACGCTTCGACGTCGATCTGACCCTTGTTGCGCGAATCCTCTTTGAGCGCGTAGTAGATTTCCTCGTCCGGACGCACGCCGTTCTCCACCACCACCTGATCGACCACCCGCTCCTCTTTGGCGCCGGTGTATTCGTTCTCCAGCACCGCCACCAGCTTGTCGCCTTCGCGGTAGACCTTTTCCAGCATCATGTCGCCGGTCATGATCACTTCTTTCGGGTACATGCTGCGGTAGTAAGTCGGGAACGATGTACCGCCGATGGCCACGCCCGGTTTGATGTCGTCGGTGACGATCTCGACCTGGCTGCCCTTGTCGGCGAGGAAGTCGGCCACCGACATCCCGGTGAACTCGCAAATGGTGTCGTAGACCAGCACGTTCTTGCCCGGCGCGACCTTGCCGTCGAGCACGTCCCAGCTGCTGACTACCAACCCTTCGGCGGCGCCCCAGTGTTCGTTCTGCTCAAGGAATGGATGCCCACCGACTGCCAGCACCACCACGTCCGGACGCAAGTCCATGATGGTGTCGGCATCTGCAGCAGTGCCCAGACGCAGGTCGACTTTCAGCCGCGCCAGTTCCAGCTGGAACCAGCGGGTGATGCCGGCGATCTGGTCACGTTGCGGTGCTTTCGACGCGGTAGTGATCTGCCCGCCGATGAATTCTTTCTTCTCGAACAGGGTCACGTCGTGGCCACGCTCGGCAGAGACGCGTGCTGCTTCCATCCCGGCCGGGCCGGCACCAACGATCACCACTTTGCGTTTGACGCCTGTGGACTTTTCGATGATGTGCGGCACGCCCATGTATTCACGGGACGTCGCGGCGTTCTGGATGCACAGCACGTCCAGACCTTGATACTGACGATCGATGCAGTAGTTGGCGCCGACGCACTGTTTGATCTGGTCGATCTGGCCCATCTTGATCTTGGCGATCAGGTGCGGGTCGGCGATGTGCGCGCGGGTCATGCCGACCATGTCGACGTAACCGCCTTCAAGGATGCGCGTGGCCTGGTTCGGGTCTTTGATGTTCTGTGCGTGCAGCACCGGCACCTTGACCACTTCCTTGATTCCGGCCGCCAGGTGCAGGAACGGCTCCGGCGGATAACTCATGTTCGGAATCACGTTGGCCAGGGTGTTGTGGGTGTCGCAACCCGAGCCGACGACGCCGATGAAATCGAGCATGCCGGTGTCGTCGTAATACTTGGCGATCTGCTTCATGTCCTCGTGGGACAGACCGTCCGGGTGGAACTCGTCACCGCAGATACGCATGCCCACGCAGAAGTCGTCACCGACCTCGGCACGCACGGCTTTCAGTACTTCCAGGCCAAACTTCATCCGGCCTTCGAAGCTGCCACCCCATTCGTCGGTACGCTTGTTGACGCGCGGGCTCCAGAACTGGTCGATCATGTGCTGGTGCACGGCCGACAGCTCGACGCCGTCCAGGCCACCGGCCTTGGCGCGGCGCGCCGCCTGGGCGTAGTTGCCGATCACCCGCCAGATCTCTTCCGGCTCGATGGTCTTGCAGGTCGCACGGTGCACGGGTTCACGGATACCCGACGGCGACATCAGGGTCGGCCAGTGGAAACCATCCCAACGCGAGCGTCGGCCCATGTGGGTAATCTGGATCATGATCTTGGCGCCATGCTTGTGCATGGCGTCGGCCAGGTTCTGGAAGTGCGGGATGATCCGGTCGGTGGACAGGTTGACCGAACTCCACCATTGCTGCGGACTGTCGATGGCGACTACCGACGAACCGCCGCAGATCGCCAGGCCAATGCCGCCCTTGGCTTTCTCTTCGTAGTATTTGACGTAGCGCTCGGTGGTCATGCCACCGTCAGTCGCGTAGACCTCGGCGTGCGCGGTGCTGAGCACGCGGTTACGGATGGTCAGTTTGCCGATCTGGATCGGCTGGAACATTGCTTCGAAAGCCATGGCGGGTTCCTCGACTTACAACGGCTTGACGGTGAACAGGCCGTCGTCGTGGCCTTCTTCGGAGCCACCGTAGACTTGCTCGGCAACCGTACGAATCTTGCTGCCGCGAGCGGCGAGGATCTGGTCCATGGCGCCGGCAAACCAGCCGGTGAACATGTAGTCAACCTTGCGCCCAACCTTGCCGTAGACGTAGACGAACGCGGAGTGTTCGAGCTTGACGCTGGCGGTGCCTTTGTCGAGATCGATGTCCTGAATCTTGAACAGGCCCCAGCCGCGTTGCGACAGACGCTTCATGTAGTGCTCGAACACCGCGACGCCTTCCAGGCCGTGACATTCGGCTTCTTTTTCGCACCAGTGCCAGGCGGACTTGTAGCCGGCCTTGTAGAGGATTTCGGCATAGGCTTCAGCGCCCAGCACTTCCTCGATGCCCATGTGGTTGTTGACGAAGAAGTGACGCGGCACGTAGAGCATCGGCAGGGCGTCGGAGGTCCAGACACCGGTCTCGCTGTCGACTTCGATTGGCAATTGCGGGGCGATCTTGGCCATGGAAACTTAACTCCAGAAAAATTCGTGGTTGGTGCCGAGCGAAGCTTTTGCTTTGCTCTTATAAACAAGCCGTATGAATGACTTTGGAGCCGTAGCGAGCACGTCGAGAGCAAGGAAGGACCGGAGCGACAAGCGAGACAGTACGGGACGTACGGCGAGTTTGGCGCGAGGACCTGACGCAGCTATCGGCGAGCGGAGTAGGCTCCAGAGTTATTCATTCGCCCCAGACGTCTTTGAGGACGTTCACCCAGTTCTCGCCCATGATCTTGCGCACCACACGCTCGGAGTGGCCGCGCTTGAGCAGGGTTTCGGTCAGGTTCGGGAACTCGCCGACAGTGCGGATGCCCAGCGGGTTGATGATCTTGCCGAAGCTGGTCAGACGACGGGCGTAGCCCTTGTCGTGGGTCAGGTATTCGAAGAAGTCCTGGCCGTGACCCTGGGTGAAGTCGGTGCCGATGCCGATGGCGTCTTCGCCGACGATGTTCATGGTGTATTCGATGGCTTCGGCGTAATCGTCGATGGTCGAATCGATGCCCTTGGCGAGGAATGGCGCGAACATGGTCACGCCAACAAAACCGCCGTGGTCAGCAATGAACTTCAGTTCAGCATCGGACTTGTTGCGTGGGTGCTCTTTCAGACCCGACGGCAGGCAGTGGGAATAGCAGACCGGTTTTTTCGATTCGAGGATGACTTCTTCGGAAGTCTTGGAGCCAACGTGGGACAGGTCGCACATGACGCCGACGCGGTTCATCTCGGCGACGATTTCGCGACCGAAGCCCGACAGGCCGCCGTCACGCTCGTAGCAGCCGGTGCCGACCAGGTTCTGGGTGTTGTAGCACATCTGCACGATGCCGACGCCGAGCTGCTTGAACACCTCGACATAGCCGATCTGGTCTTCGAACGCGTGGGCGTTCTGGAAGCCGAAAAGGATGCCGGTCTTGCCCTGCTCCTTGGCGCGGCGGATGTCGGCGGTGGTGCGCACCGGCATCACCAGGTCGCTGTTTTCGCGGATCAGCTTCAGGCTGGCGGCAATATTGTTCACGGTCGCCTGAAAGCCTTCCCACACCGACACAGTGCAGTTGGCCGCCGTCAGACCGCCCTTGCGCATGTCTTCGAACAGCTCGCGGTTCCATTTGGCAATGATCAGACCGTCGATAACGATGCTGTCGGCGTGTAATTCGGCTGGGCTCATCAGGCGTCCCCTTATTGGCGATTCATGCGCCGAATCGTCTGCCGGCGCTTTGGGGCCAGCATATGCCTCGGTGCCGGGGCGACCGGGTGCAAAAACGACAGGGGAATTGCCGAAAGCGTCAATCCGCGACAAAGGGTCGCCAGGCGTCCCGATCAGCTACCTGTTCAAGCCCGCCAGCTTGAGCCAGAATCTGGCGCATCTTGGATACACCACTGGATTAGAGCGGCGACAACCATGAAATCGATCTTCCTGGCTTTGGCACTGATGGCGACCGGCGTACACGCCGCCGAAGAGACCGACAACAACCCGTGCGACGCGGTGGAAAACGACGTCCAGACCCTGGAGTGCTCGACCTACAGCCGCAGCACCGCCGAAGACCTGCTCAAGGACAACTACGCCAGCCTCAACGAGCGCATGCAGACCACCTATGGCAAAAACGCCGCGCAACTGGCCGACATCACCGCCAAACTGAAGACGGCTCAGCAGCAGTGGCTGAAGACGCGGGATGCGGATTGCGCGGTGGAAGCATTCCCGGCCACCGAAGGCAGCAAGGCGTTCAAGATTGCGCAGAATGACTGCGTGGCACGGATGAGTGACGAACGGTCGGAGTTTTTGGAGTCGATTGGGCAGGAATAGTCCTCAAAATTTGAAGGAAAATTGGAACCACTTTCTGCATTCGCCTCGTGAATCTCTTCTTCTTACGGCACATGCCGACTTCGCCTACACGTATTGCGTGAAAGCTCCGATCTACGGGCCTTTCACGCAATATGCTGACAACAGTTCTTGATTGGTCACATTGGAAATATAAGTAAAGATTCGCGAATCTTATAAAAGACTTATATTCTTCCATGAACAGCATCCACTGGACACGAAAGGCCGTTAAGCAACTCTTGAAATTGCACTCTGTGCATCAGGTAAAGGTTCGAGATGCCGTTACGTCGCTCGCCGACATGCCTGATGTGGGCAATGTCAAAGCACTGATTGGCCATGACTACGCCTACCGCCTGCGCGTCGGCAATTATCGAGTCATGTTTGACTGGGATGGCGCAATCAAAGTGATCAGTATTCAAGAGGTCAAGAAACGCGATGAACGCACCTACTGACATCCAAATCATCAACGACGCTGAAGGCAACCCAGCCTTCGTCGTCATCCCTTACGCGCAGTACATTGCGCAGAAAAAGCAGCCCGACCTGATTCCCCATGAAGTCGTCAGTCGGATGGTCGACGGGGCGACACCGATCCGTGCCTGGCGTGAATATCTCAACTTGACTCAGGAAGAAGTCGCCAAACGCATGGGTATTTCACAACCGGCGTTTGCTCAGCAGGAAACAGTCGCCAAGCCTCGCAAGGCCACACGCGAGAAAATTGCCGCAGCGTTCGGCATCACCGCCAATCAGCTTGAGTTGTAGGCTGCCCTCTTTATTCAAAGGAATTCCCATGAACATCTGCGGCATCGAAATCAAAGGCAGCGAAGCGATCATCGCCGTGGCCTCCCTTGACGGGGCAACGCTGAGCCATGTGGCGCTCAA
The DNA here is from genome assembly GCF_030209055.1 of Pseudomonas sp. lyk4-TYG-107. NCBI lineage: Bacteria > Pseudomonadati > Pseudomonadota > Gammaproteobacteria > Pseudomonadales > Pseudomonadaceae > Pseudomonas > Pseudomonas sp. lyk4-TYG-107. The sequence goes on from NZ_JARVST010000001.1 coordinate 146,180, forward strand.
CACCAAGAAAATCGCCCTCGACGATGATGACGAGGCGGCTAACGTCAAACGCTTCGCGGCGCAGGTTGCTTCGTTTGTGCGCGAGCATTCGATTGACCGGATTGCGATCAAGAAGCGCAGCAAGAAGGGTGAGTTTGCCGGTGGTCCGACCACGTTCAAGATCGAGGGTGTGTTTCAGTTGCTGGACGGGTGTGAGGTGACGTTGTTGTCGCCGCAGACGATCAATGCCCAGGCCAAGAAGCACAATTTCGAGCTGCCGGGGACGCTGAACAAGTATCAGCATGAGGCTTATAAAGCGGCGTGTTCGGCGTTGGTGAAGAAGTAACCTTTTCTTCAGACACTGAAGATCAAAAATGTGGGAGCGGGCTTGCTCGCGAATGCGGTGGATCAGTCAACTCATGTTTCGACTGACACTCCGCTTTCGCGAGCAAGCCCGCTCCCACATTGGTTTTGTGTGCATCCATTCAAGCTTGGGCGGTACGGCGGTCTTCGCGGGGGCAGCGGGCGAATTTTGCTCGATAGCTGCGGGTGAAATACGACGGCGATTCAAAGCCGCAGGCGATGCTGACTTCGAGCACGCTCATATCGGTCTGACGCAACAGCTGCCGGGCTTTTTCCAATCGCAACCGCAGATAGAAATTGCTCGGCGTGTCGTTCAGATGCAGCCGAAACAGGCGCTCCAACTGTCGCCGTGTCACCTTGATCGATTCCGCCAGTTGCAGCGTGGTCAGCGGTGGTTCGCTGTGTTGTTCCATCTCGCCAATCACCTGCACCAGCTTCTTGTTGCTGATGCCGTAGCGCGTGGCGACTTCCATGCGCTGGTGGTCCTTGCGCGGACGTATCCGTCCCAGCACGAACTGCTCGCTGACCTGAATCGCCAGTTGCGGGCCATGGGCCTGGGCGATCAGATCAAGCATCAGATCGATAGACGCCGTGCCGCCCGCCGAGGTGATGCGCCGGCGGTCGATCTCGAACAGTTCCTGGGTGACGCTGAGCTGTGGATAAGATTCCTTGAACGCATCGATGGCCTCCCAGTGCAAGGTCAGGCGATGGCCGTCGAGCAGGCCGGCTTCGGCGAGGACGAAACTGCCGGTGTCGATGGCACCGAGGGTCACGCCTTCGTTGTCCAGGCGGCGCAGCCAGTGCTCAAGGGTTGGCGTGGCGAACTTCAGCGGTTCGAATCCGGCCACCACTAACAGCGTCGCACCTTTCTTCAGCGGCTCCAGCGCCGCGTCGGCGTTGACCGACATGCCGTTGCTCGCCAGCACCGCCCCGCCATCGGCGCTGAGCACGTGCCAGCGGTACAGCTCGCCACGAAAACGGTTGGCTACCCGCAGCGGTTCGATCGCGGAGATAAAGCCGATGGCGGAAAACCCCGGCATCAGCAGAAAGTAGAAATCCTGGGACATGTGCGCACTCGGTTAGCGGGTAGCGTGGATCGTTGATACGCCGATTGTCGTCAGCGTTCAAGCGCACAGGTCGCTACAGTGCAAATGCCAGTCGCCGCAGTGCGCTTTCACGGGGCCGTTGCTGCGTAACTTGGCATCACCGGCACGCCAGATGCCGGAACTCACAATAAACGACCTGCCGAGGAACCCGACATGAAACGACTGATCAGCAGCTGTGTTCTTGCACTCAGCGGTACCGCTTTCTTGAGCGCCAGCGTCATGGCAGCCGAACCCGCCTCGTGCCAGAACGTGCGCATGGGCGTCGTCAACTGGACCGACGTGATCGCCACCAGTGCCATGACCCAGGTCCTGCTCGACGGCCTCGGCTACAGCACCAAACAAACCAGCGCGTCCCAGCAAATCATCTTCGCCGGGATCCGCGATCAGCGTCTGGACCTGTTCCTCGGTTACTGGAACCCGCTGATGACCCAGACCATCACCCCGTTCGTCGACGCCAACCAGGTCAAAGTCCTGGAAGCACCGAACCTGAAGGATGCCCGCGCGACCCTCGCCGTGCCGACCTATCTGGCCGACAAGGGTCTGAAGACTTTTGCCGACATTGCCAAGTTCGAAAAGGAACTGGGCGGCAAGATCTACGGGATCGAACCGGGTTCGGGCGCCAACACGCAGATCAAGGCGATGATCGCCAAGAACCAGTTCGGCCTCGGCAAATTCCAGCTGGTCGAGTCCAGCGAAGCCGGGATGCTCGCCGCCGTCGACCGCGCCGTGCGCCGCAAAGAGGCCGTGGTGTTCTTCGGCTGGGCGCCGCACCCGATGAACGTCAACGTCAAGATGACTTACCTCACTGGCAGCGAAGACGCCCTCGGCCCGAACGAAGGCATGGCCACGGTGTGGACTGTCACCGCGCCGAAATACGCCGAACAGTGCCCGAACATCGGTCGCCTGCTGAGCAACCTGACGTTCACCGCCGAAGACGAGAGCCGGATGATGCAGCCACTGCTCGATCACAAGGACGCCTTCGAATCGGCCAAGCAATGGCTCAAGGATCACCCCGAAGACAAGCAGCGCTGGCTGGAAGGTGTAACCACCTTCGACGGCAAACCGGCCGCTGAAAATCTGCAACTGACCAGCAAATAACCCAAGCCCGAACACACGCTTCGCAGCCCGAGAAAGGGCTGCGAACAAACCCATCACGCCTGAAGGAAACCGCACCATGAACCACGACGTCATCATCACCTGCGCACTCACCGGTGCTGGCGACACGACCGCCAAGAGCCCCCACGTGCCGGTCACCCCGAAACAGATTGCAGCGGCTGCCGTGGAAGCGGCCAAGGCCGGCGCCACCGTCGTCCACTGCCACGTGCGCGACCCGCAGACCGGCAAGTTCAGCCGTGACGTGGCGCTGTACCGCGAAGTGATGGAGCGCATCCGTGAGGCCGACGTCGACATCATCGTCAACCTCACCGCCGGCATGGGCGGCGACCTGGAGATCGGTGCCGGCGAGCACCCGATGGAGTTCGGCCCGAACACCGATCTGGTCGGCCCGCTGACCCGTCTGGCTCACGTTGAAGAACTGCTGCCGGAAATCTGCACCCTCGATTGCGGCACGCTGAACTTCGGCGACGGCGACACCATTTACGTCTCGACCCCGGCGCAACTGCGCGCCGGCGCCAAGCGCATCACCGAGCTGGGGGTGAAGGCCGAACTGGAAATTTTCGACACCGGCCATCTATGGTTCGCCAAGCAGATGATCAAGGAAGGCTTGCTCGACAACCCGCTGTTCCAGCTGTGCCTGGGCATCCCGTGGGGTGCGCCGGCCGACACCACCACCATGAAAGCCATGGTCGACAACCTGCCCGCCGATGCGGTGTGGGCCGGGTTCGGCATCGGCCGCATGCAGATGCCAATGGCCGCGCAAGCGGTGCTGCTCGGCGGCAACGTGCGGGTTGGTCTGGAAGACAACCTGTGGCTGGACAAGGGCGTGCTGGCGACCAACGGCCAACTGGTCGAACGCGCCAGCGAGATCCTCAGCCGCCTCGGCGCCCGCGTGCTGACCCCGGCTGAGGGCCGCAAGAAGATGGGCCTGACCCAGCGCGGCTGACCCAGCACTCATTTCCCCCTATGGGAGCGGGCTTGCTCGCGAAGGCGCTGGCTCTGCCCATAAAGATGCGTCGGATGTACCGGCCTCTTCGCGAGCAAGCCCGCTCCCACAGTTTTTTGTGCCAAATTCAGGAAATCACCATGAGCTTTATCACCGACATCAAAACCTTCGCCGCCCTCGGCAGCGGTGTCATCGGCAGCGGCTGGGTCGCGCGTGCCCTCGCCCATGGCCTCGACGTGGTGGCCTGGGACCCGGCGCCCGGCGCTGAAGCTGCGCTGCGCAAACGCGTGGCGAATGCCTGGGGTGCGCTGGAGAAAAACGGTCTGGCGCCCGGTGCTTCGCAGGATCGTCTGCGTTTTGTCGCGACCATCGAAGAATGCGTGCGCGATGCCGATTTCATTCAGGAAAGTGCCCCGGAACGCCTCGAGCTGAAACTCGATCTGCACAGCAAAATCAGCGCAGCGGCCAAGCCTGATGCCTTGATCGGATCGAGCACTTCCGGCCTGTTGCCGAGCGAGTTCTACGAGAGCTCGACCCACCCTGAACGCTGCGTGGTCGGGCACCCGTTCAACCCGGTTTACCTGCTGCCGCTGGTGGAAGTGGTCGGCGGCAAGAACACCGCGCCCGAGGCCGTGCAAGCGGCGATGAAAGTCTACGAATCCCTCGGCATGCGCCCGCTGCATGTGCGCAAGGAAGTGCCGGGATTCATCGCTGACCGTCTGCTCGAAGCGCTGTGGCGCGAGGCGCTGCACCTGGTCAACGACGGGGTGGCGACCACTGGCGAGATCGACGACGCGATCCGTTTTGGCGCCGGGCTGCGCTGGTCGTTCATGGGCACGTTCCTGACCTATACGCTGGCCGGCGGTGACGCGGGGATGCGTCACTTCATGTCGCAGTTCGGCCCCGCGTTGCAGTTGCCGTGGACTTATCTGCCGGCACCGGAACTGACCGACAAGCTGATCGACGATGTGGTCGATGGCACCAGCGACCAGCTCGGCCGCCACAGCATTTCGGCGCTGGAGCGCTATCGTGATGACTGCCTGCTGGCGGTGCTGGAGGCGGTGAAGACCACCAAAGAAAAGCATGGAATGAGTTTCAGCGAGTAATCCTTGCTCAGCAATTCCGGCCCCTTCGCGAGCAAGCCCGCTCCCACAGGTGACCGCATTCCAATGTGGGAGCGGGCTTGCTCGCGAAGACGGCAGCCCAGTCACTAATAATGTTGGATCTGACACCATGCCCACTCTCACCACCTACCAAACCACCATCATCCCCGACTGGGTCGACTACAACGGCCATCTGCGCGACGCCTTCTATCTGCTGATTTTCAGCTACGCCACCGACGCGCTCATGGACCGTCTCGGCATGGACAGCAACAACCGCGAAGCCAGCGGCCACTCGCTGTTTACCCTTGAACTGCACCTGAATTACCTGCACGAAGTGAAGCTCGGCGCCGAGGTCGAGGTGCGCACGCAAATCATCGGCCACGACAGCAAACGCCTGCACCTCTATCACAGCCTGCACCTGGCCGGCGACGACAAGGAACTGGCCGGTAACGAGCAGATGCTGTTGCACGTCGATCTCGCCGGCCCACGTTCCGCGCCGTTCACCCCGGACACCTTGAGCCGCCTGCAAGCCATCGCCGCCGAGCAAGTCGATCTGCCCGCCCCGGCTTACATCGGCCGTGTCATCGCTCTGCCACCCGCCCGTTAATCCCTCCCACGCAAGGAGCCGCCATGCACACCGCTGCCGCTGTTGCCGATTTCCGTACTTATCCGTTGATCAGCGCGCTGAGCGGCGTGCAGAACCTGGCGGATCGCGTGTCGATTGCCTGGGCCGACGGCCGCGTCAGCCCGTTCCATCACGTCTGGTTGCGAGATAACTGCCCGTGCGAGCAGTGCGTCTACACCGTCACCCGTGAGCAGGTATTCGAGATCGTCGATGCCGCGCCGGATCTCGTCCCCGCCAACGCGCACATCGACAGCGACGGCTGTCTGCAGATCGACTGGCAGGACGGCCATCGCAGTCGCTTCGATCCGGGCTGGCTGCGTGCGCACGCCTATGACGACGAGTCCCGCGCCGAACGTCTGGCCGCCAAACCCAAGGCTTACCTGTGGCGCAGCGATTTGCAGCTACCGGTATTCGAATATTCAGCGCTGATAAACGACAACGGCGCGCTGCTGCAATGGTTGATCGCGGTACGCGACATCGGCCTGACTCAGGTGCGCGGCGTGCCCACCGAACCGGGTTCGCTGAAGCTGATCGCCCAGCGCATTTCGTTCATCCGCGAGAGCAACTTCGGCGTGCTGTTCAACGTGCAGTCCAAGGCCGATGCCGACAGCAACGCCTACACCGCTTTCAACCTGCCGTTGCACACCGACTTGCCGACTCGCGAGCTGCAACCGGGTCTGCAATTTCTGCATTGCCTGGTGAATGATGCCGAGGGTGGCGAGAGTATTTTCGTCGATGGTTTTGCGATTGCCGACGCGTTGCGTCAGGAAGCACCGGAGCTGTTCCAGGCGCTGTGCGAAATCCCCGTGGAGTTTCGCAACAAGGACCGCCACAGCGACTATCGTTGCCTGGCGCCGATCATTGCGCTGGATGCGCTGGGCCGGGTCGCGGAGATTCGCATGGCGAACTTTTTGCGCGGCGCATTCGATACATCGGTGGAGCAGATGCCGCTGCTGTACCGGGCCTATCGGCGCTTGATTGCGATGACCCGCGAGCCACGATTTCGGCTGATGCAGCGACTCAATCCGGGGGAGCTGTGGTGCTTCGATAACCGCCGCACGCTGCATGCGCGCAATGCGTTTGATCCAGCGACCGGGGCGCGGCATTTCCAGGGTTGCTACATCGATCGGGATGAGTTGTTGTCGCGGATTCTGGTGTTGCAACGGTAAACCGCGTCATCGTTCTTCGCGAGCAGGCTCGCTCCCACACTGGAATGCATTTCAAATGTGGGAGCGAGCCTGCTCGCGAAGGCGTCAGAGCCAACCACACACCGCTCCCGGATTCACGGGCAAAAAAAGCCCCGATACAAGCCGTGACAGGATCGGGGCAGAGGGTACTGTTGAGGAGCTGCCAGTCGAGGGTGACCAAACCGTCTGTAGCGAGCTGAGGTCAGTGTGCCGACTCCCCTTGGCACTGAGTTAGCCGAAAACGACCTGTTCATAGCCGTCGCGGCCACTGCGACAAATCGCCCTTGCCGTGCCTCCACATGCCCACCAGAATCGAGTCACGACCTCCGTTGCCGAAGAAGGAAGCGCGCCATGATGTATGCCGATTTGATCGATCAGGAAGACTTGTTGGGCCAGCTCAAGGCATTGGGTTTTCAAGTGCCGAGCGGTTCGACCGCCGAGCAGGCCTGTGAGTGTGCGGTGCGTGGTCTGGACAATGTTCGCGCGTTTGAATTGCGCAAGATGGTCAAGGACATGTACACCAGCGGCGCCAGTATCCAGCCTGCGGTGCGCCAGGCGATCGACAAACAGTTGTTGCCGGCGTTGGCGGATTACCAGCAAAGCCATAGCGCCTGATAAATCCATTCGCGAGCAGGCTCGCTCCCACATTTGAAATGCATTCCAGGTGGGAGCGAGCCTGCTCGCGAAGAACGATGACTCGGTCTACAGCCTTACGCTGGCAAACGTCGACTCATTACGCGCCTGACTCAACGCCGACATCGGTCCCGACAGCGGCGACATCACGATCGCCTGCGGCAGCGGCAGCATCGCCACTTGCTGGGTGGTGTTGGAGCCTACGCGTTCGTCACGCGGCGGAATGCCGAAGTATTCGCGGTAGCACTTGGAGAAGTGCGGCGTCGAGACGAAACCACACACCGACGCCACTTCGATGATCGACATCGGCGTTTGCTTGAGCAACTGCCGCGCGCGGATCAGGCGCAGCTTCAAGTAGTAGCGCGACGGCGAGCAGTGCAGGTATTTCTGGAACAGCCGCTCCAGCTGTCGACGCGACACGGCGACGTACACCGCCAGTTCGTCGAGGTCGATCGGCTCTTCCAGATTGGCTTCCATCAGCGCAACGATTTCCTGCAGTTTCGGCTGGTTGGTGCCGAGCATGTGCTTGAGCGGCACGCGCTGATGATCCTGCTCGTTGCGGATGCGTTCGTAGACGAACATTTCCGAGATCGCGGCGGACAGCTCACGCCCATGATCGCGGCTGATCAGGTGCAGCATCATGTCCAATGGCGCGGTGCCGCCGGAGCTGGTGAAACGGTTACGGTCGAGGGTGAACAGGCGAGTGCTCATCGCCACACGCGGGAAAGCTTCCTGCATCGCCGCCAGACATTCCCAGTGCACGCTGCAATCGAAGCCGTCGAGCAGACCGGCGCAAGCCAAAGCCCAGCTGCCGGTGCACACCGCGCCCAGACGCTTGGACTGACGCGCCTGGCTTTGCAGCCACGAGACGTGTTCACGGGTCACGGTGCGTTGAATGCCGATCCCGCCGCAGACGATCACGGTGTCCAGGGGCGGAGCTTTGTGCATGGAGGCATCGGGGGTGATTTGCAGACCGTCACTGGCCCACACCTGACCGCCATCGACGGTCAGGGTGCTCCAGCGATACAGCTCACGACCGGACAATTGGTTGGCCATTCGCAGGGGCTCGACTGCGGAGGCCAGAGAAATCAGCGTGAAATTGTCCAGCAGCAGAAAGCCGATGGATTGAGGCGCACGGTTCTGGGGTTGGGCCCCGGAGTTGAACGACGTCATCGCGGTATCTCCTCACACAAAGCGGGTGATGGCCTCAGGCGGAGGCTCTTGTTATTGCCGGCGTTCTCGCGTGGGAGACGGGCTTTGTTATGACAGAGCAATTGCCATGCCTAAAATTGAATGGCTGTTCAATAACTCCTGAAAACGACGTCGCGACGTGTCTATTCAAGACGTCGGACACACGGTGTTTCGAAGTGCCATCAGCGGCGCCGAGAGCCCTGCCCCGCTGCCCGTGAGCAGATCGGTAGCACTTGTGGGAACGGGCTTGCGCGCAGTTGTTTCAGAGTGTCACCGCAAGCACGGGTGACGGACGGCAGGGAGTGCGAATGGCGCACTGCGAGTGGGAAAAGCTCTTATCTGATTGCGACGCGCTAAAAGGTGGCGTGATTGTTTTGTTGTGTTCACTTAGCGCGCAGTTTTGATTGGTCTGGCGCTATCGCGAGCAGGCTCACTCCTACAGGGGAACGCATTCCAAGTGTAGGAGTGAGCCTGCTCGCGATGGGAGCGACACGGTCTCAGCACTCAACCGCGCTGACCGCCAAACCACCCCGCGAGGTCTCTTTATATTTGTCATGCATATCGGCGCCGGTATCACGCATGGTGCGGATCACCCGGTCCAGCGAGATGAAGTGCTGACCATCGCCACGCAGGGCCATCTGCGCTGCGTTGATCGCCTTCACAGCGGCAATTGCGTTGCGCTCGATACACGGCACCTGCACCAGGCCGCCGACCGGATCACAGGTCAGGCCGAGGTTGTGTTCCAGGCCGATTTCCGCCGCGTTGCACAGTTGCTCCGGCGTCGCGCCGAGAATCTCCGCCAACCCCGCCGCCGCCATCGCGCAGGCCGAACCGACCTCGCCCTGGCAGCCGACTTCGGCACCGGAGATCGAGGCGTTCTTCTTGCACAGAATCCCCACCGCCGCCGCGCCCAGGAAGTAATCGACGACGTTGGCGTCGGTGACCGCTTCGCTGAACTTCATAAAGTAGTGCAACACCGCCGGAATGATCCCCGCCGCGCCATTGGTCGGCGCCGTGACCATACGCCCGCCCGCGGCGTTTTCTTCGTTGACCGCCAAGGCGAACAGGTTGACCCATTCCATCGCGCTCAACGTCGAACCGATCACGTTGGGCTTGTTCAACTCCTGCAGGCTGCGATGCAACTTGGCCGCGCGCCGGCGCACATTGAGACCGCCGGGAAGGATGCCTTCGTGCTTGAGGCCCTGCTCGACGCAATCCTGCATCGCCCGCCACAGCTTCATCAGTCCGGCGCGGATTTCCTCTTCGCTGCGCCAGACCTTTTCGTTGGCCATCATCAGTTCGGCGACGCGCAGGTTGTTCTTTTGGCACAGCTGCAGCAGTTCCACCGCGCTGGAAAAGTCATAAGGCAATTCGGTGCGATCCAGATCGACCACACCGCTGGATGCCTGCGCCTGATCCACGACAAAACCGCCACCGACCGAATAGTAGGTGTCGCGATGAATTTCGCCGTGATCGCCTTCGGCAACCAGAGTCATGGCGTTGGGGTGGAACGGCAGGTTTTCGTCGATCAGGCGCATGTCGCGAGCCCAGACAAACGGCACCGACAGACGACCATCCAATAACAGCGTGTGAGTTTCGCGCAGCGCCTGAATACGCGGGCCGATCTGCGACGGGTCGATTGCGTCCGGCCACTCGCCCATCAAGCCCATGATCACTGCATTGTCGCTGCCGTGGCCGATACCGGTAGCCGACAGTGAGCCGAACAGTTGCACTTCTATACGCCGTACCTGCTCGAGCAGGTGCCGGTCGCGCAGCGATTCGACAAACAGGGCGGCGGCGCGCATCGGGCCGACGGTGTGGGAACTGGACGGGCCGATGCCGATTTTGAACAGGTCGAAAACGCTGATAGCCATTGCTGCAGAGCTCCTGAGGATGCCGGTCCGGGGCGTTAAGCGCCCGCTGGCGGAGCTGCTACGCTCAAGCTGCGATCCGCCGGAATGCCCGCATCATCAGGCTTTTGTCAGGTCGCTCGGCGTCTGACACCGACGCACTCATGCCCACCAACGCCGTGCCGGTTTCCTCCCGTGTTTTCGCCGTTTTTATGCGGTTCAGATGGCCAAACGGGGCGGAAAAAAGCTGTAAACGACGTCACTGACACTGGATGCGACCATCCCTGTACTGGATACGACCCACCCTGTAGGCGTCAGATTTTCACTGGTACATGATCGTTATGACTCGATTGCAAGGCGCCGTGGTAGAGCTGTCTCCAGAACGCCATCCAACCGCAACCTATAAGTGCGGTGGTCCACAGTCGGAACACTGCCAAAAAAAACACCAAGGAGTCCATCCATGAAAGGTTCCCCGTCGTTGTTGTTGGCCGCCATGCTGAGTCTGCCGTTACTGGCTCAAGCCGCAGAACCGGCGCAGTGCAGTACCGTGAACTTCTCCGATGTCGGCTGGACCGACATCACCGCCACCACCGCCACCACCTCGGTGGTGCTCGACGCCCTCGGCTACAAAACCAAGACCACCATGATCTCCGTGCCCGTGACCTACAAGTCGCTGGCCGACGGCAAGAACATGGATGTGTTCCTCGGTAACTGGATGCCGACCATGGAAAACGACATCAAGGCCTACCGCGATGCCGGCACCGTCGAAGTGGTGCGCACCAACCTCAAGGGTGCCAAGTACACCCTCGCCGTACCGCAAGCCCTGTACGACAAGGGCCTGCATGACTTCGCCGACATCGCCAAATTCAAGAAAGAGCTCGATGGCAAGATTTACGGCATCGAGCCTGGCAACGACGGCAACCGCCTGATCCAGAGCATGATCGACAAGGACGCTTTCGGTTTGAAAACCGCCGGCTTCAAGGTCGTCGAATCGTCCGAAGCGGGCATGCTCTCGCAGGTCGACCGCGCGCAGAAACGCGACACCGCCGTGGTCTTCCTCGGCTGGGCGCCGCACCCGATGAACAAGCGCTTCAAGATTCAATACCTGACCGGCGGCGATGACTTCTTCGGCCCCGATTTCGGTGCTGCCACCGTGGCGACCAACACCCGCAAGGGCTACACCACCGAATGCAGCAACGTCGGTCAGTTGCTGAAGAACCTGGAGTTCACCGTCGACATGGAAAGTACCCTGATGGGCAACATCCTCGACGACAAGATGAAGCCTGAAGCGGCCGCCAAGGCCTGGCTGAAAAAGAACCCACAGGTGCTCGATACCTGGCTCGCTGGCGTGACCACCATTGACGGTAAACCAGGCCTGGAGGCCGTGAAAGCCAAGCTCGCACAGTAATTGCCTTACGCCGGGCGAGTTCGCTCGCCCGGGCTGTTTATTCCTTGCATGCGGACGTTCACTACCATGCTGATTGATCAGAAAATCCCTTTAGGCCAGTACATCGCGGGCTTCGTTGAATGGTTGACGCAACACGGCGCCAGCACCTTCGACGCAATCGCCGTGACACTGGAAACGATGATCCACGGCGTGACGTTTGCGCTGACCTGGTTCAATCCCTTCGTCTTGATCGGCCTCATCGCCCTGCTCGCGCATTTCATCCAGCGCAAATGGGGGCTGACTGTTTTTGTGATTGCCTCGTTCCTGCTGATCCTCAACCTGGGGTACTGGCAGGAAACCATGGAAACCCTCGCCCAGGTCATGTTCGCGACCCTGGTCTGCGTGGTCATCGGCGTACCGCTGGGCATCGTCGCTGCGCACAAGCCGATGTTCTACACTTTAATGCGTCCGGTACTCGATCTGATGCAGACCGTACCGACCTTCGTTTACCTCATTCCTACCCTGACCCTCTTCGGGCTGGGTGTGGTGCCGGGCCTGATCTCCACGGTGGTGTTCGCCATCGCTGCGCCGATCCGCCTGACCTACCTGGGCATCCGCGATGTCCCGCAAGAACTGATGGACGCCGGCAAGGCCTTCGGCTGCTCGCGTCGCCAATTGCTCTCACGGATCGAACTGCCTCACGCCATGCCGAGCATCGCTGCCGGCATCACCCAGTGCATCATGCTGTCGCTGTCGATGGTGGTGATCGCGGCACTGGTAGGCGCCGACGGACTCGGCAAACCGGTGGTCAACGCACTGAACACTGCTGATATCGCCCTGGGCTTCGAAGCGGGCCTGGCGATCGTACTGCTGGCGATCATGCTCGACCGTATCTGCAAACAACCCGACGCCAAAGTAGGGGGTGACGCATGAGCATAATTCGCTTCGATAACGTTGACGTGATCTTCACCAAGGATCCGCGCGAAGCACTGAAACTTCTCGATCAAGGCTTGACCCGCAGCGAGATCCTGAAAAAGACCGGGCAGATCGTCGGCGTGGAAAAGGCCAGTCTGGACATCAACAAGGGCGAGATCTGCGTACTGATGGGCCTGTCCGGCTCCGGCAAGTCGAGCCTGCTGCGCTGCATCAACGGCCTCAACACCGTGAGTCGCGGCAAGCTGTTCGTCGAGCACGAAGGCAAGCAGATCGACATCGCTTCCTGCACCCCGGCCGAACTGAAAATGATGCGCACCAAACGCATCGCCATGGTGTTCCAGAAGTTCGCCCTGATGCCGTGGCTGACGGTGCGCGAGAACATCAGTTTCGGTCTGGAAATGCAGGGCCGACCGGAAAAGGAACGGCGCAAGCTGGTCGACGACAAGCTCGAACTGGTCGGCCTGACCCAATGGCGCAACAAGAAGCCCGATGAACTCTCCGGCGGCATGCAGCAGCGTGTCGGCCTGGCCCGGGCACTGGCGATGGACGCCGACATTCTGCTGATGGACGAACCGTTCTCGGCACTCGACCCGCTGATCCGTCAGGGCCTGCAGGATGAACTGCTGGAACTGCAACGCAAGCTGAGCAAGACCATCGTGTTTGTGAGTCACGATCTCGACGAAGCACTGAAACTGGGTAGCCGCATCGCGATCATGAAGGACGGCCGGATCATCCAGTACAGCGTGCCGGAAGAGATCGTACTGAACCCGGCGGACGACTATGTGCGCACCTTCGTAGCCCACACCAACCCGCTCAACGTCCTGTGTGGCCGCAGCCTGATGCGCACGCTGGACAACTGCAAACGCATCAACGGTTCGGTGTGCCTCGACCCGGGTGGCGATTCGTGGCTGGACCTGGCCGAAGGCAACACGATCAAGGGTGCGCGGCAGAACGGTTCGGTGCTGAACCTGCAGAACTGGGCACCGGGGCAAGCAGTGGAAGCCCTTGAGCGCAAGCCGACACTGGTGGACTCGAACATCGGCATGCGCGACGCGCTGCAGATTCGCTACCAGACCGGCAACAAACTGGTGCTGCACGACAACAACCATGTGGTGGGGATTCTGGGCGACAGCGAGCTGTATCACGCGTTGCTGGGCAAGAACCTGGGGTAAGAACCCCGGACACAAAAACGCCGCGAGAGGATCGCGGCGTTTTTGTTGGTACAGGTTATTCAGTTGCAAACAGAGAACCTGTGGTGAGGGGATTTATCCCCGATGAGCTGCGGAGCAGTCCTGAAACCTGTGACAGCGATTTATCTGAACTACCGCAATTGCCGGCTTGGGGCCGCTTCGCGACCCATCGAGGATAAATCCCCTCACCACAATGGTTTAACGGTGCAGCTGACCGCACCGCAAAACTTCAGGGGTTAGCTATACACCCGGCCAAGGAGCTGCCGATGGCTTTCAAACTGATCGAGCACATCGCGTGTGATCTGATCCTGCGTGAAGCCCATCAGGTCGTAGTCCTGGCTGCCGTTGTGCAAATACACCTCGGCGCGGTAGTAACGCTGGCGCGCTTCATCGGACTGGGCCGATTCGGTCGGGGTCGCCAGATAGCCGTCCAGGCTCACTTCGTAGACGAAAGGGTTGCCCTCTTCCATCTCGACGCGCACGCCCATGCAGCGTTTGGATTTGCCCAGCAGCGTCTGCACTTCCAGACCCTGTGCACGCAGTTGTGCAGCAGCGTCGTCAAGTGCCGGGGTCACGTGTTTGTCCATGAAGCGCTGCACCACCGATTGGCTCGGTTGCAGATCCAGCTGCGTCAGACGCTCGCTGAAACCACGACGACCGCGCTCAGCCAGTTGCGCCTGCTCCTGTTCGATCTGCACGTCCTGGCGCATGGCCTTGTGCAAGCCGAACATGAAGAACACCAGCACCACCGAGAACGGCAGACCGGCCAGCACCACCATGGTTTGCATGGCTTCGAAGTTACCGGCGAACAGCAGACCGATGGTCACCAGCGTGATCACCACCGACCAGAAGATCCGCAGCCAGTGCGGCGCATCTTCATCAACGTTGCCGCCCTTGCAGGAAAGATTCGCCATCATCACCGCGCCGGAGTCGGCCGGGGTCAGGAACAGCACGAAACCGACGAAGATCGACACACCGATAACGACTTTCGACGCCGGGTAGTGTTCCAGCAACTGGTAGATCGCCATCGACGGTTGTTCCAGCGCCGTCTTGCCAAGTTCGACCGCCCCCTGGTTCATCACCAGATCCAGTGCCGAGTTACCGAAGATCGACAGCCACGCCAGGGTGAAACCCAACGGGATCAGCAGTACACCAGCGACCAGCTCACGCACGGTACGACCACGGGAAATACGCGCGATGAACATGCCTACGAATGGTGCCCAGGAAATCCACCACGCCCAGTAGAACAGGGTCCACAGGCCCAGCCAGCGGTCGGACTTGGCGCTGTCGCCTTCATAGACGTACAGGTCGAAGGTCTTCAGCACCACGCTGTTGAGGTAGTCGCCGATGTTCTGCACGAAGCCGTTGAGCAGGTGCAGGGTCGGGCCGAACAGCAGGACAAAAATCAGCAGGCCGCTGAACAGCACGATGTTCAGGTTGGACAGACGACGAATGCCGTTTTCCACACCGGACACGGCAGCGATGGTCGCCACGGTGCTCATCACGATGATCACGATCAGCAGGTTGGTGTTGCTGTGTTCCATGCCGAACAGGTTTTCCAGCCCCGAGGACACTTGCAGCGAGCCGATCCCCAGGTTGGTCACCAGACCCAGCAGGGTCACGAACATGCCGAAGCCGTCCACCGCGTGACCGGCCGCGCCTTTGACCCAACGCTCGCCGACCAGCGGATACAGCGCCGAACGCAGGGCCAATGGCTGGTTATGACGGTAAGCGAAGTACGCCACGGCCAGACCGACCAGCGCATAGATCGCCCAGCCGTGCAGGCCCCAGTGCAGGAAGGTCAGTTGCACCGCCTGACGCGCGGCCAGGTTGGTGGCCGCTGCGCCTTCCGGCGGATTGAAGTAATGGTCCAGCGGCTCGGACGCGCCGAAGTACAGCAGCGAAATACCGATACCCGACGAGAACAGCATCCCCGCCCAGGCGCCGTAACTAAAATCCGGGGTGTCGTCCTTGCTGCCCAGTTTGAGTTTGCCGTAGGAGGAAAACGCCAGGCCCACCACAAACACCAGGTACGCGGCGATCACCACCATGTAGTACCAGCCGAAGCTGCGCGACAACCAGGCCTGAGCGATACCCAACAATCTGCCGGCCTCTTGCGGGGCGATGATCAGAATGGCGGTCAACAACAGAATCAACGCGGTAGAGGTGTAAAACACCCAACCGTTGACCGTCACCTTCTCGGGCGGGGTCTTTATAAGAGAGGCAGAACTCATGGCACAAATGCTCCAGGCAGTGCGAGAGAAGAACACAAGGCAACACGGAACCCGACCAATCGGTTAGTTGGCAGCCGACCGGCGGGTGATATAAAGACACCCCGAAAAAAGCCCGAACCTGCCGAAATGGCGTTGCGAATCGCTTTCGTGGCCAAAGCTGTGCGGACGTTCATCCGAAACCTGGCCCCGAGCGTCTTGCCCATTCAACACGTCCATCGAATAGCGAACCGCGCCATGCCCCACGCAGGTTTCAAGCATTTTCGGATGTCGTTTTATCGCCATTTACAAGCAGAAAAAATCTGTAGGCAGCGACGATTTGTCGCAGATCTTATTCTTTGTTGATTGAACGTTCAATCAAAACAAAATAGACTGGCCCTCAATCCGATAGGCGTTTATCGCCCTTCGGAAGGCCTAAGGAGATGTGCAAGATGCCCAAGGTCGGTATGCAACCCATCCGCCGCCAACAACTGATCGAAGCCACGTTGCAGGCGGTCGATCAGGTCGGTATGGGGGACGCCAGCATTGCGCTGATCGCCCGTTTGGCCGGTGTCTCGAATGGCATCATCAGTCACTATTTTCAGGACAAGAACGGCCTGATTGCCGCCACGATGCGGTATCTGATGAATGTCCTCAGCGAGAACGTCACCGCGCGCCGACAGGCGCTGGCAGACAGCAGCCCACGGGCGCATCTGCAGGTGATCATCGAAGGCAACTTCGACGCCAGCCAGGTCAATGGCCCGGCAATGAAAACCTGGCTGGCCTTCTGGGCCACCAGCATGCACCAGCCGTCTTTGCACAGGTTGCAGCGGATCAACGATCACCGTCTGTATTCCAACCTGTGCTGCGAGTTCCGCCGTGTGTTGCCGCTCGAAGATGCGCGCAGCGCCGCGCGTGGACTGGCAGCGTTGATCGACGGCTTGTGGTTGCGCGGCGCGCTGTCGGGAGACGCTTTCGACACGGCGCAGGCGCAACAGATCGCGTACGAATACATGGATTTCCAATTGGCCAAGCAGGTGAGCCAGAGCACACAGAAAACGCTCGGTACCTGAACCGCCACCGCAGTTTCAGCGCGGTGGTCGACGCCAACCACTAATGCACTTGCGAGGACACTATGGCCCGTTTCGAACTGCAAAAACTCTACATCGATGGCGCGTACTCCGACGCTGGCAGCGATGCCACTTTCGAAGCCATCAACCCGGCGAACGGTGAAGTCCTCGCCCAAGTGCAACGTGCGACCAAGGAAGACGTCGAGCGTGCTGTGGTCAGCGCTGAAAAGGGCCAGAAAATCTGGGCCGCGATGACCGCCATGGAGCGTTCGCGCATCCTGCGTCGCGCCGTCGACATCCTGCGCGAGCGCAACGATGAGCTGGCTGCTCTGGAAACCCTGGACACCGGTAAAGCCTTCTCCGAAACCAAATACGTCGACATCGTCACCGGCGCCGACGTGCTGGAATACTACGCAGGCCTGGTGCCGGCGATCGAAGGCGAGCAGATTCCGCTGCGCGACACTGCCTTCGTCTACACCCGTCGCGAGCCACTGGGCGTGGTCGCCGGTATCGGCGCGTGGAACTACCCGATCCAGATCGCTTTGTGGAAATCCGCACCAGCCCTGGCCGCCGGTAACGCAATGATCTTCAAGCCAAGCGAAGTCACCTCGCTGACCACCCTGAAACTGGCCGAGATCTACACCGAAGCCGGCCTGCCAAACGGCGTGTTCAACGTGCTGACCGGCAGCGGCCGTGAAGTCGGCACCTGGCTGACCGAGCACCCGCGCATCGAGAAAGTCTCCTTCACCGGCGGCACCGACACCGGCAAGAAAGTCATGGCCAGCGCTTCGGCTTCGTCGCTGAAAGACGTGACCATGGAACTGGGCGGCAAGTCGCCGCTGATCATCTGCGACGACGCCGACCTCGATCGCGCCGCCGACACCGCGATGATGGCCAACTTCTACAGCTCCGGTCAGGTCTGCACCAACGGTACTCGCGTATTCGTACCGAGCCACCTGAAAGCCGCTTTCGAAGCCAAGATCGTCGAGCGCGTCGCGCGCATCCGCATCGGCAACCCGGAAGACGAAAACACCAACTTCGGCCCGCTGGTCAGCTTCGCCCACATGGAAAGCGTGCTGGGCTACATCGCCAAGGGTAAAGAAGAAGGTGCCCGCGTGCTGTGCGGCGGTGAGCGTCTGACCGACGGCGAATTCGCCAAAGGTGCCTTCGTTGCACCGACCGTGTTCACCGACTGCACCGACGAGATGACCATCGTCCGTGAAGAAATCTTTGGCCCGGTGATGGCGATCCTCTCCTACGAGACCGAAGAAGAAGTGATCCGCCGCGCCAACGACACCGACTTCGGCCTGGCCGCCGGTATCGTCACCAAAGACCTGAACCGCGCACACCGCGTGATTCATCAACTGGAAGCCGGTATTTGCTGGATCAACGCTTGGGGCGAGTCCGACGCGAAGATGCCGGTTGGCGGTTACAAGCAGTCGGGCGTGGGCCGTGAAAACGGCATCAGCTCGCTGACCAACTACACACGCATCAAATCGGTACAGGTCGAGCTGGGCGATTACGTCTCGGTGTTCTGATCTGACGCAACTCTGAAGTTGGGGCCCTTGTGGCGAGGGAGCTTGCTCCCGCTGGGCTGCGCAGCGGCCCCAACTGCAGACACCGCGCTCATCCAGACAGAGCTCGGTCGCAGGTTCTGCGACTGCTTCGCAGTCGAGCGGGAGCAAGCTCCCTCGCCACAGAAAGTGGCCACTCGGCAGCCTGACCACATCTAAAGAGGGTGCATTCAATGTCCCAAGAATTCGATTACATCATCATCGGTGCCGGCTCGGCCGGTAACACCCTGGCGACCCGTCTGACTGAAGACGAAGGCGTCACCGTGCTGCTGCTCGAAGCAGGCGGCCCGGACTACCGTTTCGACTTCCGCACGCAAATGCCGGCTGCATTGGCATTCCCGCTGCAAGGTCGTCGCTACAACTGGGCGTATGAAACCGATCCGGAGCCACACATGGACGGTCGTCGGATGGAGTGCGGTCGCGGCAAAGGCCTCGGCGGCTCCTCGCTGATCAACGGCATGTGCTACATCCGTGGCAACGCGATGGACTACGACGGCTGGGCGAAGCTGCCAGGCCTGGAAGACTGGACCTACCTCGACTGCCTGCCGTACTTCCGTAAAGCGGAAACCCGCGACATCGGCCCGAACGACTACCACGGTGGCGACGGCCCGGTCAGCGTGACCACGCCGAAGGCGGGCAACAACCCGCTGTTCCACGCCATGGTTGAAGCCGGCGTGCAGGCCGGTTACCCGCGCACCGAAGACTTGAACGGCTACCAGCAGGAAGGCTTCGGCCCGATGGATCGCACCGTGACGCCGAACGGCCGTCGTGCTTCCACCGCCCGTGGCTACCTCGACGTCGCGAAAAAGCGCTCGACCCTGACCATCGTCACCCACGCCCTGACCGACAAGATTCTGTTCGAAGGCAAGCGTGCGGTCGGCGTGCGTTACCTGGTCGGTTCGGCGGAAGAACGTGTTGAAGCCAAGGCACGCAAGGAAGTCCTGCTGTGCTCCGGCGCCATCGCTTCGCCGCAGATTCTGCAGCGCTCCGGTGTCGGCCCGGCAAAACTGCTGGAAAGCCTCGACATCCCGGTGGTCCACGACCTGCCGGGCGTCGGTGAAAACCTGCAGGATCACCTTGAGCTGTACCTGCAATACGCCTGCACCCAACCGGTCTCGCTGTACCCATCGCTGCTCTGGTACAACCAGCCGGCCATCGGTGCCGAGTGGCTGTTCAACGGCACCGGCATCGGCGCCAGCAACCAGTTCGAAGCCGGCGGTTTCATCCGTTCGCGTCCGGAATTCGAGTGGCCGAACATCCAGTACCACTTCCTGCCGGTAGCGATTAACTACAACGGCAGCAACGGTGTGAAAGAGCACGGCTTCCAGGCACACATGGGTTCCATGCGTTCGCCGAGCCGTGGCCGCATCCAGTTGAAGTCCAAGGATCCGCGTCAGCACCCGAGCATCCTGTTCAACTACATGGCCACCGAGCAGGACTGGCAGGAATTCCGTGACGGCATCCGCCTGACCCGCGAAATCATGCAACAGCCTGCGCTGGACGCCTTCCGTGGCCGCGAAATCAGCCCGGGCATCGACGTGCAAACCGATGAGCAGCTGGACAAGTTCATCCGCGAGCACGCCGAAACCGCGTTCCACCCGTCCTGCTCGTGCAAGATGGGCACCGACGAGATGGCCGTAGTGGATGGCGAAGGTCGCGTGCACGGCATGCAGAGCCTGCGTGTGGTCGATGCCTCGATCATGCCGATCATCACCACCGGTAACCTCAACGCGCCGACGATCATGATCGCCGAGAAAATCGCCGACAAGATCCGTGGCCGCAAGCCACTGCCGCGTAGCAATGCTGCCTACTACGTGGCTGGCGGTGCGCCAGTGAAGGGCAAGCCGATGCGTGATATCACGCCTGTTGCTCAGTAAGGCGTAATACCGAGGCGCTACCTTCGCGAGCAGGCTCGCTCCCACATTGGAATGCATTTCAAATGTGGGAGCGAGCCTGCTCGCGAAGGGGCCCTCACCTCCAGCACAAATTCCCCTGCTGCACAGTAAATCCTCCTACACCCCCTCTTCACTTGATCCTACCCCCACGCAGGCCTACTCTAGACCTCGCGCAATCGTTTCACCCCTCCCCCGCCGAATCGCTTCACCCCGCAACTCCATAACAAGGAGGTTCCCGAATGTTCGATTTCCACCCCCAGCTCAAGCAGCGCTTCGCTGCCTTGCGCACGGGCGCCGAGTTTTTTTCCCTGCGGTATGTACGCGAGTCCGGCCAGTACCTGTCGGTGCGCAAGAACGTCGCCGAGCCGCCAAGCCTGAGCCGCGACGAAGGCGCGATGCTCACTGTGCGCGTCAACGGCGTCGAGGCTTACGCGGCGACCAACGACCTGTCGCAGCAAGGCCTGCAAGCCGCCCTTGAGCGCGCCGAACAGCAGGCCCGGCGACTGAAGCCGCACGCCTTGCTCGACCTGCGCAACCAGCCGGTGTCGAGCGATCGCGCTGATTACTTTTCGCCCAATCTTGAGCAACCCTTCCCGTCCCTGAGCGAATGCTTCGAGCTGCTCGGCGCGGAATCCGCCTCGGTGCCAAAGGATGAGCGCCTGGTGAATTGGGAAGCGAGCATCGGCATCACCTACGTCGAGCAGATCTACCTGAGCAGCGCCGGCGCCGAATTGCGCCAGGCCCAGCGCTTCGTCTATCCAGGCCTCGACGTCACCGCCTACGACGGCCACGACAGCCAGACCCGTTCCCTCGGCCGCGAGAACTTCGGCCAGCAGGGTGGCGCGGACGTGATCAGCCGTTGCGGCCTGGTCGGCGCCGGCCCGAAGGTGGCCGATCAGGCCCTGCAACTGCTGCTCGCGCCGAACACCCCGCAAGGCCCGCGCGATCTATTGCTGATGCCGGACCAGATGATGCTGCAGATTCACGAGTCCATCGGTCACCCGCTGGAACTCGACCGCATCCTCGGTGACGAGCGCAATTACGCCGGCACCAGCTTCGTCAAAACCAGCGACTTCGGCAGCCTGCAATACGGCTCGAAGCTGCTCAACGTGACCTTCGATCCGGACATTCCCGAAGAGCTGGCCAGCTACGGCCACGATGACGACGGCAGCAAAGCCAGCAAACAATTCCTGATTCGCGAAGGCTTGCTGTTGCGGCCATTGGGCGGCGCGCTTTCGCAGTTCCGTGCCGGTCTCGACGGGGTTGCCAACAGCCGCGCCTGCGGCTGGAACCGGCCGCCGATCGACCGCATGGCCAACCTCAACATCGAGCCGGGCGATCAGTCGCTGACGCAACTGATCAGCGGCATCGAGCACGGCATTCTGATGAGCACCAACCGTTCGTGGTCGATTGACGATGCGCGCAACAAATTCCAGTTTGGTTGCGAGTGGGGTCAGTTGATCGAGAACGGTGAACTCAAGGGTGTGGTGAAAAATCCGAACTACCGGGGCATTTCCGCGCACTTCTGGAAGAGTCTGCGCGCGGTCGGCAATGCCGGCACCCGAATGGTGCTGGGCACGCCAAACTGCGGCAAGGGCGAGCCGAACCAGGTGATCCGCGTCGGCCACGCTTCACCGGCCTGCGTATTCAGCAACGTTGATGTGTTTGGGGGAGACGCCTGATGAGCATTTCGAAGAGTCAGTCCGACGCCTTCAAGGTCATGGTCAATTGGCTGCGCGACAGCGTGCGCGAGCCGGAACAATTCACCCTCAGTTACGCCGCCGAATCCTCGGCGTTCGTGCGTTTCAATCACGCCAAGGTGCGTCAGGCCGGTCAGGTGCAGCAAGCCGACGTCGGGCTGAAGCTGATTAACGACGGCCGTCACGCCGATCTGCACATCACCCTGTCCGGTGATCAGGAAGCCGATCTGCAACGCCTCGCCGAAGGCCTGCAACAATTGCGCGAAACCCTGCCGTTGCTGCCACAGGATCCGTACCTGCTGCTCAACCACAACGGCTGGCAGAGCAACAACGTGCAGGAACATCCGCTGCCGGACACCGAGCAGGTGGTCGAGGAAATCTGCACCGCTGCTGAAGGTCTGGATCTGGTCGGCTTCTATGCTGCCGGCCCGATCAGCCGTGGTTTCGCCAGCTCCTCGGGAGCGTTTGGCTGGCATCAGGCCAACAGCTTCAACTTCGACTTCAGCCTGTTCCACGACAATGGCGAAGCGGTGAAAGCCAGCTACGCCGGGCACGAGTGGAGCAGCGAAGGCTTCACCCGCCGCTTCCAGCAGGCCCGCGAGCAACTGGCGTTCCTCGGTCGACCGTTACGCACCCTCGCACCGGGGCAATACCGCGCCTACCTGGCACCGGCCGCGCTGGAAGAAATCATGGGCATGCTCAGCTGGGGCGGTTTCTCGGCGCAGTCGATTGCCAGCAAGAGCAGCCCGCTGCAGAAGCTGTATGTCGGCGATCAGGCGTTCAGTCCGCTGGTCTCGCTGGATGAGCAAGTCAGCGGTTCGTTGAGCCCGGCGTTCTCCGGCGAGGGTTATCCGCGCAGTGATCTGCGGCTGATCGTCGAAGGCAAGGCTGGCGATCAACTGGTCGGTTCGCGCAGTGCCGCCGAATACGGCCTGACCGCCAACGGCGCCGGCGGCGGTGAAATGCCAAGTGCACTGAACATGGCCGCCGGTGATCTGTCACAGGCAGAGATCCTCAAGCAGTTGGGCACCGGGCTGTACATCAGCAATCTGTGGTACCTGAACTACTCGGATCAACCAGCGGCGCGCCTGACCGGCATGACTCGCTTCGCAACTTTCTGGGTCGAGAACGGCGAGATTCAGGCGCCGGTCAGCACCATGCGTTTCGACGACAGCGCTTACAGTCTGCTGGGTTCGCAGCTGGAAGCATTGACCGCCGAGCGTGAGTTGCTGCTGTCGGCGAGCACGTATAGCCAGCGCAATACCTCGTCGGCGTTGCTGCCGGGGGCGCTGGTGAGCCGACTGACCTTGACCCTGTAATACCAGGATCTCCAAAACACTGGAGATCTACTGTGGGAGCGGGCTTGCTCGCGAAAGCGTCGTGTCAGTCACTAACAACATCGACTGATTCACCGCATTCGCGAGCAAGCCCGCTCCCACCAAAAGCCTGCGCATCAACGCCCAACCACAAGAGGTTCCATGCCCACTCGCCCGCCTCTCGACGCCATCACCGCCCGCTGGTTGCCGTGGGTCGTCGCCATTGCATTCTTCATGCAGTCCCTCGACGGGACCATTCTCAACACCGCCCTGCCGGCCATGGCCCGGGATCTGGCCGAAGACCCGTTGCGCATGCAAGGTGTGGTCATCGCCTACATGCTCACCGTGGCCTTGCTGATTCCGGCCTCGGGCTGGATCGCCGACCGCTTCGGCACCAAGAAGATTTTCTTCGGCGCGATCCTGCTGTTCAGTTTCGGCTCGCTGCTCTGCGCGTTATCCAGCAGCCTGAGCATGCTGGTCGGCGCGCGGGTGATCCAGGGTCTGGGCGGCGCATTGATGCTGCCGGTCGGACGGCTGGTGGTGCTGCGCGCCTACCCGCGTTCGGAACTGGTGCGGATCATGGGCTTCATCACCATTCCCGGCCTGCTCGGCCCGCTGATCGGCCCAACCATGGGCGGATGGATGGTGCAGTACCTGACGTGGCACTGGATCTTTTTGATCAACCTGCCGGTCGGTGTTCTCGGCTGCTACGCGGTGTGGAAATTCATCCCCGACCTGCGCGGTACTGAACGCACGCGCTTCGATAGCCTCGGTTTCCTGCTGTTTGGCGCGGCGATGATCCTGATCACCATCGCCATGGAAGGTCTGGGCGAATTGCACTTGCCGCATCTGCGGGTGATGTTGCTGCTGTTCGGCGGTCTGGCCTGTCTGGCGGCGTACTGGCTGCGCGCCGGGCGCGTCGAAAATCCGCTTTTCGCCCCGTCGTTGTTCAAGACGCGAACCTTCGCGGTCGGAATCATCGGCAACCTGTTCGCCCGTCTGGGCAGCGGCGCCCTGCCGTTTCTGGTGCCGTTGTTGCTGCAAGTCGCGCTGGGTTACTCGCCATCGCAAGCCGGAATGAGCATGTTGCCGCTGGCTGCAGCGGCGATGCTTGCCAAGTGGATGGCGCGGCCGCTGATCGAACGCCTCGGCTATCGCATCGTGCTCACCGGCAACACCCTGGCACTGGGGATCATGCTGGCGAGCATGGGCCTGGTCAGCGAGCAGACGCCATACTGGCTGCTGCTGTGCCTGCTGGCGGTTCTTGGCGCGATCAACTCGCTGCAATTCACCGCGATGAACACCGTAACGCTGATCGACCTCGACGACGCCAGCGCCAGCAGCGGCAACAGTTTGCTGTCGGTGGTGGCGCAATTGTCGCTGAGTCTGGGCGTGGCCTGTGCCGGTGCGTTGCTTGGTGGCTTCACGGCGGAGATCGGCAACGATGGCGTCGAGACCGTGCTGGGCGCGTTCCAGCTGACGTTTGTCACGGTCGGAATCATGGCGATGCTGGCAGCGACGATCTTCTCGCAACTGTCGAAAGAGGACGGTCGCCGGGTCAAACGCCCGGATGAACATCCGGATGAGCACATCGAACACTAGGCAGTGTCATGTCTGGTGGAGGCTTTTGTAGTGAGGGGATTTATCCCCGATGGCTGCGCAGCAGCCCCAAAATCTGCCACCTCAGTACATCAGGCTGATCGCATTCAACCTTTTCAGGGGGTGCTGCGCACCCCATCGGGGATAAATCCCCTCGCCACAGGTTTATCTTCATTCAAGAAAAGCTTGGGCGAATGAATTCAGGCACTGTTCGTCCAGAACTTTCGAGGAAAGTGGCACGGGGCTGCTACACTGCGCGACATTTTGTTTTGCAGGCCAGTCCCGTGACCACCATCGCCACCGCTTTTAATACTCTGCCGCTGTCCGCCGCCATGCTGGCTAACCTCGAATCCCTCGGTTATGCCCAGATGACGCCGATCCAGGCGCAGAGCTTGCCGGTGATCCTCAAGGGGATGGACCTGATCGCCCAGGCCAAGACCGGCAGCGGCAAGACCGCCGCGTTCGGCATCGGCCTACTCAACCCGATCAACCCGCGTTACTTCGGTTGCCAGGCGCTGGTGATCTGCCCGACCCGTGAGCTGGCCGACCAGGTCGCTAAGGAAGTCCGGCGTCTGGCCCGTGCCGAAGACAACATCAAGGTCCTGACCCTATGCGGCGGCGTGTCGTTCGGCCCGCAGATCGCTTCGCTGGAGCACGGCGCGCACATCATCGTCGGCACCCCGGGGCGTATCCAGCAGCACCTGCGCAAGGGTTCGCTGGTGCTCGACGGTCTGAACACGCTGATCCTCGACGAAGCCGACCGCATGCTCGACATGGGCTTTTACGACGCCATCGAAGACATCATCGAAAAGACCCCGGCACGCCGTCAGACCCTGCTGTTCTCCGCCACATACCCGGTGGGCATCAAGCAACTGGCGTCGAAATTCATGCGCGATCCGCAAACGGTGAAAGCCGAGGCGTTCCACGACGACACGCAGATCGAGCAGCGTTTCTACGAGATTTCCCCGGAAGAGCGCATGAGCGCAGTGACCAAAGTCCTGCACCACTTCCGCCCGGCTTCCTGCGTGGCGTTCTGCTTCACCAAGCAGCAAGTGCAGGAAACCGTTGACCACCTGACCTCCAAAGGCATTTCCGCCGTCGGCCTGCACGGCGATCTGGAACAGCGTGACCGCGATCAGGTACTGGCGATGTTCGCCAACCGCAGTACGTCGGTCCTGGTCGCCACCGACGTCGCCGCCCGTGGTCTGGACATCGATGCGCTGGACATGGTGATCAACGTCGAGCTGGCCCGCGATTCGGAAATCCACATTCACCGCGTTGGCCGTACGGGTCGTGCCGGCGAGAAAGGCATTGCGGTCAGCCTCGTTGCGCCGTCCGAAGCGCATCGCGCGCAAGCCATCGAACAGCTGCAGAAAGCTCCGCTGAACTGGGATCAGGTAGACAATCTCAAGTCCCAGGGCGGCGCCCCGCTGCAGCCACCGATGAGCACGCTGTGCATCGCCGGCGGGCGTAAAGACAAAGTGCGTCCGGGCGACATCCTCGGCGCACTGACTGGTGACGCCGGCATCCCCGGCACTCAGGTCGGCAAGATCGCGATCTTCGACTTCCAGTCGTATGTGGCGGTTGAACGCACCGTGGTCATGCAGGCACTGCAGCGCTTGAACAACGGCAAGATCAAGGGCCGTTCGCTGCGCGTACGGGTCCTTTAAGAACAACGCACATCTCTGTGGGAGCGAGCCTGCTCGCGAATGCAATCTGTCAGTTGATATCTTTGTGACTGACACACTGCTATCGCGAGCAGGCTCGCTCCCACATTGGTTTCCGGTGAATTTGAATTTTGTGTGAGGACACCGTTTTGCGCTCTACCGAAGTCGTGATCATTGGCGCTGGCGCCGCAGGGTTGATGTGTGCACTGACCGCCGCCGGGCGTGGGCGTCAGGTGTTGCTGCTCGATCATGCGAACAAGGCCGGCAAGAAAATCCTGATGTCCGGTGGTGGCCGCTGCAATTTCACCAACATGTACACCGAGCCGGGCAATTTCCTCTCGGGTAACCCGCATTTCTGCAAATCGGCTCTGGCGCGCTACACCCAGTGGGATTTCATCGGCATGGTCGCCAAGCACGGCGTGCCGTACCACGAGAAGAAACTCGGTCAGCTGTTCTGCGATAACAAATCCAGCGACATCCTCGGCATGCTGCTCGACGAGTGCGATCAGGTCGGCGTCGAGCTGCACCTCGACACCTCGATCCAGACCATCGAAAAGGTCGAAAGCGGCTACCTGCTCGACACCACCCTCGGCCAGGTTCAGTGCCAGTCGCTGGTGATCGCCACCGGCGGGCTGTCGATCCCGACGCTGGGGGCCACCGGTTTCGGTTACCAGGTCGCCAAGCAATTCGGCCATGAACTGCTGCCGACTCGCGCCGGACTGGTGCCGTTCACCATCACCGATCAGCTCAAGGAACTGTGTACCGAGCTGTCCGGGACCTCGGTGGATTGCCTGGTCAGCTGCAACGACCAGAGCTTTCGCGAAAACATCCTGTTCACCCATCGTGGCCTCAGCGGCCCGGCGATTCTGCAGATCTCGTCGTTCTGGGAGCCGGGCGACACCGTGGAGATCAACCTGCTGCCGGATCACGACACCGCGGCATGGCTGCAACAGCAAGTGGCCGAACGCCCGAACAGTGAACTGAAAACATTGCTCGGCGAGATCTTCACCAAGAAGATGGCCAACCTGCTGGCGGACAACTGGTTCGTGTCCAAACCGATGAAGCAATACACCCACGCCGAACTGGCGCAGATCGCCGACAAGCTCGGCAGTTGGAAAGTCGTCCCGGCCGGCACCGAAGGCTATCGCACCGCCGAGGTCACGCTGGGTGGCGTCGATACCCGCGAAGTGTCGTCCAAGACCATGGAGTCGCTGAAAAGCCCGGGGCTGTATTTCGTCGGCGAAGTGCTCGACGTCACCGGGCATCTGGGCGGTTTCAACTTCCAGTGGGCCTGGGCCTCGGGGTACGCGGCCGCGCAGTACGTCTGATCCAAAATCAAACGCAAGACCTGTGGGAGCGAGCCTGCTCGCGAATGCGGTGTATCAGTCGACATCAATGTTGAATGACGCTCCGCTTTCGCGAGCAGGCTCGCTCCCACAGTGGTTTGTGGTGTAAGTAAAAGGAACACTTTTTGCTGTCAGATGTGATCGGCGCCATTGCGTCGGCGTCATTACTGGCTCAATTTAGCGGCATCGCCTCGGAAGGCCTTCGCACTTCATGTCCTCGACCTCGTTTCGTCAGTCTTTGCGGCGCCTGTGGGCGCTGGATAAATTCAGCTACAGCGTGCGGGTGTTCATCGCCCTGACCGGCAGCATGGCGCTGTGTTGGTATCAGGATGAAATGGGCCTGCTGATCCCATTGTTCCTCGGGATCATCGCCAGCGCCCTGGCCGAGACCGACGACAGTTGGCAGGGGCGCCTCAACGCCCTCGCCGTGACGCTGGTATGTTTCAGTATCGCCGCGCTGTCGGTGGAACTGCTCTTCCCCTACCCCATCGTGTTCGCCATCGCCCTGGCCTTGGCCAGCTTCGGCCTGACCATGCTCGGCGCACTCGGCGAGCGTTATGGCGCGATTGCCTCGGCGACCTTGATTCTGTCGGTCTACACCATGATCGGCGTGGATCAGCGCGGCGGCGCGGTCACCGATTTCTGGCACGAACCGATGCTGCTGGTGGCCGGTGCCGCGTGGTACGGCCTGCTCTCGGTGCTGTGGCAAGCGATGTTTTCCAACCAGCCGGTCCAGCAGAGTCTGGCGCGGCTGTTCCGTGAACTGGGTTTCTACCTGAAGCTGAAAGCCTCGCTGTTCGAGCCGATCCGCCAACTGGATGTCGAAGGACGGCGGTTGGAACTGGCGCAGCAAAACGGTCGCGTGGTCGCCGCGCTGAACAGTGCCAAGGAAATCATTCTGCACCGGGTCGGCAACGGTCGCCCGGGGTCGAAAGTCAGCCGTTATCTGAAGCTGTATTTCCTCGCCCAGGACATCCACGAGCGCGCCAGCTCTTCGCACTATCCGTACAACGCGCTGGCCGATGCGTTCTTCCACAGCGACGTGCTGTTCCGCTGCCAGCGTTTGTTGCGCCAGCAGGGCAAGGCCTGCCGCGCGCTGGCCGAATCGATCCAGATGCGCCAGCCGTTCGTCTACGACGCCAGTTTTGCCGAAGCACTGACAGACCTCGATGCCTCCCTTGAACACCTGCGCATCCAGAGCAATCCGGCGTGGCGCGGCCTCCTGCGCTCGCTGCGTGCCTTGGCAGCCAACCTCGGCACCCTCGACCGTTTGCTCAGCGATGCGAGCAACCCCGACGCCCTGGCGGACGCCACCGACAGCAGCCTGCTCGACCGCTCGCCGCGCAACCTCAAGGACGTGTGGGTTCGCCTGCGTACGCAACTGACACCGACGTCCTTGCTGTTCCGTCACGCCCTGCGCCTGCCGCTGGCGCTGAGTATCGGCTATGGCATGGTGCACCTGATTCACCCGTCGCAGGGTTACTGGATCATCCTCACCACGCTGTTCGTCTGCCAACCGAACTACGGCGCGACCCGGCGCAAGCTCGGTCAGCGGATTCTCGGCACCGCCATCGGCCTGACCGTGGCGTGGGCGCTGTTCGATCTGTTCCCCAGCCCGCTGGTGCAGTCGTGCTTCGCGATCGCCGCCGGGGTGGTGTTCTTTACCAACCGCACCACGCGCTACACCCTGGCGACCGCCGCCATCACGATCATGGTGCTGTTCTGCTTCAACCAGATCGGCGATGGCTACGGGCTGTTCCTGCCGCGCCTGTTCGATACCCTGCTCGGCAGCCTGATCGCCGGCCTGACGGTGTTCCTGTTCCTGCCGGACTGGCAGGGCCGACGCCTGAACAAGGTGCTGGCCAACACCCTGACCTGCAACAGCATCTACCTGCGCCAGATCATGCAGCAATACGCCGCCGGCAAGAGCGACGACCTCGCCTATCGCCTGGCCCGACGCAACGCGCACAACGCCGATGCGGCGCTGTCGACAACGCTGGCGAACATGCTCATGGAGCCGGGGCATTTCCGAAAGGAAGCGGATGTCGGGTTCCGCTTTCTGGTGCTGTCGCACACCCTGCTCAGCTACCTCTCCGGGTTGGGCGCGCATCGCGAAACGCAGCTACCGGCAGACGTGCGTGAACAACTGATCGACGGCGCCGGAGTGAAACTGGCCGCGAGCATCGACGACATTGCCCAGGGCCTGGCGAACAAGCAACCGGTGGCGATTCAGAGTGACGAAGAAGAAGCGCTGGCCAATGAGCTGGAGCAGATGCCGGACGAGATCGATGAAGGACAGCGACTGGTGCAGACGCAACTGGCGCTGATCTGCCGGCAGTTGGGGCCATTGCGCACGTTGGCGGCGCATTTGATCAAAGACACTAATGAGATTAGCGCTGGCTGAAAGGACGCCTTCGCGAGCAGGCTCGCTCCCACAGTGAATGTGTGTACGAAGCAGAACCCATGTGGGAGCGAGCCTGCTCGCGAAGAGGCCATCAACCACACAAAAGATTCTGGATCAGCTCTCACATCCCATGCTGGCGCAGCAACTTGTCATAACTGCCATCCGCCTTCATCGCCGCAATCGCCTTATCAAACCCGGCCACAATCTGCTCATGCTGCGGATTCTTCAGGCTTACCAGAATATGCAGGCTGTTCTCGCTCAACGGCTTGGGCAGAAACTCCACGGCGTTGCGCACTTTGGCTGATTCGCGGGCCAGGTAATAGCGCGCGACGTACTCATCCTCCAGGGTCAGCTTGACCCGGTCCGCCGCCAGCATGCGCACGGCCATGGCGAAGTTATGCACAGGGACTTTCTCCAGTGCGGTATCGGCATCGAAGGCCTGCGAGTAGGCATAACCGCGCACCACCGCCACCGGGTAGGTGTGCAGTTGTTCCAGGCTGCCGTACTCCAGCGGCGTGTCCTTGCGCTTGAGAAAGCGGATGCGGTTGAGCAGGTATTCGCCAGAGAACTGGCCGATTTTGGTCCGTTCGTCGTTGTACCAGGCGTTGACCAGCACGTCGTATCGTCCTTCGCCCACCCCCAGCAGTGCCCGCGCCCACGGCACCTGCTCGTAGTCGCTGGCATAACCGGCCCGCGCCAGCGCGGTGCTGACAATGTCGGTGGCCAGACCACCGTTGACCAGCGTGTCGTCGGTAAAGGGCGGCCAGATATCAAACACCAGTCGCAACTTCTCCGCTGAGGCGGTTTGGGCCAGCAAGAGCAATCCGATCAAAGCAAAGGCTCGATGCAGTCGCGGCATGCTTGAAAATCCTTAGCGGGCGGGCTGCCCAGCGTGTTTTCAGTCAAAACCCCAAGGCCCCTTACCGGCGAAACCCAGGCCCTAACAGTAGCTCATTGAAGCCAGTGCACAGCGCTTTCCAGCAGATTACACAAAGCAGCCGCTATCGCGAGAAAGGAATGATGGCATTTTGACCTTTTTCACAGACTGTTCCGCCATACAGACATCCAGGGCCTGTGCGCTTAGTATCGGGCGACGGAGTTCAAGGAGTCGGAAGATGACAATCGAGTGGGTCTGCAAGCATCACAGTGATCTGGGCAAAGAAGAGTTGTACGCACTGCTGAAGCTACGCTCGGAAGTGTTCGTGGTCGAACAGAAATGCGCCTACCCGGACCTCGACGGCCAGGATCTGGGCGGCGACACCCATCACCTCATGGGTTGGGAAGATGATCAGTTGATGGCCTATCTGCGCCTGCTTGATCCCGAGTCCCAGAGCGGTGACGTGGTGATTGGCCGCGTGATCATCGCGCCGCAGGGCCGCGGCAAAGGGCTGGGGCATGTGATGATGGAACACGCGCTGAAACAGGCCGGGAAGCATTGGCCGCAGGTGCCGATCTATCTGTCGGCGCAGGCGCATTTGCAGGGGTATTACGGCAGGTACGGGTTTGTCGTGGCGGGTGAGGAGTATCTGGAGGATGACATTCCGCATATCGGGATGCGTCGCTCCTGAAGCCCTATCGCGAGCAGGCTCGCTCCCACATTTGGAATGCATGCCTCTGTGGGAGCGAGCCTGCTCGCGAAAGCGTCAGCTCAAACAACGCAAGACTCAGGGATACTCCAGCACAGCCTTGATCTGCCGCAGATTACGCTCGATCCACCCGCGATCTATCGCTCCCCACTCGCGAATCCGATAGCGCCCGGCATGATTGCGCGCGCCCTCTTCCTGCTCGAATTCACAGATGATATCCAGATCCGCCAGCGCGGCGATCGTGTCCTGCGCCGTGCGCCGGGGCATGCCGGTCACTTCGGTCAGCGCCGGGACGCTTGGGGCCAGGCCGCTGTCGATCAGGTAGGCCACGTACAGGCGCCGGTAAAAGCTGCTTTTGGTCTTGCTGACGTCCATCTACCCGCTCCTTGTTGCGGCTATTGCAGATCCCGCCACGTCAGGTATACCCGCAGATCGAACTCGATCTGGTGATACCCCGGCAGCATGTGTTCGCACAATTTATAGAAGGCCTTGTTGTGGTCCGATTCCTTGAAGTGCGCCAGTTCGTGCACGACGATCATCTTCAGGAACTCGGGGGCCGCCTCCTTGAACAACGAGGCGATGCGAATCTCTTTCTTGGCCTTGAGCTTGCCGCCCTGCACCCTTGAGACCGTGGTGTGCAGGCCCAGTGCGCGGTGCGTCAGATCGAGGCGGTTGTCGAACAGCACCTTGTCGATGGCCGGTGCGTTGCGCAGGTATTCCTGCTTCAGGTCCAGCGCGTAGCTGTACAGCGCCTTGTCGCTCTGCACATCGTGACGCCCCGGATAGCGTTGGCTCAGGTAGTCACCCAGACGCTGTTCGGCGAGCAGTTGGCGCACCTGATCCTGCAATTGCGCGGGATAGGCCTGGAGGTATTTCAACGCAGTCATGGGCACGGCAATACGGTTCGAAAAGAGCGCCAGTGTAACGAATTCAAACCGGCAGCGCGCTCCAGTCGAAGGGCTCGGCGAAGCTGGCGGCGTCTTCGGAGGTCAGCGGACGCGCCACCAGGAAACCCTGCACGTATTCGCAGCCATGCGCTTGCAGCCATTGATACTGTTCGATGGTTTCCACACCTTCGGCGATCACCAGCAAGCCGTACTGTTTACACAGATTGATCACGTTGCTGACCAGCGCCGCGTCGCGCGTCGAATCCGGCAGCCGCGCAATCAGGTGTCGATCAAGCTTGAGCGTGTCCAGCTCCAGATCACGCAGATGCGCCAGCGAACACGGCCCCGAACCAAAATCATCCAGCGCCACCCGCACCCCGAGATTGCGCAGCAGGCGCAGCTGTTTGCGGGTCTCGTCGGGGTTGTGCATCAGCGCGTCTTCGGTGATTTCCACCTCCAGTTGCCGTGGCTGCAGCGCGTGCCGCTCAAGCACCTGACGCAATTCGGTGACCAGGTTCGGCAGACCGAACTGGGTGTTGCTCAAACTCACGCCGAGCACCAGATCTTCGGCAAACAACGTTTCCCAGGCTTTGCGCTGGCCGGCGCCGCGATGATAGATCCAGCTGCCGAGCCGACTGATCAGCCGTGCCTCTTCCAGTAATGGCAGGAACAACCCCGGCGGCACATCGCCGACGCTCGGATGCTGCCAGCGCAGCAGCGCCTCGAAACCGCGGATCTGCCCGCTGTCGATCGCCACTTGCGGCTGATACACCAGATTGAAATCACGGTTCTCGATAGCGTTGCGCACGCTCTCTTCGAGCATCAGTCGCGAGCGGGCGCGGCCGTTCATTTCGTGATCATAAAAACGATATTGCTGCCGCCCGGCGCGCTTGGCTTCATACATGGCGATGTCGGAGGCGCGCAGCAAACCGTCGAGGTTCGCGCCGCAGTCCGGGTAAGTGGCGATGCCGATACTCGCGCCGAGGGCAATATCCAATCCCTCGATCTGCTGACAGATCGACACCCGCTCGATGAGCTTCTCGGCAATCTTCGCCGCCTGCTCGGGGAACTCCAGATCGAGCAACGCCGTGAACTCGTCACCGCCCATGCGCGCGAGAATATCGAACGGCCTTAAGCACGCCTTCAACTGCTCGGAGACCCAGCGCAGCACCCGGTCGCCGGCATCGTGGCCAAGGGAATCGTTGACCCGTTTAAAGCCATCGAGATCCAGATACAGCAGCACCCAACTGCTGTCGCTGCGTTCACCGCGCAGCAGCAGGTTTTCCACCGTCTGATAAAAGCCCCGGCGATTGAGCAGTCCGGTCAACGGATCGGTGACCGCTTGAAATTCCAGCTGCTGATGCAGGTGACGCACCACTGACATGTCCAGCACCGTCACCACCATCGCCCGCTGCTCGGCCGGCAACGGCGCGCAGGACAACGCCACCGGCACCTGTTGCCCCGGCGCCGTGCGTAACAACGCATCGTGCAGACGCAAGGTCTCACCGCGTTTATAGCCGGCCAACAGCTCGGAATCAGCCCACAGCGGGATGTGCGGTTTCTGCAGATAATCGAGAAATTCCTTGCCCTCCAGCTCTTTCACCGGCGCATTCAGCAGCCGCGAAATCGCCGGGTTGGCGAAGCGGATCAAGCCGTCCTCGCCGAGCACCAATATTCCTTCCGCCGCGTTATCCAGCACCGAGGCATTAAAGGCCCGCGCGACCTCCAGATCATGACTCAGGCGCTGCAAGGCGCGGCGGTTGCGCTGGTGTTCGAGCAACGCCTGGACTTTCGGTTTGAGGATCTGCGGATCGAACGGCTTGAACAGGTAATCCACCGCGCCACTGGCATAGCCCTTGATCACCGCGTCCTGGGACTGTTCGTTGGCGGTAAGGAAAATGATCGGCGTGAGGCGTGTGCGCTGGCTGCCGCGCATCAATCGCGCGACTTCAAAGCCGTCCATGCCCGGCATCTGCACATCCAGCAGCACCAGATCGACGTCGTGTTCAAGCAGCAAATTGAGCGCCTCGAAGCCGGAGGCGGCGGTCATGACGTGCCAATCCTGACGCTGCAGCAACGCGCGCATGCTGATCAGGTTTTCAGGGTAATCATCAACGATCAAAAGGACAGAGCTGCCTTCACCTGGCTGGGGTTGCGCGCATTCCATGCTGCTTCTCTTGTCGGGACATCTCTTGACGGACTATCGGCCGGTTCTTGGGAAAACCGTACAGTTACTGAGCCATCACTCTAGTCGCGGATCTGTGAAAGCAGAAGCTGTCACGCCGCCATCATTTAGCCAAAGCGGCGACTTACCGACTAACGGTCACCCCTGCAGCCCCCGAAAACCGGCACAGATGGCATTTCGACAGGATGTTGACGCCAATCATCTGCCAAACGGGCGTTAACAAAAAACTCCTCTACGCTTATAACTGCCGCCCGAAAAGGCGCGGGCTAGAGCTTCTGGCACTCGCGTTCAGGATGAATTGAGTGGAAAACCGACATGATCGATCTCGCAACCTGGAACCTCAGCGTTCCCGTCGGCAGTCCGCCGTACACCGTCGAAACCTCCAAACTGGTGAATGGCTTCAAGGATCAGTACTTCCATTCCGACACCGGCACCCTGTTTTTCTGGTCACCGGTGACCGGGTCAAAAACCGAAAACGCCATCTACCCGCGCACCGAACTGCGCGAAACCTTCAGCAACGGCACCCTGCGCAACTGGTATTACCCGGACGCCGACAACACCTTGCGCGCAACCCTCGCGGTGAACAAGGTGCCCAGCTCGGGCAAGATCGTCATCGGCCAGATCCACGCGTATGAAAGCCAGAAGCCGATGGTCAAGCTCGAATACCAGTACAAGACCAAGACCGAAACCGGCAACCTGGTGATCAAGGTGCGCATGCACCCCGATGACGACGAAAGCCGCGTCATCACCCTCGCCACCGGCATCAAACTCGACCGCGAATTCAACTACCTGATCCACCTCAGCCCCGGCGGTGCACTGGGTGTGAGCGCAGCGGGTTATCAGTGGGATTCACAAATCAGCGCGACGTGGCGCAACAAGCCGCTGTACTTCAAGGCTGGGGTGTATGTGCAGGACAACACCGGGTATACCAGTGAGGGTGGGCAGGTGACGTTTACCAAGCTGGATATTGATCACGATAAATAGTACTAACATCGCTCAACCATCGGACAATGCAAAGATCAATAAACCGGCAGACTCCAAGAGTCTGCCGTATTACTTAAGGCCAGTATCAAAAACTAACGCCTGAACGTAAACGTCCCCTTAGCTGACAACTTTCCTTCAACGAGGTCGAACTCGCCTACAGGATACGGGCTTACCTGTGTCAATCTCAACATACCGCTTGCATACTTATCATTTTCAATGCCATCAAATTCTAAATGCCCTCTCACGGGCTCATCTTTTCCGTCCAGCGTGTACACGTCAACCGCAAGATTATCTCTGAATTTAAGGTTCATATAATAACTATGTCCACCTAGCTCCCTTTGCTTCGTATTAATATAAAAAAACCCATCCCTGTGGGTTAGGTGGCCTCCGCCCTCAAATTTTTGCTCATCATGACCTTCATGCTTGAATGTAACCTCCATGAATTCAGGAATTTCTATTTTGATGCTTTTATTAGTGCTCATATTTTTCATCCGAAAAGTAAGTAAAACGGAAGAATAATCACCTACCAGCGGCAGTACACCTGTAATATCTGACAGGCGCTTATATCCGTTCGCATTTGGTAGCTGGCCTTGAACTACAAAAACCAAGCAAAGCCCTAACTTTCCATACTACCGACATCAACTATACGAGTGCTGGCGACTCAAACAGATCCGCCCCCGCTTCCTGCGTTTACCAAGCTGGATATTTATCACGATAAATAGAACTTACAGCCCTCAACTATCGGACAATGCAAAGCTTAATAAACCAGCAGACCGTCGGTACAGCTTTAACCGGTATCAACTAAGGCCACTTCTTGTACTCAAATTTACCTACTGCTGAAAAGACGCCTTCTTCAGAGATATCAAAGGTTCCCTCCGGATATTCGCCACTTCTTGACAAATTGAACTTACCGCTAGCGTACTGATCACCTTTTATATCATCAATCTCCAAGTGCGCGCGAACGGGTGCATCTTTTCCACCTAGCTCATAATTCTTTTGAACATCAAGGCCTGCCTTAAAGGACAATGACAAATAATACTTGTGACCTTCAAACTCTCGGTACTTTGGAGAAAGTTGAAAAGACTTTTCCCCCTTATATAAAAAACCATAATCTATAAATTTCATCGAATGCTCACCATATTTTTGATGCTTGTAGGTGATTTTCATAGAACCAAATAAGGAGTCGTCAACGCCAGCGTCACCTTTTATTTCTTTTTCGTTTTTCATTTCTATCTTTCCGAGGGACAAGTGAAACCCGATAGTAGGCGGCTCCATATTTCCGCACACCTGTAATATCTGACAGGTACTTATATCCCTTTGAAATAACAAATCCGCCTTTAACAAAGAAACCACTGGACAACCCGGACGTGCGACTTACCAATCACTCACCCATAAAAAACCCGCCTCTCGGCGGGTTTCTTATATGGACAGCTATTGCCTCAATCCATCACGAAGTAAAAAAGAAGTCACATGTCTGTGGATTTTAAAGCCAGGGGGCTTACTCTGGTTGCTTAGGGCGTGTGAAAGGAGCTGGCCCCTTGGAGTTTTTGAGGTCTTCCGTTTTTGGCTCAACTGGCTGGGTAGCCGGGGCCGGGCCTTTGGGGTTAACGTCCTTTGTAGTCATTGCTGTGTACTCCATTACGAGGTGGAGTCTTATCTTGTGAGTATCGCTTGAGATTGCCTACTGTCAGATCTGACAGTCATTGAGATCTATTGGAAATAAGCAGAACTCAGTTAGATCAACTTATCAGGCACTCCTCATGAACAGTGTCGCTACGCGAAAAAATTACCACCCACAAAAAACCCGCCTCTCGGCGGGTTTTTTATCAGCGCAGCTTAACGTTCAGGCTTAGTTCACCTTAGCGTTCAACTCACCCTTCAGATAACGCTGGAACATCGCTTCCAACGAGATCGGCTTGATCTTCGAAGCATTACCGGCAGTACCGAACGCTTCATAACGAGCGATACACACATCACGCATCGCAGTCACGGTTGCGCCGAAGAATTTACGTGGGTCGAATTCGCTCGGGTTGGTGGCCATCAGGCGACGCATCGCACCGGTGGATGCCAGGCGCAGGTCGGTGTCGATGTTGACCTTGCGCACGCCGTACTTGATGCCTTCGACGATTTCTTCAACCGGTACGCCGTAGGTTTCTTTGATGTCGCCGCCGTACTGGTTAATGATCGCCAGCCACTCTTGTGGCACGGACGAGGAACCGTGCATCACCAAGTGGGTGTTCGGGATGCGCTTGTGGATTTCCTTGATGCGGTCGATCGCCAGCACGTCGCCGGTAGGTGGCTTGGTGAACTTGTAGGCGCCGTGGCTGGTGCCGATGGCGATGGCCAGGGCATCCACCTGGGTCTTCTTGACGAAGTCAGCGGCTTCTTCCGGGTCGGTCAGCATCTGGCTGTGATCCAGAACGCCTTCGGCGCCGATGCCGTCTTCTTCACCGGCCATACCGGTTTCCAGCGAACCCAGGCAGCCCAGCTCGCCTTCTACCGAAACGCCGCAGGCGTGAGCCATGGCGACGGTTTGTTGGGTAACGCGGACGTTGTATTCGTAGTCGGTCGGGGTCTTGCCGTCTTCGCCCAGGGAGCCGTCCATCATCACCGAGCTGAAGCCCAGTTGAATGGAGCGCTGGCAGACGTCAGGGCTGGTGCCGTGGTCCTGGTGCATGCACACCGGGATGTGCGGGAATTCTTCGATCGCGGCCAGGATCAGGTGACGCAGGAACGGCGCGCCGGCGTATTTGCGAGCGCCGGCCGAAGCCTGGACGATCACCGGGGAGTCAGTCTTGTCAGCGGCTTCCATGATGGCGCGCATCTGCTCAAGGTTGTTGACGTTGAAGGCTGGAACGCCGTAGCCGAACTCGGCTGCGTGGTCCAGCATCTGGCGCATGCTGATAAGTGCCATTGTGTGTGTCTCTCCCGGTTGAGGGTCGTTAATCGTGCCAGCCTGCCGGAGCGGCGGCGGCTATTCAAGTGATTGCAGATCGGGGGTCGAAGCCCGGTCTGGTGATTCGATAAAGCAAAATCCTGAGAACTGCACAGATCCCCTGTAGGAGCGAGCCTGCTCGCGAAAGCAATCTCGCAGTCACTGATGCAATGCCTGTCAAACCGCTTTCGCGAGCAGGCTCGCTCCCACATTAGAATCGCAGTGCTTCAATTACTCGGCTTTGCAGCCGCGGCCAATCAGGTCATTGGTGGCGACCCAGTACACCAGGCCTTCGTCACCCTTGACGTGAAACGCCAGCATGCCGTCGCTGTACAGCACGCCCGAGGCGCCCGGCTCTTCTTTCAGGCGATAGACCTGATCACCGCCACCCAGCCGAACATCGACTTCCTTCTGGCCGGCATTGGCGTAGCGCCATAGCACTTTGGCCTGGCTGTCGCAGGTCCAGGTGGTCCAGCTGTCCGCAGGTGCGGACGACTGAAACAGGTTCAACTGCGCGCAACCGCCCAACAATGCCAACGCCGCAATGGCGATCAAGCCTTTCATCCGTGTTCCTCGACTGACAGCCAACGCCGCCAGCCCTGAGTTAAAGAGTCAGACCGGTCAAGGACAACCATGTTCCTTGGCCGGGGTTTGCGTCTCGTATTTGTCCAGACCGTCCGGCCCCGAGCGCTTGTTCAGCACCGGGTTGGTTTCGGCCTGCCAGTCGGCCTGATAGCAGCCTTTCTGTGCCGCATTCGGCGCAGGCGTCGCCTCGGCCTTCGGGTTACTCCCGCAGGCCGCCAGCGTACCGGTCAGCAACAACAGCGCTAACGACTTGACCATCTGAACACTCCTTTGCCTGGCCAAACGGGCGGCCTCAGGCCTTGGCCCGACTTTCCAGGACTTCAACGGCCGGCAGCACCTTGCCTTCGACGAATTCGAGGAACGCGCCGCCACCGGTGGAAATGTAGGAGATTTGCTCGGCCACGCCATATTTATCGATGGCCGCCAGGGTGTCGCCACCGCCGGCGATGGAGAACGCGGCGCTGTCAGCGATGGCCTGGGCCAGCACCTTGGTGCCGTTGCCGAACTGGTCGAATTCAAACACGCCGACCGGGCCGTTCCACAGAATGGTTTTCGACGATTTCAGCAGTTCGGCGAAGTTGGCCGC
This sequence comes from Pseudomonas sp. lyk4-TYG-107, assembly GCF_030209055.1. NCBI lineage: Bacteria > Pseudomonadati > Pseudomonadota > Gammaproteobacteria > Pseudomonadales > Pseudomonadaceae > Pseudomonas > Pseudomonas sp. lyk4-TYG-107. The sequence continues at coordinate 186,321 of NZ_JARVST010000001.1, forward strand.
GGTTTGCGGGCCGATGTCCAGAATCATGTCGTCAGCGGCAACGTCAGCGATCAGCTTGACGGTGGCTTCGGCGCTTTCCGCGAACTCCTTGGCAACCACCACGTCCACCGGCAGCGGTACGCTGACCTTGGCGGCGATGGCGCGCGCGGTGTCCAGCAGGTCCGGCTCGTACAGCGACTTGCCGACCGGGTGACCGGCGGCAGCCAGGAAAGTGTTGGCGATGCCGCCACCGACGATCAGCTGATCGCAGATCTGGCTCAGGCTGTTGAGTACGTCGAGTTTGGTCGACACCTTGGAGCCGGCAACGATCGCAGCCATTGGCTTGGCCGGTGCGCCCAGTGCCTTGCCCAGTGCGTCCAGCTCAGCGGCCAGCAACGGGCCGGCAGCGGCGACTTTGGCGAACTTGGCCACGCCGTGGGTCGAACCCTCTGCGCGGTGCGCGGTGCCGAAGGCGTCCATCACGAACACGTCGCACAGGGCGGCGTATTGCTGGGCCAGCTCGTCAGCGTTCTTTTTCTCGCCCTTGTTGAAGCGCACGTTTTCGAACAGCACGATGTCGCCGGCCTTGACGTCAACGCCGCCCAGGTAATCGGCCACCAGCGGCACGTCGCGGCCCAGGGCCTTGCTCAGGTAGTCAGCGACTGGCTTGAGGCTGTTCTCGGCGGAGAACTCGCCTTCGGTCGGACGGCCCAGGTGTGAGCACACCATCACCGCCGCACCTTTTTCCAGGGCCAGCTTGATGGTCGGCAGCGAAGCCAGGATACGCGCATCGCTGGTGACAACACCGTCCTTGACTGGGACGTTGAGGTCTTCGCGAATCAATACGCGCTTACCTTGCAGATCGAGGTCGGACATCTTCAACACGGTCATGGGTCGCACTTCCTGAGTAGCTGTTCTTAGAGAGCAGGTTTTTTTGAAATCGCTGTTTGCAGATAGTGGTCTGCAACGTCCAGCATTCGGTTGGCAAAACCCCATTCGTTGTCGAACCAGGCCAGGATGTTCACCAGTTTGGGGCCGGAAACACGGGTCTGACTGGCATCGACGATGGCCGAATGTGGGTCATGGTTGAAATCACAACTGGCGTGCGGCAACTCGGTATAGGCCAACAGGCCTTTGAGCGGGCCGTTGGTGGCGGCCTCGCGCAGGATCCGGTTGACCTCGTTGGCATCGGTCGCGGTGGCGGTCTGCATCGTGATGTCGAGGCAGGACACGTTGACCGTCGGCACGCGTACGGCTTTGGCCTGAATTCGCCCGGCAAGTTCCGGCAGCAGACGCTCGATGCCACGTGCCAGACCAGTGGACACCGGGATCACCGACTGAAACGCCGAACGGGTGCGGCGCAGGTCTTCGTGGTGATAGGCGTCGATCACCGGCTGATCGTTCATCGCCGAGTGAATCGTGGTGATCGACACGTAATCCAGGCCGATCGCCTTGTCCAGCAGACGCAACAGCGGCACACCGCAGTTGGTGGTGCAGGAGGCGTTGGACACCAGCAGTTCATCGCCAGTCAGGCAATCCTGATTGACGCCGAAGACAATGGTGGCGTCGACATCCGCCTCGCTGGCCATCGGTTGCGAGAACAGCACGCGTGGCGCGCCGGCGTCGAGGAAACGCTGGCCGTCTTCGCGGGTGTGGTAGGCGCCGGAGCACTCCAGCACCAGGTCGACGCCCAGCGCCGCCCAGTCGATGCCTTCGGGGGTGGCACTGCGCAGGACCTTCACGCAGTCGCCATTAATATGCAGACAATCGCCGTCTACTCGCACTTCGCCGGGAAAGCGGCCGTGGGTGGAGTCGAAGCGTGTCAGGTATTCGATGCTGGCCATGTCCGCCAGATCGTTGATCGCGACAATTTCAAACCCGGCCTTCTCGCCACGCTCGAACAACGCACGCAAGACGCAACGACCAATCCGGCCGTAGCCGTTGAGTGCAACTTTGTAGGGACGCGGTTGAGGCATGGGGTTCTCGATTACCGTGTTGAATCGGGTAGTGCGATGTTGCCTGAACCAACGCCTTCGCGAGCAGGCTCGCTCCCACAGGGAAATACATTCCAATGTGGGAGCGAGCCTGCTCGCGAAGGCGTCAGCTCAGACGACATCTTTTCCAGATCAGTCTTCCAGCAGCTCTTCAGCCTGACCCAGGATGTTTTCCAGGGTGAAGCCGAACTCTTCGAACAGTGCCGAAGCCGGAGCCGATTCGCCGTAAGTGGTCATGCCGATCACGCGACCTTCCAGACCCACGTACTTGAACCAGAAGTCGGCGTGAGCCGCTTCGATCGCAATACGTGCGCTGACCTGCAGCGGCAGAACCGATTGCTTGTAGCCGGCGTCCTGCGCATCGAACACGCTGGTGCAAGGCATGGAAACCACGCGCACCTTGCGGCCTTGCTCGGTCAGCTTGTCGTAGGCCTGAACGGCCAGACCGACTTCCGAACCGGTGGAAATCAGGATCAGCTCAGGCTCGCCTGCGCAGTCCTTCAACACGTAACCACCGCGGCTGATGTCGGCGATCTGACCGGCATCGCGTTCCTGGTGCTGCAGGTTCTGACGCGAGAAGATCAGCGCCGAAGGGCCGTCCTTACGCTCCAGCGCGTTTTTCCAGGCCACTGCCGATTCAACGGCATCGGCTGGACGCCAGGTGTCGAGGTTCGGCGTGGTCCGCAGGCTGGTCAGTTGCTCGATCGGCTGGTGCGTCGGGCCGTCTTCGCCCAGACCGATGGAGTCGTGGGTGTAGACGTGGATCACACGCTTCTTCATCAGCGCCGACATGCGCACCGCGTTGCGCGCATATTCCATGAACATCAGGAAGGTCGCGCCGTAAGGCACCAGGCCACCGTGCAGGGACACGCCGTTCATGATCGCGGTCATGCCAAATTCGCGCACGCCGTAGTACATGTAGTTGCCGCTGGCGTCTTCAGCGCTGACGCCTTTGCAACCTTTCCACAGGGTCAGGTTGGAACCGGCCAGGTCAGCCGAACCGCCGAGCAGTTCCGGCAGCAGCGGGCCGAACGCGTTCAGGGTGTTCTGGCTGGCTTTACGGCTGGCGATGGTTTCGCCTTTGGCCGCCACTTCAGCAATGTAGGCCGAGGCTTTTTCCGCGAAGTCAGCCGGCAGTTCGCCGCTCAGACGACGGATCAGCTCGTTGGCTTCGGTCGGGAACGCCGCGGAGTAGGCAGCGAAACGCTGATCCCACTCGGCTTCGGCAGCGCGACCTTTTTCCTTGGCATCCCACTCGGCATAAATGTCTGCAGGGATTTCGAACGGGCCGTAGTTCCAGTTCAGCGCCTGGCGGGTCAGAGCGATTTCCGCGTCACCCAGTGGGGCGCCGTGGCAGTCTTCCTTGCCCTGCTTGTTCGGCGAACCGAAACCGATGGTGGTCTTGCAGCAGATCAGGGTCGGCAGCGGGCTCTTGCGCGCGGTTTCGATGGCGGTCTTGATCTCTTCCGGATCGTGACCGTCGACGTTGCGGATCACCTGCCAGTTGTAGGATTCGAAACGCTTCGGGGTGTCATCGGTGAACCAGCCTTCGACTTCACCGTCGATGGAGATGCCGTTGTCATCGTAGAAGGCGATCAGCTTGCCCAGGCCCAGCGTACCGGCCAGGGAAGCGACTTCGTGGGAAATGCCTTCCATCATGCAGCCATCACCGAGGAACACGTAGGTGTGGTGATCAACGATGTTGTGGCCAGGACGGTTGAACTGCGCGCCCAGGACTTTTTCAGCCAGGGCGAAGCCGACGGCGTTGGCCAGACCCTGACCCAGCGGGCCGGTGGTGGTCTCGACGCCCGGGGTGTAACCGAATTCCGGGTGACCTGGGGTGCGGCTGTGCAGTTGACGGAACTGCTTGAGGTCGTCGATCGACAGGTCGTAACCGGTCAGGTGCAGCAGCGAGTAGATCAACATCGAGCCGTGGCCGTTGGACAGCACGAAGCGGTCACGGTCGGCGAACGATGGATTGCTCGGGTTGTGCTTGAGGTAGTCGCGCCAAAGTACTTCGGCGATATCTGCCATACCCATAGGGGCACCGGGATGGCCGCTGTTGGCTTTTTGCACGGCATCCATGCTGAGGGCACGAATGGCGCTGGCACGCTCACGACGGCTAGGCATCGCTGATCTCCTGGGTGTGAATAGATTGAAACGGAAAAAAGGAGGGCATTTTCCCTCACCGGAGCGCCTCGGGGCAATGACAGATAGTCATCCGAGGGCGTTTTTCCCGTGCTGGACGGCGGTTTCGTCTGGTGAAACCTTTCCGCTGTTCGTTTGTAGAGTTAACCAGCCAGTGAGAAGTGCCATCTATCGAGCAATATCAAAACTTTTTGATATTGCCCTTGCAGCGATTTCCCACCGTCACTAGACTGCTGGCCCTATGAACTTACGCGTGCCTTCCATTCGCCATGACGATTGCGACGAGCTGGCGGCCCTGTGCAAGGCCGGTGGCGATCCGCTGCGCCTGAATGTATTGCGCGCGCTGGCCAACGACTCGTTCGGCGTACTGGAGCTGGCGCAGATTTTCGGCATCGGTCAGTCCGGCATGAGCCACCACCTCAAGGTGCTGGCCCAGGCCGACCTGGTGGCGACACGCCGCGAAGGCAACGCGATTTTCTATCGCCGCGCCCTGCCCCACACCGAATTGCTGGGCGGCAAGTTGCACGCCGCATTGTTAGAAGAAGTCGACAATCTGGCGCTGCCGGACGACGTGCAGGCACGCATCGCCCAGGTCCACGGACAACGCGAAGCCGCCAGTCAGGACTTTTTCACCCGGGTTGCGGAGAAATTCCGCGCCCAGCAAGACTTGATCGCAGGCCTGCCGCAGTACCGTGACAGTGTGCTGGCCCTGCTCGACAAACTGAACTTCAATGGTGCTGCCACGGCCATTGAAGTCGGCCCCGGCGATGGTGCTTTCCTGCCGGAACTGGCCCGCCGCTTCGGCACCGTAACCGCGCTGGACAACAGCCCGGCGATGCTCGAACTGGCGCGTCAGGTATGTGAACGTGAACGGCTGGCTAACGTCAGCCTGCAATTGGCCGATGCATTGAATGGCACCAGCCTTCAGGCCGATTGCGTGGTACTGAACATGGTGTTGCACCATTTCGCCGCGCCGGCCGAAGCGCTCAAGCACATGGCCGGCCTGCTGCAACCGGGCGGTAGCCTGCTCGTGACAGAGTTATGTAGCCACAACCAGAGTTGGGCCAGGGAGGCCTGCGGTGATCTGTGGTTGGGGTTTGAACAGGACGATTTGGCCCGTTGGGCCACCGCTGCGGGACTCGTTCCCGGGGACAGCCTCTATGTAGGCTTACGTAATGGTTTCCAGATCCAGGTTCGCCACTTTCAGCGACCGGCTGGCGACACTCACCATCGGTAAATTCAGGAAAACATCGAGATGAGCGAATACTCCCTCTTCACCTCCGAGTCCGTGTCTGAAGGACATCCGGACAAAATCGCCGACCAGATTTCCGATGCGGTGCTGGACGCCATTATCGCCCAGGACAAACACGCACGCGTTGCCGTGGAAACCCTGGTCAAGACCGGCGTGGCTATCGTTGCCGGTGAAGTGACCACCAGCGCCTGGGTCGACCTGGAGCAGATCGTTCGTGACGTGATCTGCGACATCGGCTACACCAGCTCCGAAGTCGGCTTCGACGGCGCGACCTGCGGCGTGATGAACATCATCGGCAAGCAGTCCCCTGACATCAACCAGGGTGTTGACCGTGCCAAGCCTGAAGATCAGGGCGCCGGCGACCAGGGCCTGATGTTCGGCTACGCCAGCAACGAAACCGACGTGCTGATGCCAGCGCCGATCACCTTCTCGCACCAGCTGGTGCAGCGCCAGGCCGAAGCCCGCAAATCGGGTCTGCTGCCGTGGCTGCGTCCGGACGCCAAGTCGCAAGTGACGTGCCGTTACGAAGGCGGCAAGGTTGTCGGTATCGACGCCGTTGTTCTGTCGACCCAGCACAACCCTGAAGTGTCCTACAAAGACCTGCGCGAAGGCGTGATGGAGCTGATCGTCAAGCACGTGCTGCCTGCAGAACTGCTGAGCAAAGACACCCAGTTCCACATCAACCCGACCGGCCAGTTCATCATTGGCGGCCCGGTAGGTGACTGCGGTCTGACCGGTCGCAAGATCATCGTCGACAGCTACGGCGGCATGGCCCGTCACGGCGGTGGCGCGTTCTCCGGTAAAGATCCATCGAAGGTTGACCGTTCGGCTGCCTACGCTGGCCGTTATGTTGCCAAGAACATCGTCGCTGCCGGCCTGGCCGAGCGTTGCGAGATCCAGGTGTCCTACGCCATCGGTGTCGCTCAGCCGACTTCGATCTCGCTGAACACCTTCGGTACCGGCAAGATCAGCGATGACAAGATCATCAAGCTGGTGCGTGAAGTGTTCGACCTGCGTCCATACGCAATCACCACCATGCTCGATCTGCTGCACCCGATGTACCAGGAAACTGCAGCCTACGGCCACTTCGGTCGTGCTCCGCAGACCAAGACGGTTGGCGAAGACACCTTCACCACCTTCACCTGGGAAAAAACCGACCGCGCCGACGCTCTGCGTTCCGCTGCTGGTCTGTAAGCCCTCCCCGGCTGCAAAAAAAGCCCCGCACGGTTCACGCCGTGCGGGGCTTTTTCATGCCTGAAATACCCTTCCAATATCAATAAAGAACACTGTGGGAGCGGGCTTGCCCGCGAAGAGGCCGGCCCATGCGCCCCCTGTTTGGGCACGGAAACACGATGCAAAACACCCACCCGGTGCCTCTTTGAATCCTCGCCTAGCCTTAAAGCATTCCCCCTGAGCAAGGACGCTCAAAATGCTTGTCACGCTGCGCCTGTTTTCAGTTCTTTTGCTGAGTTTCACCCCTCTGATCGCCCATGCAGCCTGCCCCGACTGGCCATTCGGCAAAGCGCAAGTTGAAATTTCGGCTCTGCAACAGCAGATCGACCAATGGGACGACGCCTACCACCGCGAAGGCCGCTCGCTGATTGCCGACGAACTCTACGATCAATCGCGCGTGCGGCTCATCGAATGGCGCCAGTGCTTCCAGCAGCCCGCAGCGCCCGAACCGTTGCGCAGCGCGTCTGGCTCCGTCGCGCATCCAATCGCCCACACCGGTCTGGACAAGCTTCACCAAGCCGCCGCCGTTCAAGCATGGTTAAAGGATCGGCAGGATGTCTGGGCACAACCCAAGGTCGATGGCGTCGCAGTGACACTGATTTACCGCCGGGGCCTGTTGCAGCAAGCGATCAGTCGCGGCGACGGGGTCAGTGGTCAGGACTGGACAGCGTCGGCGCAAAAGATCGCTGCCATTCCGCAACAACTGACCCAACCGCTGGACCTGCTGGTGCAGGGCGAGCTCTACCGGCGCCTGAATCAGCATGTGCAAGCCAGCGCCGGCAGCGTCAACGCCCGCGCCACCGTTGCCGGGCTGATGAGCCGTAAAACCTTGAGCGCAGAACAGGCGTCCGGGATCGGTCTGTTCGTCTGGGACTGGCCGCAGGGTCCGGCGAATCTGCCTGAAAGAATAGCGACGCTAGCGACGTTGGGCTTCGCCACGACAGCGCCATTCAGTCAGGTCATCGCCAACCTTGCCGACGCGCAAAAATGGCGCGAGCACTGGTATCGATCGCCCCTGCCCTTCGCCACCGACGGCATTGTCTTGCGCCAGAGCCAGCGCCCACCGGCTGAGCGCTGGCAGGCGAGCGCGCCCTACTGGGCTATCGCCTGGAAATACCCGTTTGCCCGAGCGCTGGCCGAAGTGCGCAAAGTGAATTTCAAAGTCGGCCGCAGCGGACGCATCACGCCGGTATTGGAGTTGTCGCCGGTGATGCTCGATGACCGCGAGATCAGACGCGTCAGTGCCGGTTCACTCAAGCGCTGGCAGACGCTGGATATCCGCCCCGGCGATCAAGTGGCAATCAGCCTGGCCGGGTTGACGATTCCACGACTCGACAGTGTGGTGTTGCGCACCACCGAACGGGCCGCCCTCGACATTCCCGACACGCGCGACTTCCACGCCTTGAGCTGCTGGCAACCGACACCCGGTTGCGAAAGCCAGTTTCTCGCGCGCCTGACCTGGCTCAGTGGCAAGCAGGGGCTGGCGCTGCAGAATGTCGGGCGCGGCACCTGGGAGAAACTTCTGGAAACAGGCCGCCTGAACAACCTGCTGGATTGGTTGACCCTCGACGAGCCAGAGCTTGCTAACATTGCCGGCTTCGGCGAACGCAGCAGCGCACGTCTGATCAACAGTTTTCACAGCGCCCGCCAACGGCCGTTCACGCAGTGGCTCAAAGCATTGGGTTTACCGCCGACGGGGCAGGCACAACTGGCCGACTCGTGGCAGGCGTTGGCACAACGCGACACCGAACAATGGCAGGCAGAAGCCGGAATCGGCCCGGGCCGCGCGGCGCAATTGAGCGCATTCTTCCGCGACCCGCAGGTGCTGGCCTTGAGTGACACATTACGCGCCGCCGGAATCGACGGTTTCTGATCACGCAATCCCCGGCAGCCGGGAACCCAAGGGCCGTCAGACGCTCAAACAGCGCAGTGCCCCCGACCCGACTGCCTTTGCACATGGAGCTTTTATGAAATTTCTTGCACCCCTTGCCTTGCTGACTCTCTGTGGCGTCCTGGCCGCGCCTGTGATGGCTGACGAAGATGCACCGGGCCTGACCGGTTGCGCCGCGAAGAAGCAGGGCATCATCAATCAGCTCGAGCAGGCGAAATCCCGGGGCAACACCGATCAGCAGGCCGGTCTGCAAACCGCTCTGGATGAAGTGACGAAGAACTGCACCGATGCCGGCCTGAAGAAAGAACGCGAAAACAAGGTGCTGGAAGCCAAGCACGAAGTGAGCAAGCGTCAGGCGGATCTCGACAAGGCGATGAAGAAAGGCGATCCGGAGAAGATCAACAAGCGCAAGGACAAGCTCGCCGAGTCGCGCAAGGAACTGCAGGATGCGCTGGACCAGATCGACAAGTAACCGTTAATGCGGGGAGTTTGATGCCCTCTTCGCGAGCAAGCCCGCTCCCACATTTGATTTGTGAACGACACAGATCCAGTGTGGGAGCGGGCTTGCTCGCGAAGGCGTCAGCTCAAACAACAGAAATCAATGATCGCGAAACTCTTTATGGCAAGCGCTGCAGGCATCCTCAACCTTCTGCACCGCAGGCCCGAGGTTACTGGCCTTGTACGGCTGAACCTTGCTGGCGATTACCAGTTCACCGGTGGCCGCCTCAAGGTTACGGGCCAATTCCTGAAAGCGGGCCTGACGCAGCCAGACATCATCCTTGGCGCTGGTGTGATCTTCTTCACGAACCTGCGGGAAATGCTTCCACGGTTCATGCGACAACGCATCGAGCTTCACCGCGCCTTCGGCGAATTTCGGCCCGTCGAAAGGAATGCGTCCGCGCAACATGCCACCCAGGTCTTCGCCGGTCTTGAGCATTTGTTTGAAGATCGCCTTGCGTTGCCCCAGTGGAGAATTCGGATCGACGCCGCCACAGGCGGACAAGGTCAGACAGGCCAGCAATACAACAGAAATTCTTTTAAGAGTCATGGTGGCTTCAGGTCACGGAATTCGGCGGCCAGTATCCTCGCGTCGCCGACAAACACCAATAGCCCTATTAAAAATACGGGTTGCCGGAGCGCATGGAGCACTTGGGCAACCGGCACAGGAATCACTCCATGAACAGCCGTTTCAAGGCCTGGCGTCACCCACTGATCGCAACCCTGCCACTGCTGGCAATCCTTGCCGGCTGCACCGGTGGCGACACTGCCAAACCGAAAACCCATGCCTTGGCCACTTATTCCAGCGCCACTTGGGAAGCCTTGCCGGCGGTGTCCGACAGCGATCTGGTCGCCGGTTTCGGTTCATGGCGCAGCGCCTGCACCCGACTCAAGGCTGATCCGGTCTGGGGCGGCACCTGCGCGGCAGCCGCCAACGTGCCGCAAAGCGCCAACGAGATTCGCGCGTTCCTCAAGCAGAACCTCGACGTGTTCGGACTGCGCGCCGAGCATGACAACCCCAACGGTCTGATCACCGGTTACTACGAACCGGTCTACCCCGGCAGCCTGACGCCCACCGAGGTGGCGAACGTGCCGGTGTACGGCGTGCCGGAAGACATGATCATCGTCTCGCTGGACAGCATTTACCCGGAACTGAAGGGCAAGCGCCTGCGTGGCCGTCTCGAAGGCCGAGTGCTCAAGCCGTATGACGACGCGGCGACCATCGAGTCCAAAGGCGTCAAAGCGCCGGTAGTGGCGTACCTGACCGATCCAATGAACCTGCAGTTTTTGCAGATCCAGGGTTCCGGGCGGATTCAGACGCCGGATGGCAAACAACTGCGCATCGCCTACGCCGACCAGAACGGCCACCCGTATCGACCGATTGGTCGCTGGCTGGTCGAGCAAGGCGAGCTGAAGAAAGAAGACGTGACCATGAGCGCGATCAGCAACTGGGCCAAGGCCAATCCGTCGCGCATTCCGGAACTGCTGGGCAGCAACCCGAGCTACGTGTTTTTCACTCGCAACCCGGACAGCAACGAAGGCCCACGCGGCTCGCTCAATGTGCCGCTGACCGCCGGCTACAGCGCAGCGGTGGATCGCAAGGTGATTCCGTTGGGCAGCCTGCTGTGGCTGTCGACCACCCGTCCGGACGGCAGCGCTTTGGTTCGCCCGGTCGCGGCGCAGGACACCGGTGGCGCGATTGCCGGCGAGGTGCGTGCGGATCTGTTCTGGGGCACCGGCGATGCTGCCGGGCAACTGGCCGGGGACATGAAGCAGCAGGGGCAGATCTGGATGCTCTGGCCTAAGGGTGCGGCGTTGCCGCAAGTACCGCAGGTGGCCGATACGGTTAAGGACAAGCCTTAAGCGCCTCGGCGCCAGAGCTACCGCCTTCGCGGGCAAGCCCGCTCCCACAGGGTTCTTTGGTGTACACAGGATTTGTGCTCGCCATTGATACCTGTGGGAGCGGGCTTGCTCGCGAAGAGGCCAGCTGCAACACCCGAGATTCAGACCGACACAAAGAAGAACGCAGCAATCAACCCCATCCCGACAAACCACACCAGCGACCGCAAGATCGCCCAATCCGCCAGGTAGCAGATGATGTACAGCAGGCGACTGGTGATAAACAGCACCGCCAGCACATTCACTGTCACCAGCTGCGCCGTGCCCACCAGATGGGCAACAATCACTGCGGCAGCAAATGCCGGCATCACCTCGAAGCTGTTCAACTGCGCCGCATGCGCCCGTCGGGCGACACCGCCCACGCTATCGAGAAAATCCCGAGGATCATGATTGTCACTGAGCCTGAAACCGCCCGAGACCTTGGCCACAATCGTGCACACATACGGCAGGAAAATCGCGATCAATACACACCACAGAGCCACCGTCATAACGCCGTCCTTCTTCGAGTGATAGAGAGTTGCGGGCAGTCAGAACTTCATCACCAGCATGCCGATCAATACCAGCCCACAGGCTAAGAGCCGCGGCCTGCCGAAAGGTTCTTTCAGGTAGCGCATGCCGAACAGCACCACCAGGATCACGCTGATCTCACGCAAGGCCGCCGCCTCGGCAATCGAGCCCAACTGCATCGCCCACAGCACCAGAGCGTAGCTGAACAACACGCAGAACCCGACCGCCAGGCCCAGCTTCCATTGCTCGCGCCAGAACACCATAAACGCCGGGCGTTTCGCCACCCACGCCAGCAACGGAAACGGCCAGGCGCTGAACAGCGTGACCCAGACCAGGTAATCCAGTGGATGCGACCAGCGCCGCAAGGCCTGACCATCGATGTAGGTGTAGCAACCGATGCACAAGCCGATCAGCGCCACCACCGGTAGCATCGACCAAGGGAGATGTTTGCCACCACCGCCCTGCCAGAGCAGGCAGGCCATGCCCAGCGGAATCAGCATGATCCCGAAGATCTGCTGCGCAGTGAGCACTTCGCCGGCGAAGATCAGGGTCAGCGCCAGCACCACCAACGGCGACAAGCCACGCATCAGCGGGTAGACCAGCCCGAGGTCGCCGACCCGATAAGCTTGAATCAGCAGATAGCGATACAGCAGTTCGAATGCCGCAGAAGCCAGAATCCACGGCCAGACTTCCGTCGGCGGCAGGCTGATGAATGGAAATGCCAGCGCCACGAACAGCAGCGCCACCGTGTCCATGCACGCCACCACCAGCAACCGTTCGGCACTGAACTTGATCAGGGTATTCCACGTCGCGTGCAACAGCGCCGCCATTAACACCAGAACTGTCGCCGCCACGTCCCACTCCTTGATTTTTTTGTTGACCCTACACCAATGTCTGCGGCTGACCAACCGAGGGGGCATGATTGTGTCCCCACCCCGAAACAGCCCATCCAACCTTTGCACCGAAGAATCGGGGCGCTGTCTTTCCACCCCCATCCAATGGAGCCCGGATGCTAGAACTTGTCGCCGCTTTTATCTGCCTCACCACCCTTCTCACCTTCGTCAATTACCGCTTCATCGGCCTGCCGCCGACTATCGGCGTGATGGTCACCGCGCTGATGTTCTCCCTGTTGCTGCAAGGCCTGAGCGTGCTCGGCTATCCCGGCCTCGAAGAACGCGTGCAGCAACTGATCGGCCAGATCGACTTCGGCGATCTGCTGATGAACTGGATGCTGTCGTTCCTGCTGTTCGCCGGCGCCCTGCACGTCAACCTCAACGACCTGCGCAGCTATCGCTGGCCCATCGGCCTGTTGGCCACTTTCGGCGTGCTGATTGCCACCGTCGTGATCGGCAGCCTCGCTTTTTACATCTTTGCCCTGTTCGGCTGGCACGTGAGCTTCCTCTACTGCCTGCTGTTCGGCGCGCTGATTTCGCCTACAGACCCGATCGCAGTGCTCGGCGTACTGCGTACCGCCAATGCTTCGAAACCGCTGAAAACCACCATCGTCGGCGAGTCGCTGTTCAACGACGGCACTGCCGTTGTGGTGTTCACCGTACTGCTGGGCATCGCCCAATTGGGCGAGACGCCGACCCTCAGCGCCACGGCCATGCTGTTCGTGCACGAAGCCATTGGCGGTGTGCTGTTCGGCGGGCTGATCGGTTATGGGGTGTACCGGATGATCAAGAGCGTCCAGCAGCATCAGATCACGGTGATGCTGACCCTGGCGCTGGTGATCGGCGGTTCGGCGATGGCCACCGAGCTGCACGTCTCGGCACCGATTGCGATGGTGGTCGCCGGTCTGATCATCGGCAACCTGGGGCGCAACCTGGCGATGAACGACATGACCCGCAAGTACCTCGACGGCTTCTGGGAGCTGCTCGATGACATGCTCAACGCCCTGCTGTTCGCGCTGATCGGCATGGAGCTGTTGTTGCTGCCGTTCAACTGGGCGCACGTGGCGGCGGCCAGTTTGCTGGCGCTGGCGATCCTGCTGTCGCGCCTGCTCACCGTGGCCCCGGCCATTGTCCTGCTGCGGCGCTGGCGCACAGTGCCGCGCGGCACCATCCGCATTCTGACCTGGGGCGGTTTGCGCGGCGGCGTCTCGGTGGCACTGGCGCTGGCCCTGCCGCTGGGCCCGGAGCGCGATTTGCTGCTGAGCATCACCTATATCGTGGTGTTGTCGTCGATCCTGTTGCAGGGTCTGACCATCGGCAAGCTGGTCAAGCACGCCACCCGTGACGAGCCGACGACCGTGGCTGAACCCGCACACTGATGTATCACCGCAGCGCCGTCGTGAAGCCCTTCACGACGGCGCGCACAGCAAATCAAGCAGATGCCGCATCGCCAATGGGCGATGCGGCGTCGAGCCATGCATCACCACCAACTCGCGCGCATGACGCTGCCCGTCCTCGACCGGTAACACGTACATCCCTTCCAGCCTCATCCCGGCCCACTGCGGCACCAGCGATACCCCCATCCCCTGCGCGACCAGCATGACGATCGTTTCCAGCGCATCCAGTTCGCACAGCACGTTGGGCTCGATGGCGTGTTCATCGAGGTAGCGCTGAGCAATCTGCCCACCCCACGAGCGTGCGTCATAACGAATGAACGGATGAACGCGCAACAGCGTTTCCAGCGACTGCCCGGCGTACGCGGCTGGAGCCACCAGAATCAGCGGCTCTACCTTGAGTACGACCAGTGCCAATGCCTTGGGCGGCTGGAATGGAGGCCTGACCAGAATCGCTGCGTCCAACTCCCCTGCAAGCACCTTCTCGTAAAGACTTTTCGAGTCACCCGGGGTGATCTTCAGCTTCAAATCAGGTGCTGTAAGCGCCAATCGTTCGATCAAGGTGGGTAACACGCCGGTCAGCGCTGTGGAAATTGCACCGATTGTCAGTTCACCGGCCACCCCATCGGGATGCAGATCGCTCTGTAGATCCTGGGCCAATTCGATGATCGCCCTGATCTTCGGCAGAATCAGCAGGCACTGGTCCGAGGGCCGGGCAGCGTGCGCGGTACGCAGCAGTAACGTGCAACCCAGCAACCTCTCGAGCGCCTGGACGCGCTGACTGATAGCCGCCGCAGTGCGACTCTCGCGCCGTGCCGCTGCCGCAATCGAACCGGTCTCGACCACCGCCACCAGACTTTTCAGAAACCGTACATCCATAAGTTTTCCTTTCGCTCAGAACAAGGCGAAGTCGTTATGCCCCGCCGCACGGTCTGTTTACCCTGAGCGCTCCTTCACTTGGGGACATCGCATGAACAGACCTTTTCACGCTGCATACCATGTTTGCGACCTGGAACAGGCGCGGACTTTTTATCGAGATGTGTTGGGCTGCACCGAAGGCCGCAGTACCGAGACATGGGTCGACTTCGACTTTTTCGGCAATCAGCTCTCGCTTCATGTGGGCACGCCCTTCACCACGACCCGTACCGGCCAGGTTGGCGATCACAAAGTATTGATGCCGCACATTGGCGTCGTCCTGCCGCTGGAGGAGTGGCTGGAGCTGGCCGATCGTTTGAGCCGCCTCGGCACAACGTTTGAAATCCCTCCGGTGATCCGCTTCGCCGGCGAACCCGGCGAGCAGCGCACAATGTTCTTTCTCGATCCCAGCGGCAATCCGATCGAGGTCAAGGGTTTCAAGGACTTCGACGGTCTCTTCGCACACTGAGCTTCACCCCAACAAACACAACAACAAAAGGGGCACATCATGACTACCAGGAAACCCACCAGTCTGGTCACCCGCATCATGCTCGGGCTGGCAGCCGGAATAATCGTCGGCATCCTTCTCAACCAGTTTCCCGAACACAAGATCTGGTTCATCGACAATCTGCTGCAACCGGCCGGTGATCTGTTCATCAGGCTGATGAAAATGATCGTCGTACCGTTGGTCTTTGCGTGCATGGTCGTCGGCATCGCCGGGGCAGGCAGCACCAGGGCATTGGGCCGGGTCGGGATAAAGACGCTGGTTTATTTCTTTACCATCACCAGCATTGCCATCGTCTTCGGACTGATCGTCGGCAATGTTTTTCAGCCCGGCGCCGGCGCGGACTTCAGCAGCACCCTGCAATCACCGGCCATTGGTCTGGCGAATACGGGGGACACACAGAACCTGGGCCGAACCCTGGTGAACATCGTGCCGGACAACATCGTCCTGGCAATGTCTCAGGGCAAGCTGCTCTCCGTGCTGTTTTTCGCGATCCTGTTCGGCTGTGCCCTGTCGATGCTGCCCGAGCCGCAGAAGGCGCCATTGATCGCCGTGATTCAGGCGGTATCGGACACCATGTTCAAGGTCACGCACCTGGTCATGCACTATTCACCCATCGGCATCTTCGGCCTGATCGGGGTCACCGTGGCCAGCTTCGGCCTTAGTGCATTACTGCCGCTGGCGAAGCTGATCGGCATCACTTACGTCGCGGTGTTGCTCTTCGCGTTGGGCGTGCTGGGGCTGGTGGCGCGGATGGCCGGCATTCGCTTTTTCCACCTGATTCGGGAAATACGCAGTGAATTGATCCTGGCTTACAGCAGTGCTGCGTCGGCCACAGTGATGCCACAACTGATCGAGAAAATGGAGAAGTATGGCGCTCCGCGCCCGATCACCAGCATGGTCATTCCACTGGGGTACTCGTTCAACCTTGATGGCGCCTCGCTGTTCGCGGGACTGGGCACGCTGTTTATCGCCCAGGCGTACGGGATTGATCTGGGTCTGGCGGATCAGGCCATGCTGGTGCTGATCATGGTGTTGACGTCAAAGGGCGCGGCGGGAGTGCCGGGTTTCATGTTCATCATACTCACAGCGACCCTGACCACCGCCGGTTTGCCAGTGGAAGGCGTGGCAATCATCGCCGGCGTCTACCGCTTGATGGACATGCCGGTCACCGCGCTCAATGTGTTGGGCAATGCACTGGCACCGCTGGTCATCGCGCGCTGGGAGGGACAGCTCAAGGCACCTGAAAGCGAACCGACGACAGACCCGGTCAGCCCGCCGCTCAAGGCCTGAAACTATCGGGGCTTGCTGTCGGATTCATCTTCGCGGGGTTTGCCGGAGTTCGGTTTATCCGTCTTGGGCGCCCCGCTTTCGCTGCGGATCTGCGCATGGCTGATCAGGGCGAAGATGAAACTGCCGCCGATGATATTCCCCGCCAGCGTGGGCCCGGCAAACACCATCCAGAAATCACTCCACGGCAGCTCGCCGGCAAACACCAGATACGACACTTCCGCCGAACCGACCACGATGTGGGTGAAGTCACCCAGCGCCATCAGGTAGGTGATGAGGATGATGATCCACATCTTCGCGCTCTCCATGGACGGGATCATCCAGACCATGGTGGCGATCATCCAGCCTGAGACGATGCCCTTGGCGAACATCTGACTGGCGTGGTTTTCCATGACCTTGCGGCCGATTTCAAGGAAGGCGTGATCAGTCTTGGTGTCGAAGATCGGCAGCTCGAGCATCACGTACGCCACCAGAATCGTCCCGCACAAATTGCCGAACAGGACAACGCCCCACAAGCGTATCAGCCGACCGAAATTGGCCAGGGTCGGTTTGGTCATCACCGGCAGAACGGCGGTCAGGGTGTTTTCGGTGAACAGTTGCTGGCGGGCGAGAATCACCGCGAGGAAACCGGCGCAGTAGCCGAAACTGGCGATGACCTTGAACTCGTCACCTTCGGGCAGTCGCGAATTGAGCAGGCCCATGCCCATCAATGACAGGCCCATGGTCAGCCCGGCGGCGAGCGCCGACCACCACAATGCAGCGATGCTGCGCTCCAGTTCCTGATCGCCCTGAGTGCGGATGATTTCATGCAGAACCGCCGCGCGGGGCGGCTGGTTTTTCTCGACTTCGTGTTGTTCGTCGGTCGAGAGGTTGGGGGTCTTGCCGTCTGTCGGGGTGGTCATGGCGTGGGAACCGGGTGGGGGGCTTTTAGCTACGACCCCTGCGGTTCCTGGCTGTTCAGTGACCGGATAAATCTTCGGTGCATGCACAACCGCATTCGCGAGCAGGCTCGCTCCCACAGGTACAACGCAATCCATGTGGGAGCGAGCCTGCTCGCGATGAAGCCACCGCCAATGTCACTTGGTAACGAGTTCATCTTCCTTGAACTGGTCTTTGACGTACTTGATCTCGGTGCGACCGTGCGGCGCCGGCAGGCCGTCTTCGCCGAGGTTGACGAAGACCATCTTCTCGACCGTGAGGATGCTCTTGCGGGTGATCTTGTTGCGCACTTCACAGGTCAGGGTGATCGAGGTACGACCGAACTCGGTGGCGGTGATGCCCAGCTCGATGATGTCGCCCTGGCGCGAGGCGCTGACGAAATTGATCTCGGAAATGTACTTGGTCACCACGCGCTGATTGCCCAACTGGACGATCGCGTAAATCGCCGCTTCTTCGTCGATCCAGCGCAGCAGGCTGCCGCCGAACAGGGTGCCGTTGGGGTTCAGGTCTTCGGGTTTTACCCATTTGCGGGTGTGGAAATTCATGTTCACTCCTGAGCGTTTGCCGAAAGATGGCGCCATCTTGGCAGACCGAGCGGTCAGGCTCCATGAGCCTTCTACTATGGTCGCTATTAGCGATCTTCATCTGGCCGACAGAAACCCTTTGGAAGATCAGTCTAGACGGCTATAATCGCCCCCGTTTCAAAACGGTAACCTTCACTTGCTACCGTTTTCCCGCCACCTGTCCGAGGGGCGCTGCAGCAGGATCAACCTGTCAGGCTCGGATGGGGCGTTGACTGGCCACGGCCGGACACTAAACGCACAACGGCGCCCATTCGCATACATTACGAATGGAGGCTCTTCATGAGCGCTGTTATCACGCCTGCAGATTTTAACGATTACAAAGTTGCCGACATGTCCCTGGCTGCCTGGGGCCGTCGCGAAACCATCATCGCCGAGTCGGAAATGCCGGCCCTGATGGGTCTGCGCCGCAAGTACGCCTCCGAGCAGCCGCTCAAGGGCGCGAAAATCCTCGGCTGCATCCACATGACCATTCAGACTGCCGTGCTGATCGAAACCCTGGTTGCCCTGGGTGCCGAAGTACGCTGGTCGTCCTGCAACATATTCTCGACTCAGGATCAGGCCGCTGCGTCCATCGCTGCCGCCGGCATCCCGGTTTTCGCCTGGAAAGGCGAGACTGAAGAAGAGTACGAGTGGTGCCTGGAGCAGACCATCCTGAAAGATGGCCAGCCATGGGACGCCAACATGATCCTCGACGACGGCGGCGACCTGACTCAGCTGCTGCACGACAAGTACCCACAGGTGCTGGACCGCGTTCACGGCGTGACCGAAGAAACCACCACCGGCGTTCACCGCCTGCTGGACATGCTGGCCAAGGGCGAGCTGAAGATCCCGGCGATCAACGTCAACGACTCGGTGACCAAGTCCAAGAACGACAACAAGTACGGCTGCCGTCACAGCCTGAACGATGCGATCAAGCGTGGTACCGACCACCTGCTGTCCGGCAAGCAAGCGCTGGTCATCGGTTACGGTGACGTGGGCAAGGGTTCGGCCCAGTCCCTGCGTCAGGAAGGCATGATCGTCAAGGTCTCCGAAGTTGACCCGATCTGCGCCATGCAGGCCTGCATGGACGGTTTCGAACTGGTTTCGCCGTTCATCGACGGTATCAACGACGGCACCGAAGCGAGCATCGACAAGGCACTGCTGGGCAAGATCGACCTGATCGTGACCACCACCGGCAACGTCAACGTTTGCGACGCGAACATGCTCAAAGCCCTGAAGAAGCGCGCTGTTGTCTGCAACATCGGTCACTTCGACAACGAAATCGACACCGCTTTCATGCGCAAGAACTGGGCATGGGAAGAAGTGAAGCCACAGGTACACAAGATCCACCGTACCGGCCCGGGCGCTTTCGACGCACAGAACGACGACTACCTGATCCTGCTGGCCGAAGGCCGTCTGGTGAACCTGGGCAACGCCACCGGTCACCCGAGCCGCATCATGGACGGTTCGTTCGCCAACCAGGTACTGGCGCAGATCTTCCTGTTCGGCCAGAAGTACGCCGACCTGTCGCCAGCCGAGAAAGCCGAGCGTCTGACCGTTGAAGTACTGCCGAAGAAACTCGACGAAGAAGTGGCCCTGGAAATGGTGCGCGGCTTCGGCGGCGTGGTCACTCAACTGACCAAGCAACAGGCTGACTACATCGGCGTCACCGTCGAAGGCCCGTTCAAGCCGCACGCTTACCGCTACTGATTGACGCGGCGGCCTGCTCTCCCTGTGGGAGCGGGCTTGCTCGCGAAAGCGGTCTGTCATTCAGCATTGATGTTGCCTGACCCGCCGCTTTCGCGAGCAAGCCCGCTCCCACATGGGCGGTGCAAGCCTCACAGGCTTCGTGTTT
Organism: Pseudomonas sp. lyk4-TYG-107; assembly: GCF_030209055.1. Lineage (NCBI taxonomy): Bacteria > Pseudomonadati > Pseudomonadota > Gammaproteobacteria > Pseudomonadales > Pseudomonadaceae > Pseudomonas > Pseudomonas sp. lyk4-TYG-107. The sequence goes on from NZ_JARVST010000001.1 coordinate 206,076, forward strand.
CCAAGGGTATTTCCCATGTCCCAAGACCGTCGCTACAGCTTCGAGTTCTTCCCGACCAAGACCGATGCTGGGCATGAAAAACTGCTCAACGTTGCCCGTCAGTTGGCAACGTACAACCCCGACTTCTTCTCCTGCACCTATGGCGCTGGTGGTTCGACCCGTGATCGCACCCTCAACACCGTTCTGCAACTGGAAAGCGAAGTCAAAGTACCGGCCGCCCCGCACCTGTCGTGCGTCGGCGACAGCAAGGACGACCTGCGCGGCCTGCTGAACGAGTACAAGGCGGCCGGCATCAAGCGCATCGTTGCGCTGCGCGGTGACCTGCCGTCCGGCATGGGCATGACCAGCGGCGAGCTGCGTCACGCCAACGAACTGGTTGAATTCATTCGTGAAGAAACCGGCGATCATTTCCACATCGAAGTTGCCGCTTACCCGGAGATGCATCCGCAAGCGCGTAATTACGAAGACGATCTCGCCAACTTCGTGCGCAAGGCCCGCGCCGGTGCCGACAGCGCGATCACCCAGTACTTCTTCAACGCCGACAGCTACTTCTACTTCGTCGACCGTTTGCAGGCGCTGGGCGTGGATATTCCAGTCGTGCCGGGGATCATGCCGATCACCAACTACAGCAAGCTGGCGCGTTTCTCCGATGCCTGCGGTGCGGAAATTCCGCGCTGGATCCGCAAGCAACTGGAAGCCTATGGCGATGACAGCCAAAGCATTCAGCGCTTCGGCGAGCAAGTTGTCAGCGAAATGTGCGAACGCCTGCTGCAAGGTGGCGCACCAGGGCTGCACTTCTATTCCATGAACCAGGCTGAGCCTAGTCTGGCGATCTGGAATAACCTGAAGCTGCCACGTTAAGCACTAAAAGAAAGATCAAAAGATCGCAGCCTTCGGCAGCTCCTACAGGGGTGTCGTTGCTGCGATTTTTTGCTTTTGAATCCCCGAATTAGAGCTTGTGCAGGCACTTTCTGGCTCTTTCGCGTTTCTCGTCGTAATCTCAAGCCATGCCTTTTTTCGCGCAGTTACTCACCGTGCTGGTTTTTGCTTGCCTGAGCTTTGCCGCTCGGGGCGAGAAATTGCGTATTGTCACCGAGCCGTGGGCACCTTACGTCTACGAAGAGGGCGGCAAGAACCTCGGACTGGACTACGAAACCACCGCCATTGTGTTCAAGCGCCTGGGGATTGAGGTCGAATGGCAGTTCCTGCCGTGGAAGCGCTGCCTGTCGATGCTCGAGACCGGCCAGGCCGACGGCGCACTGGACATCTTTCACAGCGACGAGCGCGATGCCACCCTGCTCTACCCCATCGAACCGCTGTCGGACGTCGAGTTCGTGATGTTCTACGCCAACGACCGTCCCCATCCGTTCCGCCAGCTCGAAGACCTCAAAGGCCTGACCATCGGCACTTCGCCGGGCTATCTGTACAGCCCGGATTTCAGTCAGTCGACACTGTTTACCCGTGAACCGGCACCGACCCACGAAGCCAACTTCGGCAAACTGCTGCGCGGACGCATCGACTTGCTGATCACCGATCGCCGCGTGGGTCAGCATTTGCTCGATCAACTGAATATTCGCGATCAAATCACCGAAAACCCCACGGTCATCAGCCGTCAGAGCCAATATCTGGCGGTTCGACGCAATGCCGGGATGGACTTGCTGGTGGCGCGTTTCGGTGCCGAACTCAAGCGTTTCAAGCGCGAACCGGCCTACGCCGAGCTCAGCGCACGCTATGGCGCAGCACCGGTCGATGCCGTGCCGCTGGGCAATGCTTCGGCCAGCCGCAAAACCGTTGAGCAGCAGGAAAGCAGCGCGCAGTGATTGCTCTGTTATACTCCGGCGTTCCCGCCAGGCTCACGCCCGGACGCCCGGAACCGTAACAGGCCTCTCGACCCGCTACAGCGCAGCTTTCAGCCCGCGCGAGCGCTCCTGACGTGCCTTCGGAACCGCAGCAGGACCGGACGGGATCGCGTCCTCTTAAACGCGATTCGCGCCAGGCAAGACTCCCATTGGGCCAAGCCCTAACTAAAACAGGATTACTCATGTCCTTTGCTTCCCTCGGTCTCTCCGAGGCTTTAGTCCGTGCCATCGAAGATGCGGGCTATACCGAGCCTACTCCGGTGCAACAGCGGGCCATTCCCGCCGTGTTGCAAGGTCGCGACCTGATGGTTGCGGCACAGACAGGTACCGGTAAAACCGGCGGTTTCGCCCTTCCGATCCTGGAGCGGTTGTTCCCCAACGGTCACCCGGACAAATCCCAGCGTCATGGCCCGCGCCAACCGCGCGTACTGGTCCTGACCCCGACCCGCGAACTCGCGGCCCAGGTTCACGAGAGCTTCAAGATCTACGCCCGTGACCTGAAATTCGTCAGCGCCTGCATCTTCGGCGGCGTCGGCATGAACCCGCAAGTCCAGGCCATGTCCCGTGGCGTTGACGTCCTCGTCGCGTGCCCGGGTCGTCTGCTCGACCTCGCAGGCCAGGGCAGTGTCGATCTGTCCCACGTCGAAATCCTCGTCCTCGACGAAGCCGACCGCATGCTCGACATGGGCTTCGTTCACGACGTGAAAAAAGTCCTCGCGCGTCTGCCGGCCAAGCGTCAGAACCTGTTGTTCTCGGCGACGTTCTCCAAAGACATCACCGATCTTGCCGGCAAACTGCTGCACAACCCGGAACGCATCGAAGTCACGCCGCCGAACACCACGGTCGAGCGCATCGAGCAACGCGTGTTCCGTCTGCCGGCCAGCCACAAGCGTGCCCTGCTGGCGCACCTGATCACCGCCGGCGCCTGGGAACAAGTGCTGGTGTTCACCCGTACCAAGCACGGCGCCAACCGTCTGGCCGAGTACCTGGACAAACACGGCCTGCCGGCTGTGGCGATCCACGGTAACAAGAGCCAAAACGCCCGCACCAAAGCCCTGGCCGACTTCAAGGCCGGTGAAGTGCGCATCCTGGTCGCTACCGACATCGCCGCGCGCGGTCTGGACATCGATCAGTTGCCACACGTGGTCAACTTCGAACTGCCGAACGTCGATGAAGACTATGTGCACCGTATCGGCCGTACTGGCCGTGCCGGTCGTTCGGGCGAAGCGATCTCGCTGGTGGCCCCGGACGAAGAAAAACTGCTGAAAAGCATCGAACGCATGACCAAGCAGAAAATCGCCGACGGCGACCTGATGGGCTTCGATGCCAGCACCATCGAGGCCGAGAAGCCTGAAGTGCGCGAGCGCCCGGACATGCGCAACCCGCGCAACTCCCGTGGCCCGCGCGGCGACGGTCCGAATGGCGGCGGCGGTGGCGGCGGTCGTAAAGACAAAGGCAAAGACAAGGGCAAGGAAAAACCCGCCGGCGAACGCGGCGAGCGCCCTGCCCGTCAGCAGAAACCACGTGAAGGCACCCCGGCCCGCGAACAGCGTCCGAGCCAGCCACCACGCGCTGCGGCTGATCGTGCACCGGACGAGTTCCTCGACGACGATATCGATAACTTCGGTAACCGCGTTGATTACGTGCCAAAAGCTGCTCCTGCCGGTGGCCGTGGTCGCCGTCCAGGCGCGCCAGCTCAGGGCGCAGGTGCAGGCGCTCCACGCGGCGGTCAGTCGCAAGGTCGCCAGAACGGCCCGCGTAACAGCAACGGTTCGAGCACCGGCACCCCACCGGGCAAACGCAACGGCCCGCGCAACGGTGCTCCGCGTGATGGCCAGGGCCGTCGTGACGAGTCCTCGCGCAACCGCCGCCCGGCTCGCGATGATCAGCAACGCGCCGAACCGGCCGTGCAGAACCCGCGCAGCACCGGGCCTAAGATCATGCACAAGGAGTCCAAGGCAGACCGCTTCCCGACACCTGAGCAGCTCGATCAACTGCCGACCCGTCCGCGCGGTGAAAAACCAGCCTTGCTGACCCGCAATCGCTGAGTTATCGCGGCAATGAAAAATGCCCCGGTTCGAAAGAGCCGGGGCATTTTTTTATGCCGTCACGAATATCCCTGAATCACTGCATATCCCCTGTGGGAGCGAGCCTGCTCGCGAAGGCGGCGGATCAGTCAGCAATGATGTTGACTGAATGACCGCTTTCGCGAGCAGGCTCGCTTCCACAAGGGGCGTGGCAGGCAATAAAAAACGCCCCCGGCCTTACGACCGGGGGCGTTTTTGTATGGCGGCGAAAATTACTTCGCTTTCACACCTTCGAACGAGATGTACAGGTCGACCTTGTCGGACTGTGGACCCAGATCCATCATCTTGCCGAAATCAGAGCGCTTGATGCTGGTGGTGCCTTCAAAGCCGGCACGGTAGCCGCCCCATGGATCCTTGCCTTCGCCAAGGAACACAGCCTTGACCACGATTGGCTTGGTCACGCCGTGCAGGGTCAGGTCGCCGGTCACGTCGGCAGTGTCTTTGCCATCGGCGTTCTTGCCGGTGGATTTGACGCTGGTGGAGACGAACTTGGCGTCAGCGTATTTGCCCACGTCCAGGAAGTCTTTGCTGGAGATGTGCTTGTCGCGCTCGGCGTGGTTGGTGAACACGCTGGCGGTTTTCACGTTGAATTCGATTTTGCTGTCTTCAGGCTTGGCGGCGTCGAAGCTGAACTTGCCGTCGATGTCCTTGAAGGTACCGGTGATGTAGCTGTAGCCCAGGTGGCTGATCTTGAAGTCGACGAAAGCGTGCTGGCCTTCCTTGTCGACGGTGTAATCAGCAGCCATCACGTTCGCGGACAGTACGGCCGAACCGATTGCCAGAGCGGCCAGAGTCTTTTTCAACATGCTTTCTTTTCCTTTGAGTCGAGGTTGAATTTCAGGCTTTGCGACCGAGCATTCGAGTGAGGGTCGCATCACGATCGATAAAGTGGTGCTTCAATGCTGCCAACGCATGGAGACCGGAAAAAATTACCAGCGCCCATGCCAGCCAGAGATGAATCACCCCAGCGGTGTCTGCCTGATCCGGTAGCCCGGAAACCAGTGCAGGAACTTCAAACAGGCCAAACACCGGGATCCCGACACCGTCTGCGGTGGAAATCAGGTAACCGGCAAGCATCACAGCGAACAGCCCGACGTACAGAAACCCGTGGCCGAATTTGGCGCCGATGCGGGTCATGCGGCTGTAGCTTTGCAGCGTCGGTGGCGGTGGGCTGATAAAGCGCCACAACACCCGCAACACCATCACACCCAGCAGCACCAGACCGATGCTCTTGTGCAGATCCGGCGCGTCTTTGCGCCAGCTGCTGTAGTAATCCAGCCCCACCATCCACAGACCCAGCGCGAACAGCCCGAAGACCGCCAGCGCCACGCCCCAGTGCATGAAGATGCTGACCCAACCATAGCGTGAAGCAGAGTTACGTAGCTGCATTGCCCAAATCCTGTGAGAACTGCGAACCAAGACTAGCGAGTTATCTATCGAATTAAAGCGGAAAATTTTGCTTTGAAATATCGAGAAATACGATCAAGAGTCTGTAAGTGGCTTGTTAAGGAAAGATTAAACGGGAAAAGTGTGGCGGGATGTTGTTGCCAGACAATGGAATTGCGTTGTCTGAGCGAGCCCTTCGCGAGCAGGCTCGCTCCCACAGGTGATCGCATTCTCTCTGAAAGCGCTCGGTCAAATGTGGGAGCGAGCCTGCTCGCGAAAGCGATCTGACAGGCAAAAAAAAGCGCGGCATAAACGCCGCGCTTTTTTCATTCACCGCAAGGCTTACTGCGCCTTGGTCTCGGTCGTTGCCGCCGGAGCTGCTGCGGGTTTGGCCGCAGGTTTCGCCGCTGGCTTCTTCGCCGGCTCAGCCTTCTTCGCTGCAGGTTTCTTCGCGTCGGTTTTCGCTGCAGGCTTCTTCGCCGCAGACTTGGCTGGCGCTTTCTTCGCTGGTTCGGCTTTCACCGGAGCGGCGGGTTTCGGCGCTTCCACCGGAGCTGGCGCAGGTGCCGGAGCCGGTGCAGGCGCTGGAGTCACTGGCGCTGGAGCCGGTTCAGGCGCCTTCACAGGTTCTGGCTTCTTCTCGTCATCCGAACCGCCAAACAGGTTGCTGAAGAAGTTGCCCTTCTTCGCCGCCACGGCACCCGCCGCGCCTGCCGCTGCTGCGGCCGGAACCACTTTGACCGGTTCAAACGACTTGCCGGCAGCCAGGTCTTCAACCTGACTGGCCGCACGCTGACCGGTGCGCAGCGCGCCTTCCAGAGTGCCCGGATACAGGGTGTCGGTGTGTTCGCCGGCAAACGCTACGCGTTGCAGTGGGCGCTCCCACATGCGCCAGAACTTGCTGATCTGGCCCGGGCCGTAAGCCAGGTAGGCGCCGCCCATCGACGGGTCAGTGCTGTAGCGACGGATTTCATAGCCGGTGAACGAGCCACGGGCCTGTGGATAAAACGCGTGCAGACGGATCAGCACCTGATCGACCATCTGCTTGTCGCCGAACGCCTGCATCACGCGGGCATTGTCGCCGGACAGGTTGATCACCACGTTGGCGCCACCCTTCAGCGCCGGTTCGATCCAGAGCATGCCCAGACCTGCGTTGCTGTAGATCTCGCCGGACATGCGCGCCTTGCTTTCCCACACAGGCGTCTTGAACTTCAACATGATCTGGTCACGCCAGCCGTAGTTGGTGCCCTTGATCGCGGCCAGGTGCTGAGCGTCCAGTGCCGGGGTCAGCGCAATCTTGTTCAGTGCACGCAGCGGCACGGCCAGCACCACGTAGTCAGCCTGGTAGCCAACACTGCCGACCTTGACGGTCACGCCGTCCTTGTCCTGAGTGATCGCGGAAACCGGTGAGTTGGTCTTGATGGTCTTGATCTGTTTGACGAAAGCCTGGGCCAATACCTGGCTGCCGCCGACCAGACGCGAGGCGCGCAGGTCACGGTCGGAGACGCCGCGATAAACGCGGTTCTGCTGGGCAAAATACAGCAGCGACAGCCGCGAAGGCTCGTCGTAGTGGGTGCGGATGTCCTGGTTGATCAGCTGACGCGCGGTGGCCGGCAGGTTCTGCTTGTCGAGCCAGCTCGAGACGTTGATCTGGTCCAGTGCATGCAGGGTGTTGGTCGCGGCCGGGTTCTGCGGGTCGTCGATCGAACGGGCCAGATCGTCGAGGGTTTTCTGGTAGCGCTTCAAGGCATCGGCGGTGGCCGGTTGCTTGGTCGCCAGATCGGCTGCGGAGAAATACTCGCCGTCGATCAGATAACCGGGGGTACGCACGAATTCAGGGGCTGGCGTGGTGCTCAGCTTGAAGGTCGAGACGTATTTGTTCAGCACCGGCTGGGTCTTGTCGTTGCCGATCCACTCGCTGGTGGCCATGCCCGAGCGACCGCCCAGGCTCGGCTTGGCTTCGAGCAGCGTGACCTGCCAGCCCTTGTTCTGCAGCTCGTAAGCCGCGGTCAGGCCCGACAGGCCGCCGCCGATCACGATTGCGGTTTTATCCTTGGCCAGCGCCGTAACGCTGAACAGCCCCAACATCACCAGCGCACAGGCGCGCAGCCAACCGACAGACATTCAGCGAACTCCGGAAATACACGTAGGAAAAAAGCAGTTTTGCGGGTCAGACGACCCAAAGAACCGCGAAGAATACGTCAGCCATCAAAACGCCGCCAGCGACGTCTATCGGCCCATACAAAGTAGCTCAATCGACGCAATGGGTTGTCCCGGCGCGATGCATTGCATAGGCTTGCGCGATTGTTTGCCCGCGCCTGACGCGAGCCGCCTCGAGGAGACTGTAAATGGGCCTGAATAACCAGTGGATGCAACGCGACCTCGCGGTGCTGTGGCATCCCTGCACCCAGATGAAAGACCACGAACAGCTGCCGCTGATCCCGATCAAGCGCGGTGAAGGCGTCTGGCTCGAAGACTTCGAAGGCAAGCGCTACCTCGACGCCGTCAGCTCCTGGTGGGTCAACGTGTTCGGCCACGCCAACCCGCGCATCAACCAGCGCATCAAGGATCAGGTCGATCAGCTGGAGCACGTGATTCTCGCCGGTTTCAGCCATCAACCGGTGATCGAACTGTCCGAGCGTTTGGTGAAGATGACCCCGGAAGGCCTGAACCGGGTGTTCTACGCCGATAACGGTTCGTCCTGCATCGAAGTCGCGCTGAAAATGAGCTTTCACTACTGGCTCAACCGCGGCCAGCCGAACAAGAAACGCTTCGTCACCCTGACCAACAGCTACCACGGCGAAACCATGGCAGCGATGGCAGTCGGCGACGTGCCGCTGTTCACCGAAACCTACAAAGCGCTGCTGATGGACACCATCAAGGTGCCCAGCCCGGATTGCTACCTGCGCCCCGAAGGCATGAGCTGGGAGGAACATTCGCGCAACCTGTTCGCCGCCATGGAACAAACCTTGGCAGAACATCATGACAGCGTTGCGGCAGTCATCGTCGAGCCGTTGATTCAGGGCGCCGGCGGCATGCGCATGTATCACCCGGTGTACCTCAAGCTGCTGCGCGAGGCCTGCGACCGCTACGGCGTGCACCTGATCCACGACGAAATCGCCGTCGGCTTCGGCCGCACCGGCACCATGTTCGCCTGTGAGCAGGCCGGCATCCGCCCGGACTTCCTCTGCCTGTCCAAGGCCCTGACCGGCGGCTACCTGCCACTGGCGGCGTGCCTGACCACCGATGAGGTCTACAGCGCGTTCTACGACGACTACCCGACCCTGCGCGCCTTCCTGCATTCGCACAGCTACACCGGCAACCCGCTGGCCTGTGCAGCCGCGTTGGCGACGCTGGATATCTTCGAACAGGACAACGTCATCGAGAACAACAAGGCGCTCGCCCAACGCATGGCGTCGGCCACCGCGCATCTGGTCGATCACCCGAATGTCAGCGAAGTGCGGCAGACCGGCATGGTGCTGGCGATCGAAATGGTCAAGGATAAAGCCACCAAAGAGGCCTACCCTTGGCAGGAACGCCGTGGCCTGAAGGTGTTCCAGCATGCGCTGGAGCGTGGCGCGCTGCTGCGGCCGCTGGGCAGCGTGGTGTATTTCCTGCCGCCGTACGTGATTACCCCGGAGCAGATCGACTTCCTCGCCGAAGTCGCCAGCGAAGGCATCGACATCGCCACCCGGGACAGCGTCAGCGTCGCGGTGCCGAAGGATTTCCACCCGGGTTTCCGTGATCCGGGCTGATTGAGAATTTGTGGCGCCTGAACTGCCGCTTTCGCGAGCAGGCTCGCTCCCACCCTGGAATGCATTTCCCTGTGGGAGCGAGCCTGCTCGCGAATGAAGTCGACACCGATCCAACTGATCCACATCTTTCCAGAGACCCGAAATGAGACTGTCCCGCTTCTTTATCGACGCCCCCCTGAGCACCGGCGAACACGAACTGCCGGAAGCCCAGGCGCATTACATCAGCCGCGTGCTGCGCATGGCCGAGGGCGATGCGGTGCAGTTGTTCGACGGCTCCGGCCATGAGTTTCGCGGCTCGCTGGTGGAGGTCGGCAAGAAACGCGTCGTCGTGCAGATCGACGAGCAGTTAGCCGGGCAGATTGAATCGCCGCTGCAGATCCACCTCGGCCAGGGCCTGTCCCGGGGCGAACGGATGGATTGGGCGATCCAGAAAGCCACCGAGCTGGGCGTGACGGAAATCACCCCGATCTTCAGCGACCGCTGCGAAGTGCGCCTGAAGGACGAACGCGCCGACAAACGCCTGCTGCACTGGCGTCAGGTGGCGATCAGCGCTTGCGAGCAGTGCGGGCGCTCGCGGGTGCCGGTGATTCATCCGCCGGTGCTGCTGGCCGACTGGCTGAAACAAACCCAGGCCGAGTTGAAATTGGTGCTGCACCCGGTGGCCGAGCCGTTGGTCAGCCATGCCAAGCCGGCGACCCTGGCGTTCCTGATCGGCCCCGAGGGCGGCTTGTCCGACGCCGAAGTCGAGCAAGCCAAGGGCAACGGTTTCCACGCCGCCCGCCTCGGCCCACGTGTGCTGCGTACCGAGACTGCGCCAGTGGTTGCACTGGCGGTGGCTCAGCAGCTTTGGGGTGACTTCTAGGGCCTCTTCGCGAGCAAGCCCGCTCCCACATTGGATTTCCAGTGAGCACAAATTTTGTGTACACCCGAGAACTACTGTGGGAGCGGGCTTGCTCGCGAAAAGCTTCCCCTCGGTCTGACTGTCACTCCACCGGATCACTGACTGGCCTGGCAATGATCGCCTTCAACTCGCTGGTCATCGGAAACTCCAGGTTCAACCCCTTTGGCGGGATCGGCTGTTCGAACCACTTACGGTAGATCCCGTTGATCTCCCCCGAGCTGTACAGATCGGCCAGCGCGTCGTTCACCAGCGCGAGGAATGGCGGATCATCCTTGCGCACCATGCAGCTGTAGATTTCCCGCGATTGTTCCTCCCCCACCACGACCCAGTTGTGCGGGTCCCGCGCCTTGGCCCGCTCGCCGTAGAGCAATGCGTCGTCCATGTAGAAGGCCGCTGCCCGTCCCGACTGCAGCATCTGGAACGCCTCGCCGTGATCCTTGGCGCTGATCACGAACATGTTCAGTTTGTGGTCGAGGTTGTAGCTCTTCAGATAGCGCTCGTTGGTGGTGCCGGCGGTGGTCACCACGTTCTTGCCGCGCAGGTCATCGAAGCTGTGAATGCCGCTGTCCTTTGCGGTCAGCAACTGCCCTTTTACGTAGATGAAACCGTAGGAGAACGCGACCTGTTTCTGCCGCTCGGCCGTCACCCCGGTGGAGCCGCACTCAAGATCAACCGTGCCGTTCTGCACCAGCGGAATCCGCGTCTGCGACGTCACCAGGTTGTACTTCACCTTCAGCTCCGGCAACGCCAGTTGCTGCTTGATCCGCTCGACAATCTTGCCCGCCAGCTCCACCGAATACCCCATCGGCTGCCCGGTGTGATCGCCCACATACGAGAACGGCACCGACGCATCGCGATAGCCCAGGGTGATGCTGTTGGCGCTGGCGATCTTGCCAAGCGCGCCGGTCAGCGGCACTTCATTGGCCTGCGCCTGGGCGCCGATGAACAGCGCCAGTGTGCAGCCGAGCAACGTGATTTTTTGCATTGTTATTCTCCGTTGTGGTTGGGGTGTTTTAGCAGAAACCGTCACGCCGCACGGGGATTGAAGCCGTGCAGATCAATGGATGTACGCCGCTGTCCGATCAGTTCGCTGAGCAACTGCCCGCTGCCGCAGGCCAGGGTGAAACCGAGCGCGCCGTGGCCGAGGTTGAGCCACAGATTGCGATACGCCGTGGCGCCCAGCAGCGGTACGCCGGTGGGGGTGGCCGGGCGCATGCCCGCCCACTCCACAGCCGCGTCGTAATTCCCGGCATCGGGAAAGGTGTCGCGGGCCTGGCGCTTGATCAGTGCCAGCCGCTCGGGATCTACCGCCGGGTCGAAACCGACGATGTCCACCATCGCCGCCACCCGTAACTGTTCGCCGATGCGCGCGTAGACGATCTTGCGGTCGTAGTCGGTGATGCTCACGTCCGGCGCCCGATGCCCGTTGCCGATCGGCACGGTCAGGCTGTAACCCTTCAGCGGATACAGCGGCACGTGCAGGCCGGGCAGCGCCAGCAAAGAGCTTCGGTGCCCGGCGGCGATCACCAGTTGGTCGACCGGCAGGGTTTCGTCGCCAAGCTCAATGGCGGTGACGGCGCCGTGGCTGTGACGAATGCCGCTGACTGCCTGACCGAAACGAAACTCGCAGCGGCCCGACGCCTTCAATCGCACCGCCAACTGCTGGCAAAAGGCGTGACAGTCGCCGACTTCTTCATCCGGCGTGTAGATCGCGCCCACAAACGGCGCCTTGGCCAAGGCCGGTTCCAGTTGCGCACATTCGGTGGCGGACAACACCTGTTGTTGCTGCGGATCGGCCAGGCCCTTGCGCGCATGGTCGAAGCTGACGGCATTGCGGAAGGTCACCAGTTTGCCGTTGCGCCGCCAGTTGAAACCGGTGAGTCCGTCATCCTCGCGCCAGCGTTTCAGGGTGCTCTGGCTGAACAGCGCCAGACGCAACAGATGCGCCGCGTTTTCGCGGTTGACCGAGGTGCGGCAGGCGGCGAGAAACGACGCCATCCAGCGCCATTGCGCCGGGTCCAGACGCGGGCGCAGCTTGAGGGGTGAGTCGCCGCGCAGCATCCAGCCGATCGCCTGCAACGGCACGCCGGCATCGGCCAGCGGCGCCACATAGCGGTAGGACAACTGGCCGCCGTTGGCGAAGCTGGTTTCGCTGCCCAAGGACTGCCGCGCCTCGACCACTGTCACTTCGAAACCGTCGCGCACCAGCGCATAGGCCGTTGCCAACCCGATCACGCCGCCGCCGATGATGCACACACGCTGAGCCATGTCCGTCCCTATTTCTATGTGAAGGCGAGGCTGAGGTTAGGGTGAGGTGACAAGCGCCGAACAATGAATAAAGATGCCAGACCTATAAACAAAGGTTATGGACTCGCCATGCGCCTTCGCCACATCGAGATTTTCCAGGCCATTCGCCAGACCGGCTCGGTCAGCGCCGCTGCGCAATTGCTGCACGTCTCGCAACCGGCGGTGACCAAAGTGCTGCAGCACGCCGAGCAGCAGTTGGGCTTTCCGTTGTTTCTGCGGGTGCGCGGTAAATTGCAGGCGACCCCGGAAGCGCTGGAGCTGGAGCGCGAAGTCGACAAGGTCACGGAAAGTCTGCAGGGCGTGCGGCGCCTGGCACAGAGCCTGCGCCGCGAACCCGGCCACAGCCTGCGGATCGGCGCGACTCCTGCGCTGGCCCTGTCGTTGCTGCCACCGGCGATCCGGCAATGGACGGCGCAGTTCCCGGACATCGCCTGCGAACTGTCCAGTGCCCACAGCCGCGAGTTGATGCAGAACCTGCTGATGCGCGAAGTGGACGTGGCCCTGACGTTGCAGTTGCCGGATCACCCGGGGCTGAAAGCGCAGCCGCTGGCGGCGGGGGTGCTGGTGGCGTTGGCGCCAAAGGACTTCTGGCCGCCGGCAGACGTCGGCAAACCGCTGCCACTGATGGCGCTTGCGGATGTGCCGCTGATTGGTTTATCCAGCGCCGATCCATTGGCGGCAAGGCTCGACAGCTATCTGGAAGCGGTGGAGCCACCGCCACGGGTGCGGATTGCCGTGCAGACCTATTCGCTGGCACGGGCGATGGTCGAGTCCGGCGCCGGCGTCGCGGTGATCGATCCGTTCACCGCACTGGGCGCCTCTGTGGCAACCACCACCCTCCGCCCCCTCGCCCCGCCACTGCCGATCACTTTGTACGCCGTGACCCGCGCCAGCGAGCCACCACCGCATACGCTCAACGATCTGCTGCAGATTTTCAGTCAGCGAGCTGAACAACAACTCAATAACCTGCACTCGGCACAAGTCTGATGTGGGAACACAATCTAATGTGGGAGATTGGGGACAATTTCAGTTAGAGGACATAAAACAGAATCGCCACAAAGTGCAGCAGACTCCCGGCGATCACGAACAGATGCCAGATCCCGTGCGCATGCCGTAACCGGTGATCCAGGGCAAAAAAGATGATGCCCACGGTATACAACACCCCGCCCGACGCCAGCCAGGCAAAGCCTGCCGTGCCCAACGCCGCAATCAACGGTTTGACCGCCACCAGCACGATCCAGCCCATCACCGCATAAATCACGATCGACAGGATCCGCGCCTCCGAGCGTGGTTTGATCTCCTGCAGGATGCCGATCAGCGCCAGCCCCCAGACAATCCCGAACAACGTCCAGCCCCACGGCCCGCGCAGCGTCACCAGGCAGAACGGCGTGTAGCTGCCGGCGATCAGCAGGTAGATCGAAAAGTGATCGACCTTCTTCATGATCGCTTTCTTGCGCCCGCGCACGCTGTGGTACACGGTCGAGGCGCTGTAGAGCACCAGCAAGGTAAAGGCGTAGATCGCCACGCTGACAATTTTCCACGGACTGCCGTCGAGGCTGGCAATCACCAGCATCCACACGCCGCCGATAAATGCGGCCACTGCCCCGACCAGGTGCGTCCAGGCGTTGAGTTTTTCCCCGTGATACATGTGTCGCTCACCTCGTTATTCGTTACCGCAGCGCGCAAGGCTCGGGCCTTGAGCGTAAAAGCGCAATGTTTCTGTTCAACGCGGACCTGCGCACTCCACGGTAATTGGGCACAATCGGTCGATACCAAAAAGAGTCCGCGCCATGCTGATCGACGAAGAATTGACCCTGAAAAAACTCGAGGTGTTCCTCGCCTTCATGCGCACCGGCAACCTGGCGCGCGCCGCCGCCGAATTGCAGACCAGCAACGTCAGCGTGCACCGGGCGATCCATTCGCTGGAAAGCGCCCTGCGCTGCCCGCTGTTCAAGCACGAAGGACGCAACCTGACGCCGCTGGAAAGCGCCTACGTGCTCGAAGAACGCGCACAGAAGTTGATCAACGACGTCGTCGAAAGCGTGCGCCTGACTCGCGAAGCCGCCGGGTTCTCCGCTGAACGCTTCAAGCTCGGCTCGCTGTATTCGCTGACAGTGAAAACCGTACCGCAACTGATCATGGGCCTGAAGATCCGTCGCAGCGAACTCAACATCGACCTGATCCTCGGCTCGAATATCGACCTGCTCTACAAGCTGAAGAACATGGAAGTCGACGCGATTCTGGTGTCGCTGGACGACACAGTCAGCGACCCGGACTGCGAGCAGATCCCGCTGTTCTCCGACGACATTTTCCTCGCCACGCCGGCAGATTCAAGATTCGCTCAACGCAGTGAAGTCGATCTGGCCGAGGTGCGCGATGAAACCTTCATCACCCTGACCCAAGGCTTCGCCACCCATCAGGACGGCATTCGGGTGTTCAAGCAGGCGGGGTTCGAGCCGAAGGTGGCGATGCAGGTCAACGACATCTTCACCCTGCTGAGCATGGTCAGCTCGGGGGTGGGTTATGCGTTGCTGCCAGGAAGGATTGCGGCGGTGTACGAGAACCGGGTGAAGCTGATTGCGTTGCAGGAGAAGTATCGGTTGCAGCAGCACATTGGCGTGGTGTTCCTGAAGGCCAAGGAGCGCGATCCGAATCTGCTGGCGTTGCTGGCGGAGTGTCGGATGTATGCCAATCGCCAGGCTTGAGGCCGAGTCGCGCCCTTCGCGAGCAGGCTCGCTCCCACATTGGAATGCATTTCCCTGTGGGCGCGAGCCTGCTCGCGAAAGCGTCAGCCCAGACAACTCAAATTCCGTATCTAGCCAACAATCCCGCGAACAATGAAGAACAACAGAGAAGGCCCGAGCAAACAGCCAAGCCCGGTGTGAAACGTCGCCGTCAACGCCCCATAAGGCACCAAGCGCCGATCCGTCGCCGCCAGCCCCGCCGTCACCCCACTCACCGTCCCGGCCAGGCCACCAAACACCATCGCCGAACGCGGGTTATCCAGGCCCATCCAGCGCGCCGCGACCGGCGTGCCGACCATCACCAGAATCGCCTTGATCAACCCGGTGGCAATCGACAGCGCCATCACATCCGAGGTCGCGCCAATCGCTGCACCGGTCACCGGGCCGACGATGTAGGTCACCGCGCCCGCGCCGATGGTGGTCATGCTCACCGCATCGCGATAGCCGAAGGCCCAGGCCATGCACGCGCCAACAATGAACGGCAGGATGGTTCCGAGCAGCAGCGCAATCACACCAATCATCCCGGCCTTCTTCGCCTCGGTCGCCTGCACTTCGAACGCGGTGGCGACGATCGCAAAATCACGCAGCATTGCACCGCCCATCAAGCCGATGCCGGAGAACAGCGTCAGATCCGCCAGGCCTTTCTGGCCACCCGTCAGGGTGCCGCCGACCCAGGCCAGCACCAGACCGATGACGATGGCAATCGCCGAGCCGTGAATGCGCCCGAAGGTCAGGCGTTTCGAGAGAATCACCGAGACCCACATGATCACGCCGACGAAAGCGAACGCGGTGATCAGGCCGTTGTGTTCCAGACCGTTTTCAATGAGTGCCCACATGTCAGCGACCTCCTACCGGGGTGCCGACCGGAGTGACTTCCACCGGTTCGTCGGGCAACGGTTCGCCTTTATGGGTGCGGCTGATCAGGGCAATCGTGCAGCCACACACCAGCACCGAACCGATGGCCGCCAGCACCGCCACCGGGCCGCCGTGCAGGGCGGTGACGACGTTCTGTTGCGCGGCCATCGCCACCACCACCGGAATGTACATCGCGCCCCAGAAGCCGACGCCCATCTCGCAATCCTTGGTCATGCCGCCGCGTTTCTGCATCCACAACCGCGCGCAGATCAACAGGATCATGGCGATGCCGACCCCGCCGACGTTGGATTTGACGCCCAGCAACACGCCGAGCATGTCGCCCATGATCACCCCTGCCAGCGTACAGATCGCCAACAGCGCCACACCGTAAATAATCATTGTTGTAGTCCTCAAAGTGCATCGTCGAATGTTGTTTTTGTTGTTCGAAGCCTGAGTCGCGGCGGTTTATGGTCGGCGGCCACCCTCCTCTCGCAACAGCGCCTGCAAGGTGTCCAGACGCGCACTGTCGAAGGCAGTGACCGTGCCCGATTCAAACACCCGGCGCGCCAGACCGGTCAGCACCGCACCGGGCGGCAGTTCGATTTGTAAACGTACACCGCGCTCGTAAGCGCTTTGCACGGTGCCGCGCCAGTCCACCACGCGGCACATGTTGAAAGCGAGGTCATCACGCAACGCATCAGGCTTGATCAGCGGACGCGCGCGACTGCCACTCAGATAAGCGATTTTCGGGATTTGCAGTTCCACTTTGGCGAAGGCCTCGGCGAGGATTCGCGCAGGCTGATCCAGCAACGGACAGTGCGACGGCACGCTCACCGCCAGGCGTTTCGCCAGACCGGCGCCACGACTGCGCGCCAGCTCCGCCACCGCTTGCATCGCCGCGTCGCTGCCGGCAATCACCACCTGGTTATCGGCGTTGATGTTGGCCAGGTACACCGGCGACTCCGCGCTGTGCACCTGCGCCAGCAGCGTTTCGACGGTGGATAATTGCAGACCGATGATCGCGGTCATGCCATTGCCCTGTGGATAAGCCTGCTGCATCAACTCGCCACGCAGGCTGACCAGATTTAACGCATCGCTGAAGTTCAAGGCCCCGGCAACTACTGCTGCCGGGTACGCACCGATGGACAGGCCGGCGACGTAATCCGCCGTGAGTCCGTCCTGCAGCAACTGCCGCGAAGCAGCGACCCCGGCGATCAACAGGCACAGCTGAACCGCCCGGGTGCTGCGCAACGCATCGGCAGAATCGAGCCGCGCGACATCTTCACCGAGCACGTCGCTGGCCTCGGTCAAGGTCTCCCGAGGCAAATGCTGGAGCATGCCCGGTTGTTGCGCACCCTGGCCGGGGAACACCAACAGGCTGCTCACGCTGCCTGCTCCTGCGGGTTCCACGGGTCAGCGACCAGACACGCTTGATGGGCGTTTTTCAGCAGCACCCGTGCAGACCCGCCGGCCCATTCGCGCAAAGCCACTGCACCGAACGGCGTCTGCAATTGCATGTCCACTCGACACACGGCTTGATCAAAGAGCTCGACCAGTTTGCGTGCCTGATTGCGGGTAATCAGCTGCGGTGTACGCAGAATCAGATCGAGATCGCTGGCCGCGTGCATCGCCCTAAAACCACTGGCCAATTCAAACCCGACACTACCGCTGATACCCCAGACCCAACCGCAATCATCGAGCATCGGCCGCAGTTGTTTGAGTGCCTGCATCACCGGTAAATCACGCTCGCACTCAACATGACACAGCGCCTCAGGACTAACGCGACAGGCAATCGAATCGACCGGCATGAACGCCGCCAGCCGCTGCTCACGGAACACACCGCGCACGCCCACCGCGATCAAACCTTCAGCGCTCACCGCGCGCCGCACCACCACCGGTTGCCCGGCAGCCAGCGACTCGATCGCCCACTGCGGCGCATCCGCCGGCAACTGCGCCGGGGTCATGCCCCACAGCAGATCGTGGGCCAGTGGCATGTTCACCACTGCGCCCTCAGCAGTTCACGCACGCGACTGGATGCCTCACGGTTTTTCGCGCCGAGACGCTTGCGCAAGTCAGTGCTGGAGATATCGTCGATGGCCTGTTTCAGGCACTCGGTCACCCGCGCCAGATCTTCTACAGTCGGCTGCTCGATCTGCTGCACCGACAAGGTTTCCCAGAGCAATCCGAGGCTGGCATAGCTGTCGATGTCGTAGGCCATTGGCGGCACGCTGGCGGCCAGTGCTTCCAGTTCCTCGACACTGCGCAGCGTCACTCGCGCCGCCGAGGCCTTGCCCATCGCATGCACCATCACCCCGGGATCGCGCAGGGCAATCAAACGGTTGGCCTGATAACCATGAGCAAGAAACGCCCCTGACATGGCCTTGCCCACCAGCAGCGCAATCACCGGATGCCCGGCCAGACGGGCGCGGGCATAACTGTCCGCCGCACCGGCCAGTGCCTGATGAATGCCGAGGGCTTCTTCGCGACGACCGTATGCCTGGCTCGGGACGTCGACGATGGCGATGATCGGGCGTTTCTGCGCTTTGTCGCGATCTGCCGTGATCACGTCATCCACAGCCTTGGCCAGACCCCAGCCTTCGAGCAAGCCAACTTCACCGTTGCGAGCCCGTGGGAAACGGTTGTCCGGGTCAGCGACCACCGCGATAAACCGCCCAAGTTCGCCGTCGGCGACCTTCAACGATGGCGGCAAACCTTCGACCGCTTTCGCACCAGCGCTCAGGGCGTTGAACCAGTTCAAACCGCGCACGGAATAACCACTCATGAGCGCTCTCCTTGATACAGATCGCGAACCACCGACGGCTCGATTTGCTTGTCGGTGTCCAGGCTCGCCAGCGTTTGCAGGAACCATTCGGCGCGCTGACTGCGCGGCTGAGCAGGCAAGCCTTGTTGCAACAACTCGCCCACCTGCTGACGAATCTGCGCCACATCATCGGCGACATAACGATCTACCAGACCACTGGCAAACCGCTGCTCGCCACCGGTCAGGCTCCAGATGAAAGGCCGGTCACGGGAGTCGTATTCCTCGATCCCGGCTTCCTGCTCGATCACTTGCGGCCCGTTCAAACCGAGACGTGCTTCCTGGGTCACCAGCAAATAGCTGCACAGTGCGGCGGCAATCGACATGCCGCCGAAACAACCCACGCTGCCCGCCACCACCCCGACCACCGGTTGGTACTGCTGCAAGTCGACAATCGCTGCGTGAATATCGGCAATCGCCGCCAGCCCGAGGTTGGCTTCCTGCAAACGCACGCCACCGGTTTCCAGCAGCAGAATGGCGCGAGTCGCGATGCCTTTGCGATTGTCTTCGACGGCCAGTTCCAGCGCACCGGCAATCTTCGCCCCGCCGACTTCGCCGAGGCTGCCGCCCTGAAACGCGCCTTCGATGGCGGCGATCACCACCGGCAGGCCGTCGAGGCTGCCTTTGGCAATCACCACGCCGTCATCGGCTTGCGGCACCACGCCCTGGCGTTCGAGCCACGGCGACATGACCCGTTGAAACGGGTCGAGCAATTCGCGGAAGGTCCCGGCGTCGAGCAAGGCTTTCGCCCGTTGCCGCGCCCCGAGTTCGACGAAGCTGTGCTTGTGCAACAGCGCTGCGCTGTCAGTCATGGCCGATCTCCTCGAAACCTTGTTCCAGACGCAGCCGCACCACCCCCGGCGTGGCGCCGAAATCGTGGATATCGATGGCCATCGCCGGTGGGGTGGTGCCGTCGAACATCCGCGCAAACAGATGCTGCCAGCGCTGCTGCGCACCGTTGACCGAGGTCTGCACATTGATCGTCAGCTTGCCGGCCAGCCCCGGTTCGATCAGCACCTCCAGATCGCCCGAGCCGACACAACCGACCAGCGCCCGCCCGCGTGGCGGCTGCCCGGCGGGGAATTCAAAGGATAAGGTTTCCATCAAAACGCTCCCTGAAGGATGCCGTCGCGCTCGATTCGATCGAGCAGCAGCGTGGCGGCGAGCAAGTCGGCGGCGCCACCGGGCGAGGCATTCAATGCGATGAGTTGTTGATCCAGTTCGTGCAGGCGCCGACGCCCGCCGAGGCTGGCGCTGCCGCCGGCGTCGAGCACCGCTTGCGCGCCGTGTTGCATGGCGTGCAGGCCTTGTTCACCGGCGCGGTAGAGCACGCAGGTGTCGGCCAGATCGGTCATGATCGCCAGCAGCGCATCGAGCCGGGCGTTCTGTTCGCCGTGGCCGCTGGCGCGGCTGCGTTTGAGTTGCGGCAGGCCGCGTTGCAGCACGGACGGAAAGCCGAGTTGCGCTTCCTCACGGGCACCGCGTGCGCCGTAACGCAGGGCGACCTGGGCGCCGTGGCTCAGCGGTTTTGGTGCGTAGCGGTCATCGAGTAATGCCAGACGTGCGGCTCGCAAGGTGACGGCGTTGGCGCTGGAGGATTTCGGTTCGAGTGCAGCGGCGGTCACCAGTAACCCCAGTGCCCAAATGGCGCCGCGATGGGTATTCACCCCGTTGGTGGTCGCGAGCATCGCTTGCTCGCCTTCGCGACCGATGCGACCAATCGCTTCGCGTAACGGCAAACCGACTTCGCCCATCGCGATGGCGGCCTCGGCCATTTCCTTGAACGCCGGCCACAACGACAACGCCGAGGCGTGCATCAGGCCCAAGTGCAGATCGGTGTGCGCGCCATTGCCGCGCCGGTCGACCAGCGCCGGTTTCGGCGACAGATCGGCTTCGTCGATCAGCGCATCCACCGCCAGATCGGCCAGGCGTTCGCTCAGGCTCAGGGGTTTCGCTTGCAGGTTGAGTGCGTGCATTACCAGCTCCTGAACTTGGCGGGCGGGTTGTACAGGCCGCCGGACCACTCGACCAGATCGGCCACACTTTTCGCCGCCAGCAGTTCGCGGGTGGCGTCGGTGCGGCGGATGCCGAGGTCTTCGGGCAAGGCAATCAGGCCTTCGCGGCGCATGCGTTCGGTGTCTTTCGGGTTGTGGCGCAGGCCGATGGCAGTCACGCCCGCAACCGCAGCGATCATCGCTTGGCGTTCTTCCAGCGAGCGCGCCTTGTACAGGTAGGCGATGCCTTCCTCGGTGAGCAGGTGGGTGACATCGTCGCCGTAGATCATGATCGGCGCCAGCGGCATGCCGCTTTTCTTCGCCACTTCCACCGCGTCGAGGGTTTCGACGAAGGTCGGTTTGCCGCCCTCCTGGAAGGTCTCGACCATTTGCACCACGAGTTTCTTGCCGCGTTCGAGCATCGGTTGCTGTGAATCGTCGTGGCGCATGTCGAGCCACGCCGGGGTGCCGTGACGCCGACCACGCGGGTCGTGGCCCATGTTCGGCGCACCGCCGAAACCGGCGAGACGACCACGGGTCACGGTCGAGGAATGCCCGTCGCCATCGACCTGCAACGTCGCGCCGATAAACAGATCCACCGCGTACTGCCCGGCGAGTTGGCAGAACATCCGGTTGGAACGCAGCGAGCCGTCGCGCCCGGTGAAGAACACGTCGGGGCGGGCGGCGATGTAGTTTTCCATACCGAGTTCGGTGCCGAAGCAATGCACGCTTTCGACCCAGCCGCTCTCGATCGCCGGGATCAGCGTCGGGTGCGGGTTGAGGGTCCAGTTGCGGCAGATCTTGCCCTTGAGGCCGAGGGATTCGCCGTAGGTCGGCAGGATCAATTCGATGGCAGCGGTGTTGAAGCCGATGCCGTGGTTGAGCGACTGCACGTTGTGTTTTTCGTAGATCCCGCGAATCGCCATCATCGCCATCAACACGTGCACAGGCTTGATGTGCCGCGGGTCGCGGGTGAACAGCGGTTCGATGTAGAACGGCTTGTCGGCCACCACCACGAAATCCACCCATGACGCCGGAATATCCACGCGCGGCAGTTCGCTGACGTCGTCGACCAATTGGTTGACCTGGACGATGACGATGCCATCGCTGAACGCCGCCGGTTCGATCAGTGCCGGGGTGTCTTCGGTGCTGGGGCCGGTGTAAATGTTGCCGGCGCGGTCGGCCATGAACCCGGCCGAGAGCACGACGTTGGGGATCAGGTCCACCACCAGCCGCGCGTAGAGTTCGATGTAGGTGTGAATCGCGCCGATTTCCAGCAGGCCGTCTTCGAGCAACTGGCTGATGCGCAGGCTCTGGGTGCCGGCGAAGGAGAAATCGAGCTTGCGGGCGATGCCGCGTTCGAACAGATCGAGGTGCTCGGAGCGACCGACGCTCGGCATGATCATGTGCAGATCATGCAGCTTGGCCGGATCGGCTTTGGCCAGCGAACGGGAAAGGAAATCCGCCTGCTTCTGGTTGTTGCCCTCCAGCACCACCCGGTCGCCGGGATGGATTAGCGCTTCGAGCGCGGCGACGATCTTGTCGCTGGGCAACACCACACCGTCGGCCAGCCCGCGCACCTTGTCGAGACGCCGCTGCTTCTCGTCACGCCGCCGCGTCCAGCGCGAGTCGGGGGAAATTGTTGTTGTCATGCTCACTCCACGGGGTTCGCTGTCGTGGAGCTACGTTAGGCGTGTGGGGTGGGGGCATCAATCAAGCGCAGAGGTGAATCATTACGCTGAGCGTAACGTTCACTGCCGCATTCGCGAGCAGGCTCGCTCCCACAGGGGTTCTGTGTCGTGCTCAAAATCCCGGATCACTGAAGATCCAATGTGGGAGCGAGCCTGCTCGCGAAGAGGCCAGTCGGAACACCGCATCAATCAGTCCGTGGGCACCAATTTGTCCAACACCCGATTCACCGCCATCTCCGCCACCATCACCACCTGAGCAATGCCCTGCAGGGTCTTGCGGTGCGTGCCTTGCACCAGCGCCGCATGGTTGTTGAGCATGACCGTAGCGGAGCCAAGGGATTCGCTGGCGTCGGCCAGCAGGGATTCGCTGTCGGCGTCGGGGTTGGCCATGTACAGCGTGTTGGGGGTGTAGGGCGTGGCCATGAGGTCGGGTTTTGGCGGGCCGAGGTAATGGTCGAGGGCGCGCTCGGCGGCTTCGTGGAATTTCTTTGATTCGGGGGCTTCGTAGGGGGATGCCGTGTCGGTGACCGGCGGGTTAGGTGTTACTTTGAACATCGGAATGTACCTCTGTGAGGCCGCACCATCTCGCTGCTAAACGGTAGGGTGGCGGCTGTGCGCAAGTTAGCAGACCGGTCATTCCGGAACCCGGCGCACCCGAAGGTGCCATGCACACAGCCACCATCAAGCGCAGGCGAATGCCTGACCGGATGAGACTTGTACGACCGGAATAAAACGAAGCCGGGCTGCTAAACCCGATCACTGGGAATCAGTGACGCAATCAAGTTACGCAGCCTGCCGAGGGCGCACAAGCCGGCGGATTCTGGTGCATGCGTAGGCAGCGGCGCAAGGATTTGTAGGCCGGTGAGGCGTAACACTGAGTGTCTTTAAACAGCTGTGCTGGAAAGTGTTTATTGCGCTACAGAAATCGGACTTTATTTGTAGGAATCGGGTGAAGCGACTGGCGCCTTCGCGAGCAGGCTCGCTCCCACAGGGGATCTGTGTCGTGTCCAAAATCTGTGTTCACTGAAGATTCAATGTGGGAGCGAGCCTGCTCGCGAAGAGGCCAGCAAGATCACCACAAACTCTGGATCAGTGAACCAGCCCAGCCTCCACCAACAACTGCTCCAACCCCAACAAATCCGGCACCTTGGCCACCTGCTCCCCGACCTGCACCGCCGCCTGCTCCAGCGCACACAACGGCACATCGACATAACTCAACTGACTGTCGAGCTTGTACGAACGCGGAATCCCCTGCACCAGCAGCGCAATGAATTTCAGCTGCGGCAAGCCGCCGAGAGCATTGAGGATGACGATCCGCGCGCGTTCGCCGATGACAATTTTCTGCCCGCAGGCCGACTCGAAACTCAGCAGCGGAATCTGCCGCTCACGCCAGCTCACCCGCCCCAGGTACCACGGCGGTGTGTCCAGATCGAAGGCGCTGGCCTGGTAGTCGATCAGCTCGGCGACGGCGACGTTGGGCAGGATCAGGTTGCGATCGGCCAGTGGCAGCAACAGACCGGTGAGTTGGCTGGTGCGCGCGTTGTGGCGGCGCTCATGCATGTTTCTTGCTCCAGTGGGCAATGCTTTCGAGCAGCACCGATTCCTGATACGGCTTGCCGAGGTAGTCGTTGACGCCGATGGCCATCGCGCGGTCGCGGTGTTTCTGCCCGGTGCGCGAGGTGATCATGATGATCGGCAGGTGCTGCAGGCGTTCGTCGTGGCGCACTTGAGTGGCGACTTCGAAGCCGTCCATGCGCGGCATTTCGATGTCGAGCAGCATCAGGTCGGGCATGTGTTCTTCGAGCAGCAGCATCGCGTCGACACCGTCCTTGGCGGTCAGCACGTTCATGCCGTGGCGTTCGAGCAAACGGCTGGTGACCTTGCGCACGGTCACCGAGTCGTCGACCACCATAACCAGCAGTGGCTTCTGCGGTTCGCTGTCGATTTCCGCCTGCGCCGGACGCTGTGCAACCCGCGCCTGCATCGCGCGGATCGGCGCGAGCAAATCAAGAATCAGCACCACCCGGCCATCGCCGAGAATCGTCGCCCCGGACACCCCCTGCACCGCCGCAAACTGCGGGCCGAGGCTCTTGACTACGATCTCGCGAGTGCCGGCCATCGCATCGACCTGCACCGCGATGTGCCGGTCATTGCACTGCACCAGCAGCACCGGCAACGGCAGGCTCTGGCCGAGCAGTTTCGGGCGCGGCGCGGTTTTCAGCAGCTCGCCCAGATAGCACAGTTCGTAGCGCTGGCCGGCGTAGTGGTAGCTCGGCGGATCGTTGCGGTAGTGCGCTTCCAGATCATTCGGCAACACGCGGACGATGCCTTCGATGGTGTTCAGCGGAATCGCGTATTGATCCTCGCCGCATTGCACCATCAGCGCGCGGTTGACCGACACGGTGAACGGCAGACGAATGCGGAAGTGCACGCCCTGCCCCGGCACCGAGTCGATGCTCATGGTGCCGCCGAGCTGCCGGACTTCCTCATGAACCACGTCCATGCCGACGCCGCGCCCGGAAATCTGGGTGATCTTTTCCGCCGTGGAGAACCCCGGCTGCAGGATGAATTGCAGCACGTCGCGGTCGCTGAGTTCGGCGTCCGGTGCCAGCAGGCCGCGCTTGATCGCCTTGCGCCGCACCGCTTCCAGCGGCACCCCGGCGCCGTCGTCGCGAATATCGAAAACGATGTCGCCACCCTCGCGGGTCAGGTCCAGGGTGATCGTGCCCTGCGCCGGTTTGCCCGCCGCCAGCCGCACTTCGGCCGACTCCAGACCATGGTCGACGGCGTTGCGCAGCATGTGCTCCAGCGGCGCGGCCATGCGCTCCAGCACGTTGCGATCCATCTCGCCTTCGGCGTTGCCGATGATGAACGCGACGTCTTTGTTCAGCTCTTCGGCGACCTGCCGCACGATACGTTTCAGGCGCGGCAGCATGCGTTCGAACGGCACCATGCGCGTACGCATCAGGCCTTCCTGCAACTCGGTGTTGATCCGCCCCTGTTGCTGCAACAGGTTCTCGGCGTCGTGGTTGCGGCGCTCAAGGGTTTCCTTGAGATCGAGCAAGTCGGAGGCGGATTCGAACAGCGCCCGCGACAGTTGCTGCAACTGCGAATGGCGGTCCATTTCCAGCGGGTCGAACTCTTCGTAACCGAGGCGTTCGGCATCGACTTGCTGACGGCTGAGGATCCGCCCCTGGGTTTCAGTGTCGAGCCGGCGCAACTGATCGCGCATGCGTTCGATGGTGGTTTCCATCTCGTTCAGCGCGGTTTGCGCATCGCTGACTTGCTGCTCGATACGTCCACGGAAAATCGAGGTTTCCCCGGCCAGATTGACCAGCTCATCGAGCAGTTCGGCGGAGACCTTGACCATGTCCGCGCCGGCATCAGCGGCGGGTGCTGCAGGCTCGGTCTTGGTCGGAATCGGCAACGGCGACGGTGTGTCAGGAGTCGCCGGGTGGCTGAAATTCTGGATCGCGTTGATCAGCCGATCCGCCGGCGGGCATGGCTGCCCGGCGCGCACGCCATCGAGCATTTGCGCCAGGCGGTCATGCCCGCGCTGCACCAGCGCGAACAGTTCGGCGGACGGTTGCAGCACGCCGGTGGCGAGGCTTTCGTAAAGGTATTCGAGCTCATGGGCGAGGTCGCCGATCGGGCCGATCTCGACCATCCGCGCGCCGCCCTTGAGGGTGTGCAGATCGCGCAGCAGGGTTTCCACTTCCTGCCGATTGCCCGGCTCGGCCTGCCAGCGCAACAACGCCGCGCCGGAGCTTTCGATGATGTCGAAACCTTCTTCGAGGAAGATTTCCAGCAGTTCCGGATCATGCGCGGCGCTGTCGGGCTCAGCTGTCGGCTGCGCCGTTTCGGCACTGCCGGACTGGCCCTGACGGAACTGGCGGATCGACTCGATCAGGTCTTGCGCCGGGGTCAGTGGCTGATGGTTGTGCAACTGTTCAAGCAACTGCGCCAAGCGGTCGTGGCTCTTGTGCAGCAAGCGTCCGAGCAGCTCGCTGTAACTGTGGCGACGATCCACCAGACCTTCGTAAAGACTTTCCAGCTCATGGGCCAGATCGCTGATGGCATCGACCTCGGCCATCCGTGCGCCACCCTTGAGGGTGTGCAAATCGCGTTGCAACGACGACAGCGGCGCAGCGTTGTCCGGGTCGCTCAACCAGCGTTGCAGGGCTTGCCCGGCACTGTCGAGGATGTCCACCGCTTCTTCGAGAAAGATCTCGACGATCTCGTCGTCCTGCGCCGTGTCGGCATTGGCGTGGGCGAGTTCGGCGGTCGCGGCGCCCAGTTCGCTGATGCTCAAGGTCCTGCTGCCGTCGCTTCGAATCAGCCCCATCGCCGTCGGGTCGAGGCTTTCATCGAGCAGTTCGTGCAGGGCGCGAATGCGCTGCGGCTGTGGGGTGATTTCCTGACCGGCGGCCAGTTCGTCGAGCATGTTGATCAGCGCTTCGTGAGCGTTCTGCGCTTCGTGGAAGAACCTGTCGCTGACCGCCAGGCTGCTTTCTTCGACGGCGCCATAGAGGTCGAGCAAGGCTTCGCAGAGCACGTCCACCGGCAGCAGGTCGGCGAGGTGTGCGCCTTCGCCGAGGGTGGTCAGTTCATCGAGCAGCGCGCTGAGTTCCTGACGCTCGCCGGGATGTTGCTGCCAGCGCTGCAACAGGCTTTCGGCGTCGAGCAGGATGTCCATGCCCTGGGCGAGGAAGTTGTTGATCAGTTGCGGATCGCGCTTGATCCGCAGGCCGGTGGTCGGCGCGTTGAGGATCGCTTCCAGGCGTTCGGCCAGCAGCGTTTCGGTGCGTTTGATCAGCGACTGCGCACCGACAATCGGCGCCAGCGGATCGTGCTTGAGCTGGCGCAAACCGACGCGGAACAGACCTTCGGCTTCGAGGAGCAATTCCACTTCATCCAGATCCAGCGGCAACTGATGCGCCTTGAACTCGCGCGCCAGTTTATCCAGCGGCGCGGCCAGTTCGGCAATCGGCAACACGCCGGCCATCGACGCACTGCCCTTGAGCGTGTGCAAGGCGCGCTGCAATTCGTCGCTGGCCGGCAGCGGCACATGCTCGGCAGCCTGATCGAGGAAGCGGTTGAGGCTGGCGAGGTGGGTCTCGGCCTCGTTGCGGAAAATCTCCAGCAACAGCGGATCGAGGGCCGCCACGTCGGCGACGTCTTCGGCCGCCAGCGGCTCGACGCCTTTGGCCAGCGCATGCGCACGGGCCGCCAGTTGATCGACATCGTTGCGCTGACGCTGGCGCTGAGTGGCGAATTCGCTGATCAGTTCCGGCAGCAGCAACACGGTGTCGGTGAGCAACTGCTGCACCTGCGCGCCGGGTTCTACGCTGTGTTCCAGCACGCGGTTGAGCAGGTTTTCCACCGCCCAGGCCAGCTCGCCAAGGATCAACGCGCGCACCATGCGCCCGCTGCCCTTCAAGGTGTGAAAGGCGCGGCGCAATTCAGTCAGTGCGGCGCGGTCATGGGTGTCGGCCGACCAGCGCGGCAGGTATTCGTGCAGAACCTCAAGCACCTCGTCGGTCTCTTCGAGGAACACTTCGCGCAGTTCATCGTCCACCGGTTCTTCATCGGCCGGCGGCGGCATCAGGTTGCCGGGGGTGATCAAGGCCGGCGGGTTGACCGCCGACACCGGGCTGGCCAGCACCTCGGCCAGCGACTTCACGGTCTCGGGGTCATCCAGTGCCTGCAGGTCCTGCATCACCAGCGCTTCGCTGGGGCTGAGTACATCGTCGAGCACCGGCACGTGCTGCTCATGTGGAAAGAAACCGAGGCTGGCGAGGCTTTTCTGTGCGACATCCAGCAGTTGTTCATTCGGTGCCTGCGGGTCGTCGCTCAGGCGCTCGAGGTAATACTCGAGGCTGGTGATGACGTCGGCGAGGTGATCCAGTTGCTGCCAGCCCGGCTCGTGCGGATCGAGCAGCAAATGCTCGCGAATGAAGCTGTTGCAGGCTTCGACCAGACTCGCCGCCCGGCTCAACGGAATCATCGCCAGCGCGCCGCGCACCTGGGTCAGCAGTTCCGGCAACGGTTGCAGTTGCTGGCGATCCCAGTCGGCGTCGATGTAATCGACGATCATGTCCTTGGCCTGTTGCAGGCAGATGCGTGCTTCCTTGATCACGATCTGATGAATCTGCGTCAGGTCGGTGGTCGGCAGGCGCGCGTCTTCGGGGCTTTCCGGCTCGACGGTGCCGACCATCCCGGCGAGGTTGGCTTCGACGTAAAGCAGCGCGCCGGCAACGTCCATCAGGGTCGCGTCATTCGGTTCGCGCTGGCCCTGAGCGAGGCTGAGGACCACCGCCAGTTGATCGATGATGACTTTGCGCGGCTGGCCGAAACCGAGCACCGCGAGGGTGTCGGCGATCTGCCGCAGCGGCGCCAGCAGGCTCTCCAGGTCGGAGGTGTGCTGACGGTCGCTGCGCACGAACAGGTCGAGACGCTCCTTGACCCGCACCAGCTCTTCGCACAGCGCCGCCAGCACCGAGCGCATCGCATCGCGGTCGGGGCCGGCCAGACGCGCACGTTCTTCGTCGACCATCGCGCTGTCGGGCAACGCGTCGTCCAGGGAGTAGCGATCTTTCATGGTCAGCATCTGCCCGGTGGGATGTTCGGCTTTGGCAATATAGAACAGCAGGCTTTTCAGCAGCTCCGGCGGGGGCGGCTGATTGAGGCCGCGCGGGCCTTGTTCGAGCAGGCGTTTGAGTTCCTTGTCGGCGTCCTTGAACAGGCTGCGCAACGCCGGGCTGTTGGCGATGGCGCCTTCGCGCATGCCTTCGACCAGCGCGGAAGCGACCTGCCACAGCGGGCTCAGGGGCGCATCGGCGCTGAGCGCTTCGAGGCGCTGGAAAACTTTCGCCAGGTATTCGAGGTGGGTCTGGTCATCCTGCTCGCGCAGCAACCCGACCAGCGCCATTTGCAGCATCTGACGCAACTTGCGCAGCACGTTGGGCCACTCGACCGGCTCCAGCGCGGCCAGCGCTTCTGCGCTCAACGCCGGCAAGTCCGGCAAGGGCGGGCTGAACAGGCTGGTTTCCGAGAGCAGGCTGTCGCCGCGCGCGCTGCGCAGGTCGTTGATCAGCGGCAGCACCACCAGCGGCAAGTCGCGGCGGGCGCTCTGCACCCGATCGAGGTAGATCGGCAATTGCCCGAGGGCTTGCAGCAGCAAGTGCAGGGCTTCATCGCGATGGGCGACGCGCCCGTGCTGCAAGGCTTCGACCAGATGCTCCATCTCTTCGGCGAGCAACGCGGCGCCGTAGAACTCGACCATCTGCAAACTGCCATGCACCTGATGGATATACGCCAGACACTCATCCAGCCCCGGCGCGGCCTGCGGGTCATCGAGCACGGTTTCAATCGCCTGATGCGCCTGTTTCAGCGTTTCGGCAATTTCACCCTTGACCCATTCGAGGGCCACGTAGTCGTGCCGGTCACCCATAACCACTCCACTCAAGCCTTATCCGTCGCGGACGCCGACGGCAAGGTGAAACCGGATACCGAACGGCGCAGCTGACTGGCCATTTTCGCCAGGTTGCCGATGCTCTCAGCGGTGGCGGTCGAGCCGGACGAGGTCTGCGTGGTGATCTGCTGGATCACGTTCATCGTCAGCGAGATCTGCCCGGCCGACGAGGTCTGCTGCTGCGCCGCGTTGGAGATGCTCTGAATCAGCGCGGCAAGGGTCTTCGATACACCTTCGATTTCTTCCAGGGCCACACCGGCATCCTGCGCCAGACGCGCGCCGCGCACCACCTCGGTGGTGGTCTGCTCCATGGAAATCACCGCTTCGTTGGTGTCGGTCTGAATCGCCCGCACCAGGGTTTCAATCTGCCGGGTGGCGGCGGACGAACGTTCGGCCAACCGCTGCACTTCGTCGGCGACCACGGCAAAGCCGCGCCCGGCATCCCCGGCCATCGAGGCCTGAATCGCCGCGTTGAGCGCGAGGATGTTGGTCTGGTCGGCAATGTCGTCGATCAGGCTGACGATGTCGCCGATTTCCTGTGACGACTCGCCCAGACGCTTGATGCGCTTGGCGGTGTCCTGAATCTGTTCGCGGATGTTGTCCATGCCGTGGATGGTGTTGTGCACCACCTCGTTGCCCTTGTTGGCGATTTCCACCGAACGCTCGGCCACCGCCGAGGATTCAGCGGCGTTGGCCGAGACCTGATCGATCGACTGAGCCATGTCGCTGATTGCGGTCGAGGCTTCGGAAATCTGCTGCGCCTGATGTTCCGAGGCCTGGGCCAGGTGCATGGCGGTGGCCTGGGTTTCCTGCACGGCGGCGGCGACCTGGCCGGCGGTGAGGTTGATGGTCGCAACCAGATCGCGCAGTTGGTCGACCGAGTAGTTGATCGAATCGGCGATGGTCCCGGTGAAGTCTTCGGTCACCGAGGCGGTCACGGTCAGGTCACCGTCGGCGAGGTCTTCGATCTCATCGAGCAGGCGCATGATCGCGTTCTGATTGCGTTCGTTCTTCTCGGCGGTCTCGCGCAACTGACGGTTGGTTTCACGAACCATGACCATGCCGATCAGGATGATCGAAGCCAGCGCCAGCAAGCCCAGCACGTAGCCGCCAATGGTGTCGGTGTTGCGCCCGCCGGCAAGGTTTTCGAAACCGCTGGCGAGGTGTGAGGCTTCGTCGAGCAGGGTCTGCGACAGGCTGAAGATATTGCTCGCCGACTCCCGGACCTTGAACAGCTCCGGCGAGGTTTCGAGGATTTCATCCACGGAGCCGGAGACGAACTGGAACAGCTCGGAAATTTCACTCAGCCGCGCACGGGCATCACGGTCTTCGACCTGGCTGATTTTCAGGGTCGGGTTGCCCTGCAACATGCCGTTGAGGACTTGGCCGAAACGGGTGGCGTCGCGGCCAAACGCATCGGCAGCCTGCTGCGAATTCTCGTCGCCAGCGAGCACGGTGTTAACCGCGCCGAGAATGCGTTCAGCCAGCAGCGATTGGCGCTGGGCCATCGCCACCTGCGCAGCTGGCGCACCGCGCTGCAGGAGGATCTCGACGACTTTTTCGTATTCGATCTGCAACTGCGGCACGGTTTCAGCCAGGGTCGCGGCGACCTGATGCAGCGAGAGCACGGTCTGCTCGCTGGAGAGAATCGCGTCGGTGTTTTTCAGCAGGCGTTCCCAATCCAGCTGCACCGCGCGCATTTCCGGGCGCACGGTGGCCGGCGCGGGCGGCAGGCCGGTGGCCGGATCGCCCTTCTTCAGGTAACCCCAGCGCTGGGCAAAATCGTTGCGCGCATCGCTCAGCAGCTTGAACGCTGCCGACTTCCCGGCAGCCGCTTCGGTGGCGTTCTTGGCGATGCGTTGCGACAGCACGCGCAGCTCACCGGCGTGGCCGATGTACTGCTTGTCGTAGTTGGCCTGGGTGTTGAGGTAGGCGAAGTTGGCGAACAGCAGCATGATGAACACGATCAGTGCGATGAACAGCACGATGATCTGCGAGCGACTGCGCGATCCTTCTGCCGACTTGCCTGTTTTTGCTTTTGTCATCGGTCCTCGCCTATTCCCGCGCCATTTAAAGCTCACCGAAAACCCTGTGGGAGCGGGCTTGCCCGCGATGAGGCCGGCACATCCGACATCTATGGCGACTGATCTGACGCCATCGCGGGCAAGCCCGCTCCCACAGGTTTGGGTGGTGTTTCGACTAAATTGCGACGCTCATGAACACTGGCGATTTGGCCAGCGCAAACAGGCTGAACACCCGCCAGTTCTGCTCACGCCGGAAATAGCCTTTGACGAACTCGGCCTTGGAACCCTGGCGTTTGCTGATCGAGATCGGTTCGAAGCTGTCCTGCTCGAAGTGCTGCAGACCGAACACCTCATCAACCAGCAGCCCGGCGAACACGTCGTTGTGCTCCACCACCAATACCCGCCGCTGTTTGCGCAGCGGCGACAGCTCATGGCCGAAGAAGCCGCACAGGTCCATGATCGGCAGCAAGCGCCCACGCAGGTTAGCCACCCCTTTGACCCACGGCTTGACCCCGGGCAACTGCGTGCAACGCGGTTCGTGCAGCACTTCGCTGACTTCGCCCATCGGCGTCACGTACCAATGCTCGCCGAGGCGAAAACCGATGCCGCTCCAGCGATCCTGACGGCCGGGCTGCGACGGCAGGTCCGCCGCCAGCAGACGGCAGCGCTGGTCGATCTGCCACAGCAGCTCGAACGCGGTCAGCGACTGGTTCATGGCCGCGCGATCAACCGGCCAGCACGTTGTTCAGGGTCTTGATCAGCATGTCTTCTTCGACCGGTTTGGTCAGGTAATCCTTCGCGCCCTGGCGCGTGCCCCAGACCTTGTCGGTTTCCTGATCCTTGGTGGTGATGATGATCACCGGGATGTGGCTGGTCTCGGCATCCTTGGTCAGTTGCCGGGTAGCCTGGAAGCCGTTGAGGCCGGGCATGACGATGTCCATCAAGACCGCGTCAGGCTTTTCCTGACGGGCCAGGGCCACGCCGTCGGCGCCGTTTTCGGCCTTGAGCACTTCATGGCCGTGCTTTTCCAGCATGCCGGTGAGTTTGTACATTTCAGTCGGCGAATCATCGACGATCAGGATACGTGCCATGGTCTTCCCCATTTTTCTTGTCGACACCCGGCCCGCTGGCCGAGCGTCACTGTACGTGTCTTACTGCGGCAAAACGGCGGCGAAGCCCGGAACATGGGCCTGAATCGCGTCGAGCAGTTCTTCCTTGCTGAAAGGCTTGGTCAAAAATTGATCAGAACCGACAATCCGCCCCTTGGCCTTGTCGAACAGCCCGTCACGCGACGACAGCATGATCACCGGCGTGGCCTTGAACGCACTGTTGTTCTTGATTAAAGCGCAGGTCTGATAACCATCCAGACGCGGCATCATGATGTCGACAAAAATGATCCCGGGGTGGTGGTCGGCGATCTTCGCCAAAGCGTCGAAGCCATCGATCGCCGTGATGACTTCGCAGCCCACATTTTTCAACAGCGTTTCGGCGGTGCGACGAATCGTTTTCGAGTCATCGATCACCATGACCTTCAAGGCGCTGGACTGCTGTTCCATAAGAGGGCTCTACCGTCGCCTTTGCGAATCAAATTGTCCGTTTTGCGATGAGTAATGGCTGGAAACCCTTGATGCTCAAGGGCCAGCACGCTATGCCAGCCTTTTTAGCACAGTCTCCAGATGCAATCTATCGACGGGTTTTTCCTTGACCGAAAACCCTGCCAGCGCCACTCTGGCGGCACTTTTTCAATACCGATCCGGTAGCCAATTGTCGAGGAAAACCCAATGAGCGTTCGCGTCGGGATTGTCATGGACCCTATCGCCAGCATTTCCTATAAAAAGGATAGCTCGCTGGCCATGCTGCTGGCCGCGCAGAAACGTGGCTGGGAACTGTTCTACATGGAGCAGCGCGACCTGTATCAGGCCGAAGGTCAGGCCCGGGCGCGCATGAAGCCGCTGAAAGTCTTCGCCAACCCGGAAAAATGGTTCGAACTGGACGCCGAGCAGGACAACCTGCTGAGCGACCTCGACGTGATCCTGATGCGCAAGGATCCGCCGTTCGACATGGAGTTCGTCTACTCCACCTATTTGCTGGAACAGGCCGAAACCGCTGGCGTGCTGGTGGTCAACAAGCCGCAGAGCCTGCGCGACTGCAACGAAAAACTGTTCGCCACGCTGTTCCCGCAGTGCACGCCGCCAACTATCGTCAGCCGCCGCGCCGATGTGCTGCGTGAATTCGCCGCCAAGCATGGCGACGTAATCCTCAAGCCGCTGGACGGCATGGGCGGCACTTCGATTTTCCGTCACCGCGTCGGCGACCCGAACCTGTCGGTGATTCTGGAAACCCTGACCGCCCTCGGCAATCAGCAGATCATGGGCCAGGCCTACCTGCCGGCAATCAAGGACGGCGACAAACGCATCCTGATGATCGACGGTGAGCCGGTGGATTACTGCCTGGCGCGAATTCCGGCGCAAGGCGAAACCCGTGGCAACCTCGCGGCCGGTGGTCGTGGTGAAGCAAGGCCGTTGACCGACAAGGATCGCTGGATTGCCGCCCAGGTCGGCCCGACCCTGCGCGAGAAAGGTCTGCTGTTCGTCGGTCTGGACGTGATCGGTGAAAACCTCACCGAAATCAACGTCACCAGCCCGACCTGCATCCGCGAAATCGACAACGCTTTCGGTACCGATATCGGCGGCATGCTGATGGACGCGATCGACAAGAAGCTGCAAGCCGCCGGCAAAAAGCCGCAAGCTTGACGTGTGTCACATGCAGCTTGTCGCTTGAAGCGTGAAGCCCAAGGCGCGAAACCAACATTGCGTTATCATGCGCAGCCTCTGAAAAACGCGATGTTGGTTTTCTTGTCATGACCCTCCCGTCCGATCTGCCCGCAGAACTCGCCCACCGTGGCGTGCGCCCGGCCGATCGCCTCGGATTTACCCTGTTTCTCGCGGCGCTGATTCATTTGGCGCTGCTGCTCGGCGTCGGCTTTACCATGGTCGAACCCAAGCAGATCAGCAAAACCCTGGAAATCACCCTCGCCACCTTCAAGAGCGAAACCAAGCCGAAAAAGGCTGATTTCCTCGCTCAGGAAAACCAGGAAGGCAGCGGCACCCTGGACAAGAAGGCGATTCCCAAGACCACCGAGGTCGCGCCGTTCCAGGACAATCAGGTCAAGAAGGTCACCCCGCCCCCGGCCGCCAAACCGGAAGTACGCGAAGCGGCGCCCAAGGCTGCGGTGACCACCGTGGCGCCGAAACAGCAAAAGGCGCCGACCAAGAAAGAAGAAACCAAAACCGAGACCAAACCTGCGGTCAACGCGCCGACGTTCGACAGTTCACAGCTGTCCAGCGACATCGCCAGCCTCGAAGCGGAACTGGCCAACGAACAACAGTTGTACGCCAAGCGCCCGCGGATTCACCGCTTGAGCGCGGCCTCGACCATGCGCGACAAGGGCGCCTGGTACAAGGATGACTGGCGCAAGAAGGTTGAGCGCATCGGCAACCTCAATTACCCCGAGGAAGCTCGGCGCAAGCAGATCTACGGCAACCTGCGGCTGATGGTCTCGATCAACCGCGACGGCTCGCTGTATGAAGTGCTGGTGCTGGAATCGTCCGGCCAGCCGTTGCTGGATCAGGCGGCGCAGCGCATCGTCCGACTGGCGGCACCGTTTGCGCCGTTTACCGGCGATCTGTCGGATATCGACCGACTGGAAATCATCCGCACCTGGAAATTCGCCCGGGGCGACAAGCTCTCCAGCAATTAAGAACACCGCAAAACCCCTGTGGGAGCGAGCCTGCTCGCGAATGCGGCGGATCAGCTACATCAATATTGAATGACACACCGCTTTCGCGAGCAGGCTCGCTCCCACATTGCATCGGTGTGTCACCTGCATCTCCAGCTTGTCAGTTCGCCCCTTGAACGCCACACTATCGCTCATGAAAAACGTCAGCCCCAGCTACCTCAAGCATCACTTCCTGATCGCCATGCCGCACATGGCCGACCCGAACTTTGCCCACACCTTGACCTACATCGTCGAGCACACGGCCAATGGCGCCATGGGGCTGGTGGTCAATCGACCGCAAGAGCTGAATCTGGCTGACATTCTCGAGCAATTGCGCCCGGACATCGATCCGCCAGCGCTGTGCCAGCATGTGCCGATCTTCATTGGTGGCCCGGTGCAGACTGATCGCGGTTTCGTCCTGCACCCGTCGGGCAAGACCTTTCAGGCCACCGTCGAACTGGACGGTGATCTGGCGCTGTCCACCTCGCAGGACGTGCTGTTCGCCATCGCCGACGGCGTAGGCCCGGCGAAAAGCGTAATCACCCTTGGTTATGCCGGTTGGGAAGCCGGGCAACTGGAGGCTGAACTGGCCGACAACGCCTGGCTGACCTGCCCGTACGACGCCGACATCCTGTTCAACACCAGCAGCGAGCTGCGTCTGGAAGCGGCGGCACGGCATCTGGGGATCAACCTCAGCCTGCTGACCAGTCAGGCGGGGCACGCCTGATGGCCCTGCGCCTGATTCTCGGCTTCGACTACGGCACCAAACAGATCGGCGTTGCGGTCGGCCAGGTGATTACCGGCCAGGCCCGTGAGCTGTGCACCCTGAAAGCGCAGAACGGCGTGCCCGACTGGAATCAGGTCGAAGCGCTGTTCAAGGAATGGAAACCCGACGCCGTGGTGGTCGGCCTGCCGCTGAACATGGACGGTACGCCCAGCGAGATGTGCCTGCGCGCGGAGAAATTCGCCCGACGCCTCAATGGCCGCTTCAATGTGCCCTTCTATACCCACGACGAACGCCTGACCACCTTTGAGGCCAAGGGTGAGCGACTGGTGCGCGGCGGGCAGAAAGGCAGTTACCGCGACAACCCGGTGGACGCCATCGCCGCCGCCCTGCTGCTGCAGGGCTGGCTCGACGAAAACACTGGATTGTTTGAATCCTGACAAGCGCTTCGGCGCTTTTCTTTTGGTTATAAACCCAGCCACGTCCGGCAGGACGCGGCTCGGAATCACGAAGGAGCAACCATGAGCCTGCCCAATCCCGCCGATCTGATCAGCCAGATGGCGACCCGCCTCAAGGCGCACCTTGCACAGCGTGATATCAGCGAACCGCGTTACATCGGCATCCGCACTGGCGGCATCTGGGTCGCGCAGGCCTTGCTCAAGGAATTGGCCAGCGACGCGCCATTGGGCACGCTGGATGTTTCCTTCTACCGCGACGACTTCAGCCAGAACGGCCTGCACCCGCAAGTGCGCCCCTCGGCCCTGCCCTTCGAGATCGAAGGCCAGCATCTGGTGCTGATCGATGACGTATTGATGAGCGGCCGGACCATCCGCGCCGCCATGAACGAACTGTTCGACTACGGCCGCCCGGCCAGCGTGACCCTGGTCTGCCTGCTCGACCTGGACGCCGGCGAGCTGCCGATCCGCCCGAACGTGGTCGGCGCGACGCTGTCGCTGGCCGCCAATGAGCGGGTCAAGCTGTCCGGCCCGGAGCCGCTGACGCTCGAACTGCAAGACCTGAATTCCTAACCCGCCCTTATTGAGAGTCCCCCTCGCGATGACGCCTCTAGATACCAAGCGCCCGCTGCAGCTCAATGATCAGGGCCAGCTGCGCCACTTCCTCTCGCTCGACGGCCTGCGCCGCGAGTTGCTGACGGAAATCCTCGACACTGCCGACTCGTTCCTCGAAGTCGGTGCCCGGGCGGTGAAGAAGGTCCCGTTGCTGCGCGGCAAGACCGTGTGCAACGTGTTCTTCGAAAACTCCACCCGCACCCGCACCACCTTCGAACTGGCGGCCCAGCGGCTGTCGGCGGACGTGATCACCCTGAACGTGTCGACCTCGTCGGCCAGCAAAGGTGAAACCCTGCTCGACACCCTGCGCAACCTCGAAGCGATGGCCGCCGACATGTTCGTCGTGCGCCACGGTGATTCCGGCGCCGCACACTTCATCGCCGAGCATGTCTGCCCGCAGGTGGCGATCATCAACGGCGGCGACGGCCGGCACGCGCACCCGACCCAGGGCATGCTCGACATGCTCACCATCCGTCGGCACAAGGGCGGTTTCGAAAACCTCTCGGTGGCGATCGTCGGCGACATCCTGCACTCGCGTGTGGCGCGTTCGAACATGCTCGCCCTGAAGACCCTCGGTTGCCCGGACATCCGCGTGATCGCGCCGAAGACCCTGCTGCCGATCGGCATCGAGCAGTACGGCGTCAAGGTCTACACCGACATGAACGAAGGCCTGAAGGACGTCGACGTGGTGATCATGCTGCGCCTGCAGCGTGAGCGCATGACCGGCGGCCTGCTGCCGAGCGAAGGCGAGTTCTACCGCCTGTTCGGCCTGACCACCGCGCGTCTGGCCGGGGCCAAACCCGATTGCATCGTCATGCACCCAGGGCCGATCAACCGTGGGGTAGAGATTGAGTCCGCGGTGGCCGACGGCCCGCACTCGGTGATTCTCAATCAAGTCACCTACGGCATCGCCATCCGCATGGCCGTGCTGTCGATGGCCATGAGCGGGCAAACAGCGCAACGTCAATTCGAGCAGGAGAACGCCCAGTGAAGCTCAGCATTCTCGGCGCCCGCGTCATCGATCCAAGCAGTGGTCTGGATCAAATCACCGACATTCACGTTGAAGCCTGCAAGATCGTCGCCCTCGGCGCCGCACCGGCCGGTTTCACCGCTGTGGAAACCATCGACGCCAACGGTCTGGTTGCAGCACCGGGCCTGGTCGACCTTAACGTGGCTCTGCGCGAGCCGGGCTACAGCCGCAAAGGCAGCATCGCCAGCGAAACCCGCGCCGCGGCGGCTGGCGGCGTGACCAGCCTGTGCTGCCCGCCGAAAACCAAACCGGTGCTCGACACCTCGGCGGTGGCCGAACTGATCCTCGACCGCGCCCGTGAGGCCGGCAACACCAAGGTGTTTCCGATTGGCGCGCTGAGCAAAGGTCTGGACGGCGAGCAGCTTGCTGAACTGGTGGCGCTGCGTGACGCCGGATGTGTGGCGTTCGGCAACGGTCTGGAGAGTTTCCGCAACACCCGCACCCTGTGCCGGGCATTGGAATACGCGGCGACCTTCGACCTGACGGTGATTTTCAATTCGCAGGATCACGATCTGGCCGATGGCGGTCTGGCCCATGAAGGCGCGGTCGCCAGTTTCCTCGGCCTGCCGGGGATTCCGGAAACCGCGGAAACCGTGGCTCTGGCCCGCGATCTGCTGCTGGTCGAGCAGACCGGCGTGCGCGCGCACTTCAGCCAACTGACCAGCGCACGCGGCGTGGCCCTGATCGCTCAGGCGCAGGCCCGTGGTTTGAAGGTCACGGCGGATGTCGCTCTGTATCAGTTGATCCTCACCGATGAAGCGCTGATCGACTTCAGCAGCCTGTATCACGTGCAACCGCCGCTGCGCACCCGCGCCGACCGCGACGGCCTGCGTGAAGCGGTGAAGTCCGGGGTGATTTCGGCGATCTCCAGCCATCACCAGCCGCATGAGCGCGACGCCAAACTGGCGCCGTTCGGCGCGACTGAGCCGGGCATCAGCAGTGTGGAGTTGCTGCTGCCGCTGGCGATGACGCTGGTTGAGGATGGTTTGCTGGATCTGCCGACCCTGCTGGCGCGCCTGAGTGCCGGGCCTGCGGATGCACTGCGTCTGCCGGCGGGCAAACTGGCGGTGGGCGGTGCGGCGGATATCGTACTGTTCGATCCGAAGGCGTCCACCGTGGCCGGTGAAGGCTGGCTGTCGAAGGGCGAGAACTGTCCGTTCCTCGGTCACACCCTGCCGGGTGTGGTGCGCTATACGCTGGTGGACGGGCGGATCAGTCACCAGGCGTAACCGGCTGCTGAGGGACATTGTGGCGAGGGGATTTATCCCCGATGGGCTGCGCAGCAGCCCTCAATCTACAACCGCGGTGATTCAGTTCCTCCGCGGTTGAATGTTTTAGGGCCGCTACGCGCCCCATCGGGGATAAATCCCCTCGCCACAGGTTACTGAAAGGCGCCGCGATTCTGCGCGTTACGCACCGAAACCTGATCATTCAGCGTCCAGAAGTCATACAGCACACCAATAAAGAACAACCCGCCGGTCAGCAGATACAGCAACCCGCTGATCCACTTGCCCTGGTACATCCGGTGCACGCCGAACACGCCCAGGAACGTCAGCAGAATCCACGCCACGTTGTATTCGATCGGCCCTGCGGTGAAACGCAGATCCGCCTCGCGATCCATTGCCGGGATCAGGAACACGTCGATCAGCCAGCCAATGCCCAGCAGACCGAAGGTGAAGAACCAGATCGTCCCGGTCACCGGTTTGCCGTAATAGAAGCGGTGAGCGCCGGTGAAACCAAAAATCCACAGCAGATAACCGATGATTTTGCTGTGCGTATCCTGCGGTGCAGCGACCTGCTGATAGCGGTTCATGAAGACCTCGATTCACACGATAGATAAATTTTCTTTAATTCTTTGTGACTTTTTTACATGTAGCCGACGTACGGCAAATGTTACCGTGTCGTCCGTCAAAGCCTTATAGCACCGGACTTCTGTCCGACAATTGCGTCCGTTTGCCGCTTGTTTGGTTCCGTTGCCCTCCGATGGAATCGACCAACGGCCTCGGAAGGGACAAAAAAGCTGTTATAAAGTTGCGCGCCAACACATAAGAGCCACGCCTAATGCGACCATTTTTCAAGACATGGCTAACTATTTGCCTATTAATGCCACTGGCCGCCCACGCCACCAATCGTGAGCAACGTCTTCCCAACGTTAACGGTTTCACCCCTAAATCCCATGCTTCGGCTCCTTCGAGCAAGAGCAGCAAACAAACGAAACACACCACGCTCTCCAGCAAGAATCACGGCAAGCTGGTGCCACCGATGGCCAACAAGGAAAGCAGCAACGTCCTGAGCCGTGCGGTGAACGTCCTCGGTACTCCTTACCGTTGGGGCGGCAGCAGCCCAAGTAAAGGCTTCGACTGCAGCGGGCTGGTGAAATATGCGTTCAACGACGCCACATTCGACCTGCCGCGCACTTCCAACGCGATGGCCAGCGGGCATGGCGAGAAAGTCGAACGCAAGGATCTGAAGCCGGGCGACCTGATTTTCTTCAACATCAAGAGCCGTCGGGTCAACCACGTTGCCATCTACCTGGGCAACGACCGCTTCATCCACGCACCACGCCGTGGCAAAGCGGTGAGCATCGATACGCTGAACAAGCCGTACTGGGAACAGCATTACGTAGTTGCCAAGCGCGTGCTGCCGAAAGAACCGGCTGGCAAGCAGATGCGTGTAGTTCAGCGCTGAGTCGACTGATCCGGAATCTGCTCAAGCAGTACTGACCCCTTCGCGAGCAAGCCCGCTCCCACATTTGATTTGTGAACGACACAGATCCAATGTGGGAGCGGGCTTGCTCGCGAAGAGGCCAGTGAAAGCAACACAAGCCTCTCTCAGAAATTATCCGGCGTACGCGCCTTTTCCCGCGCATGCTCGCGACTGATCAAGCCCTTGGTCACCAGTTCCTTCAGGCACATGTCGAGTGTCTGCATCCCCAACGACCCTCCGGTCTGAATCGCCGAATACATTTGCGCCACCTTGTCTTCGCGGATCAGGTTCCGGATCGCCGATGTTCCCAGCATGATTTCGTGCGCCGCGACCCGCCCGCCGCCGATCTTCTTGATCAGCGTCTGCGACACCACGGCCAGCAGCGACTCCGACAGCATCGAACGGACCATGGACTTCTCGTCGCCGGGGAACACATCGACAACACGGTCGATGGTCTTGGCGGCTGACGTCGTGTGCAGCGTGCCGAACACCAGATGCCCGGTCTCGGCAGCGGTCAGTGCGAGGCGAATGGTTTCCAGGTCGCGCATCTCACCCACCAGGATCACATCCGGATCTTCGCGCAGCGCCGAGCGCAACGCCGTGGCGAAGCTGCGGGTATCGCGATGGACTTCGCGCTGATTGATCAGGCATTTGCGCGATTCGTGGACGAATTCGATCGGGTCTTCGATGGTGAGGATATGGTGATGGCGATGGGTATTGAGGTAATCGATCATCGCCGCCAGCGTGGTCGATTTGCCGGACCCGGTCGGCCCGGTCACCAGCACCAGCCCGCGCGGCGCATCGGTGATCTTGCGAAAGACGTCGCCCATGCCGAGGTCTTCCATGCTCAGCACTTTCGAGGGAATGGTGCGGAACACCGCGCCGGCGCCCCGGTTCTGGTTGAACGCATTAACCCGAAAGCGCGCCACGC
Source organism: Pseudomonas sp. lyk4-TYG-107 (assembly GCF_030209055.1). NCBI lineage: Bacteria > Pseudomonadati > Pseudomonadota > Gammaproteobacteria > Pseudomonadales > Pseudomonadaceae > Pseudomonas > Pseudomonas sp. lyk4-TYG-107. The sequence continues at coordinate 248,210 of NZ_JARVST010000001.1, forward strand.
CGGGGACTTCGAACGAGAAATCCGTTTCCAGGTGTTTCTCGAAGTCGACCCGCTGGGTGTCGTTCATGATGTCGTAGATCAATTCGTGCACTTGCTTGTGATCCAGCGCCGGCAGATTGATCCGCCGCACATCGCCATCGACGCGGATCATCGGCGGCAGACCGGCCGACAGGTGCAGGTCGGAAGCGCCCTGTTTGGCGCTGAACGCCAGCAGTTCAGTGATATCCATAGCGTCCCTCAATTCCAGTAGAATGCCGCGAACCTTCAGACCGCCGGCGCCTCTTGATGTCCACGATAGCAGACAACATTCTTCAGGTTAGTTCGCGTATCCAGGCAGCGGCCAAAGCTGCAAACCGCGATGAACACAGCATCCAGTTGCTGGCCGTGAGCAAGACCAAACCGGCGCAGGACCTGCGTGAAGCCTACGCCGCCGGCCTGCGTGACTTTGGCGAGAACTATCTGCAGGAAGCCCTGGGCAAACAGCTCGAACTGGCCGACCTGCCCTTGATCTGGCACTTCATCGGCCCCATTCAATCGAACAAGACTCGCGCCATCGCCGAGCATTTCGACTGGGTGCACTCCGTGGATCGCCTGAAAATCGCCCAACGCCTGTCCGAGCAGCGCCCGACCGAGCTGCCGCCGCTGAACATCTGCATTCAGGTCAACGTCAGTGGTGAGGCCAGCAAGTCCGGCTGCACCCCGGCCGACCTGCCGGCGCTGGCCGAGGCCATCAGCGCCCTGCCCCGGCTGAAACTGCGCGGGCTGATGGCGATTCCCGAGCCGACCGAAGATCGCGCCGAACAAGATGCCGCTTTTGCTGCCGTGCAACGTTTGCAGGCCAGCCTGAATCTGCCGCTCGACACACTTTCCATGGGCATGAGCCACGACCTCGAGTCGGCCATCGCTCAAGGCGCCACGTGGGTGCGGATCGGTACCGCGCTGTTTGGCGCCAGAGATTACGGTCAGCAATGACCGACAGCCATCTGAAAAAGGACCTGACATGAGCAACACACGCATTGCCTTTATCGGTGCCGGCAACATGGCCGCCAGCCTGATCGGCGGCCTGCGGGCCAAGGGTCTGCAAGCCAGCCAGATTCGCGCCAGCGATCCGGGCGAAGAGACCCGCCAACGCGTCGGCGCCGAACACGGCATCGAAACCTTCGCCGACAACGCCCAGGCCATCGACGGCGTCGACGTGATCGTACTGGCGGTCAAGCCACAGGCGATGAAAGCTGTGTGCGAAGCCATCCGCCCAAGTCTGAAACCGCAGCAACTGGTGGTGTCGATCGCCGCCGGCATCACCTGCGCGAGCATGACCGCATGGCTTGGCGAGCAGCCGATCGTGCGCTGCATGCCCAACACCCCGGCGCTGTTGCGTCAGGGCGTCAGCGGTCTGTATGCCACCAGCGAAGTGACCGCCGAGCAGCGTCAGCAGGCTGAAGAGCTGCTGTCCGCTGTGGGCATCGCGCTGTGGCTGAACGAAGAACAGCAACTCGATGCGGTGACCGCCGTCTCCGGCTCCGGCCCGGCGTACTTCTTCCTGCTGATCGAAGCGATGACCGCTGCCGGCGTCAAACTCGGCCTGCCCAAGGAAATCGCCGAGCAACTGACCCTGCAAACGGCGCTGGGCGCCGCGCACATGGCGGTATCCAGCGATGTCGACGCTGCCGAACTGCGCCGCCGCGTGACGTCGCCAAATGGCACCACAGAGGCCGCGATCAAATCATTCCAGGCTAACGGCTTCGAAGCCCTGGTAGAAAAAGCACTCGGCGCCGCCGCGCACCGCTCGGCCGAAATGGCCGAACAACTGGGCAAATAAGGAGCCTTACATGATTGGATTGAACACCGCAGCGGTTTACGTGCTGCAAACCCTCGGCAGCCTGTACCTGCTGATCGTGCTGTTGCGCTTCGTCCTGCAACTGGTGCGCGCGAACTTCTACAACCCGCTGTGCCAGTTCGTGGTCAAGGCTACCCAGCCGCTGCTCAAGCCGCTGCGCCGGATCATCCCGAGCATCTTCGGCCTCGACATGTCTTCGCTGGTGCTGGCGATTCTGGTGCAACTGGCCCTGATGGCCCTGACCCTGCTGCTGACCTACGGCACCACCGGCAACCCGCTGCAACTGTTCATCTGGTCGATCATCGGCGTGACCGCGCTGTTCCTGAAGATTTTCTTCTTCGCCCTGATCATCAGCGTGATCCTGTCGTGGGTCGCTCCGGGCAGCCACAACCCGGGTGCTGAACTGGTGAACCAGATCTGCGAGCCGGCGCTGGCACCGTTCCGCAAGATTCTGCCGAACCTCGGCGGTCTGGACCTGTCGCCGATTTTCGCCTTCCTGGCGCTGAAGCTGATCGACATGCTGGTGATCAACAATCTGGCGGCGATGACGATGATGCCGGAAATCCTGCGCCTGCTGATGTGAGCTGGTTTCGCTGGGACGGGGACGATCTGATCCTCGAATGTCATCTGCAACCGGCAGCCCGCAGCGATGATTTCGCTGGGCTGCACGGTGACCGCCTGAAGATCCGCCTCACCGCGCCGCCGGTCGAGGGCAAGGCCAATGCGTATCTGATGGGCTTTCTGGCCAAGGCGTTTGGGGTTTCCAAAAGCCAGGTCAGTTTGCTCAGCGGCGAGTTGAACCGGCAGAAACGGGTGAAGATCTGTGCGCCGAAGAAGCTGCCGGAGTTGCCTGATCTGGTGCGTCCAGCCTGATCCACCGAGTCGCCCCCATTCGCGAGCAGGCTCGCTCCCACACTGGAATGCAATCCCCTGTGGGAGCGAGCCTGCTCGCGAATGGCTGCACCTCGGCCCAGAGCGAAGACATCTGAGCCCCAACGTTGCTTGCCGCTAACCCCCCCGGTCTTTAGACTTACGCCTCATTTCAACGAGAGCAGGGTCGATGCCAGCTGCCTTTCCCCCCGATTCTGTTGGTCTGGTGACGCCGCAAACGGCGCACTTCAGTGAACCTCTGGCCCTGGCCTGTGGCCGTTCGCTGCCCGCCTACGACCTGATCTACGAAACCTATGGCACGCTGAACGCGCAGGCGAGCAACGCCGTGCTGATCTGCCACGCGTTGTCCGGGCACCACCATGCCGCCGGCTATCACAGCGCCGAAGACCGCAAGCCCGGTTGGTGGGACAGTTGCATCGGCCCGGGCAAACCGATCGACACCAACAAGTTCTTCGTGGTCAGCCTGAACAATCTGGGCGGCTGCAACGGCTCCACCGGCCCGAGCAGTATCAACCCGGAGACCGGCAAGCCGTTCGGCGCGGACTTCCCGGTGCTCACCGTGGAAGACTGGGTGCACAGTCAGGCGCGTCTGGCGGACCTGCTCGGCATTCGTCAGTTCGCCGCCGTCATCGGCGGCAGCCTGGGCGGCATGCAGGCGCTGCAGTGGACCATCACCTACCCGGATCGCGTGCGCCACTGCCTGGCCATCGCCTCGGCCCCCAAGCTGTCGGCGCAGAACATCGCCTTCAACGAAGTGGCGCGCCAGGCGATCCTCACCGACCCGGAGTTCCACGGTGGTTCGTTCCAGGAACAAGGTGTGATCCCCAAGCGCGGGCTGATGCTGGCGCGGATGGTCGGACACATCACCTACCTGTCCGACGACTCCATGGGCGAGAAATTCGGCCGTGGCCTGAAGAGTGAAAAGCTCAACTACGACTTCCATAGCGTCGAGTTCCAGGTCGAGAGCTACCTGCGCTATCAGGGCGAAGAATTCTCCGGGCGTTTCGACGCCAATACCTATCTGTTGATGACCAAGGCACTGGACTACTTCGATCCGGCGGCGAACTTCGACGATAACCTGGCGAAAACTTTCGAAAACGCCACCGCCAAGTTCTGCGTGATGTCGTTCACCACCGACTGGCGCTTCTCCCCGGCCCGCTCGCGGGAGCTGGTGGACGCGCTGATGGCGGCACGCAAAGACGTCAGCTATCTGGAAATCGACGCGCCACAGGGCCACGACGCCTTCCTGATTCCGATCCCGCGCTATTTGCAGGCGTTCGGCAATTACATGAACCGAATTACGGTGTGAACAAGCCATGAGAGCTGATCTGGAAATCATCCAGGAATGGATCCCCGCTGGCAGCCGCGTGCTCGACCTCGGTTGCGGCGACGGCGAGTTGCTGACCTGGCTGCGCGACAACAAGAACGTCACCGGTTATGGCCTGGAAAACGACGCCGACAACATCGCCGAGTGCGTGGCCAAGGGCATCAACGTCATCGAGCAGGACCTGGACAAGGGGCTGGGCAACTTCGCCAGCAACAGTTTCGACATCGTCGTCATGACCCAGGCCCTGCAAGCCGTGCACTACCCGGACAAGATCCTCGACGAGATGCTGCGGGTCGGTCGTCAGTGCATCATCACCTTCCCCAACTTCGGGCACTGGCGCTGCCGCTGGTATCTGGCAAGCAAGGGCCGGATGCCGGTGTCGGAGTTTCTGCCGTACACCTGGTACAACACGCCGAACATTCACTTCTGCACCTTCGAAGACTTTGAAGAACTTTGTCGCGAACGTGATGCGAAGGTCATTGATCGGCTTGCCGTGGATCAACAGCACCGTCACGGGTGGGCCAGTAAGCTATGGCCTAATCTGTTAGGTGAGATTGGTATCTACCGCGTCAGCAGCCCGGTGCTTGCAGATCATCGGGTCGCGGTCTGAACCACGACATTTCGAGGAGAACGATCATGGGTCGCTTGATTACTGTGCTATTGGCCGCCTGCCTGAGTCTGTCGGCGGTGGCCGCCGATGCCATCAAGGGCGAACGCAAGGAAGTGTTCGGCGACGTTACCGTGCACTACAACACTTTCAACTCGACCTTCCTGACACCCGACATCGCCAAAGCAGCCGAGCTGATCCGCAGCAAGAACCAGGGCGTGATCAACGTCTCGGTGATCAAGGACGGCAAACCGCTGATCGCCAACGTCACCGGCACGGTCAAAGACCTGACCAGCCAGAGCGTGCCGCTGAACTTCCGCCAGGTCACCGAACAGGGCGCGATCTACTACATCGCCCAGTACCCGGTGGAGCAGCAGGAAACCCGCACCTTTGAAATCAAGGTGCAGAACGGTGACAAGATCAACACCATCAACTTCAACCAAGAACTCTTTCCCGGCGAATGATGAACCTCACGCAACTCGTACTGGCCAGCCATAACGCCGGCAAACTCAAGGAACTCCAGGCCATGCTCGGCGACTCGGTGCAACTGCGCTCGATCGGCGAATGGAGCAAGGTCGAACCGGAGGAAACCGGTCTGTCGTTCGTCGAGAACGCGATCCTCAAGGCGCGCAATGCCGCGCGCATCTCCGGCCTGCCGGCGCTGGCCGACGATTCCGGTCTGGCGGTGGATTTCCTCGGCGGTGCACCGGGCATCTACTCGGCGCGCTATGCCGACGGCAAGGGCGATGCGGCGAACAACGCCAAACTGCTCGAGGCCCTCAAAGACGTGCCGCAAGCCGAGCGCGGCGCGCAGTTCGTCTGCGTGCTGGCACTGGTGCGGCATGCCGATGATCCGCTGCCGATCCTCTGCGAAGGCCTGTGGCACGGGCGCATCCTGACCGCCGCCAGCGGCGAGCACGGTTTCGGCTACGACCCGCTGTTCTGGGTGCCGGAGCGTGAAATGTCCAGCGCCGAACTGAGCCCGGCCGACAAGAACCAGATCAGCCACCGCGCCCGTGCAATGGATCTGCTGCGCCAGCGTCTGGGCCTGAAATGACCGACAGCCACCCCGCGTCGTCGCTGATCATCGGCGGCGCCGCCTCTTCGCCTCGGGCGCCGCTGCCTGTGCTGCCGCCTCTGGCGCTGTACATCCACATTCCGTGGTGTGTGCGCAAATGCCCGTATTGCGATTTCAACTCGCACACCGCCAGCCCGGTGCTACCGGAAGAGGAATACGTCGACGCGTTGCTGGCCGATCTCGATCAGGACCTGCACGCGGTGTATGGCCGTGAAATCAGTTCGATCTTCTTCGGTGGCGGTACGCCGAGCCTGTTCAGCGCGCAAGCCCTCGGGCGCTTGCTCAAAGGCGTCGAGCAGCGCATCCCGTTCGCCCACGACATCGAGATCACCCTGGAAGCCAATCCCGGCACCTTCGAGCAAGAGAAGTTCGTTGCGTATCGCAAGCTCGGGATCAATCGCCTGTCGATCGGCATTCAGAGCTTCCAGCAGCAGAAACTCGAAGCCCTCGGGCGCATCCATAACGGCGACGAAGCGGTGCGCGCGGCGGGAATGGCGCGTCAGGCCGGGTTCGACAACTTCAACCTCGACTTGATGCACGGCTTGCCCGATCAGTCGCTGGACGATGCTTTGAGCGACCTGCGTCAGGCCATCGAACTGAAACCGACGCACATCTCCTGGTATCAGCTGACACTGGAGCCGAACACGGTGTTCTGGAACCAGCCGCCGGTGCTGCCGGAAGACGACACGTTGTGGGACATTCAGGAAGCCGGGCAAGCGCTGCTCGCCGCGCACGGTTACGCGCAATACGAAGTCTCGGCCTATGCCCAGCCCGGGCGGCCGGCGCGGCACAACCTCAATTACTGGAGTTTCGGCGACTTTATCGGCATCGGTGCTGGCGCCCACGGCAAGCTCAGTCATCCGGACGGGCGCATTGTGCGCACCTGGAAGACGCGCTTGCCGAAGGACTATCTCAACCCGGCCAAGAGTTTCCAGGCCGGCGAGAAAGCCCTGAGCAATGACGAGATGCCGTTCGAGTTCCTGATGAACGCCCTGCGCCTGACTGCCGGGGTGGAATCACGCCTGTATCCCGAACGCACCGGCCTGCCGCTGGAAAGTCTCGCCGAACACCGCCGCGAGGCCGAACAAAGTGGCCTGATGCAGGTCGAACCGTCACGTCTGGCGGCCACCGATCGCGGACAACTGTTTCTCAACGACTTGCTGCAGAAATTTCTGAGCTGAGCCCTAACGGCCGCTCCAAGGAAAACCGCATGGATTTGATACTCGATCTGCTCGCCACCGTGTCCCGCTGGAGCCGCAGCAACCTCTCGGAAATCGCCCTGGCGCTGGTGGGCTGCCTGCTGGTGCTGTTCGGCGCCGACTTCAAAGGCTGGGTCGAGCAACGCCTGGGCAGCATCGCCGGCGCCCTGCGCGTACCGCTGATGGCCCTGCTTTGCGTGATCGGCAGCGGCGCTGCGCTGATCTATGCGACGCCATGGGTGGTCAAGGGCCTGAGCCAGTTCAACAACTACAGCCTGGCGCCGGTGTTGCTGGTGGTGCTGGTGCTTATCGGCGTAGTCGCTGACCGCCGCTGATCTTTCAGCACACCCAAAACAACTGTAGGAGCTGCGGCACGCTGCGATCTTTTGATCTTAAAAAATCAAAATCAAAAGATCGCAGCGTGCCGCAGCTCCTACACCGCTTGCACCGTAGACCTAAAACAACTGTGGGAGCGAGCCTGCTCGCGAAGACGTCTTAACATTCAACCTCATCGTTGAATGTCAGACCGCTTTCGCGAGCAGGCTCGCTCCCACCGTTTTTATTGCATGTTGCTTAAGCGATTTTCTCGAACTTCAGATCCCACACGCCATGCCCAAGACGTTCGCCGCGGCGTTCGAACTTGGTGATCGGGCGTTCGGCCGGGCGTGGTACGCATTTGCCGTCTTCGGCGAGGTTGCGGTAGCCCGGGGCGACGTTCATCACTTCCAGCATGTACTCGGCGTACGGCTCCCAGTCGGTGGCCATGTGCAGGATGCCGCCAACCTTCAGCTTACTGCGCACCAGTTCGGCGAAGGACGCCTGAACGATACGACGCTTGTGGTGACGGCTCTTGTGCCATGGATCCGGGAAGAACAGCATCAGGCGATCGAGGCTGTTGTCGGCGATGCAGCGGTTGAGCACTTCAATCGCGTCGCAATCGTAGACCCGCAGGTTGGTCAGGCCCTGAGTCAGCACGCCGTTGAGCAGCGCGCCGACACCCGGACGGTGCACTTCAACACCGATGAAGTCCTGATCCGGCGCCGCCGCAGCCATTTCCAACAGCGAGTGGCCCATGCCGAAACCGATCTCCAGCGAGCGCGGTGCCGAACGGCCGAACACTTGATCGTAATCCACCGGCGCGTCGGCCAGCGGCAGCACGTACAGCGGCGCGCCCTGGTCCAGACCCCGTTGCTGGCCTTCGGTCATGCGCCCGGCGCGCATCACGAAGCTCTTGATGCGGCGGTGTTGGCGCTCGTCGCCCTCTTCCGTCTGGATAGGCGTGTCGTTCGATTCAGTCATCAATGGCTCTTACTTGATCAGACCATCCAGCGGCGAAGAGGCGCTGGCATAGAGTTTTTTCGGCATGCGGCCGGCGAGGTAGGCCAAGCGGCCTGCGACGATCGCGTGTTGCATGGCTTGGGCCATCATCACCGGTTGCTGAGCATGGGCGATGGCCGAGTTCATCAGCACCGCGTCACAGCCCAGTTCCATGGCGATGGTGGCGTCGGAGGCGGTACCGACACCGGCATCCACCAGCACCGGAATCTTGGCTTCTTCGAGGATGATCTGCAGGTTGTACGGGTTGCAGATCCCCAGACCGGAACCGATCAGACCGGCCAGCGGCATGACCGCTATGCAGCCGATTTCCGCCAGTTGGCGAGCGATGATCGGGTCATCACTGGTGTAAACCATCACGTCGAAGCCTTCCTTGACCAGCGTTTCGGCGGCCTTGAGGGTTTCGATCACGTTGGGGAACAGGGTTTTCTGGTCGGCCAGCACTTCCAGCTTCACCAGGTTGTGACCATCAAGCAGCTCACGGGCCAGGCGGCAGGTGCGCACGGCCTCGATAGCGTCGTAGCAACCGGCGGTGTTCGGCAGGAAGGTGTAGCGATCGGGCGACAGCACTTCGAGCAGGTTCGGCTCGCCTTCGATCTGGCCGAGGTTGGTACGGCGCACGGCGAAGGTGACGATCTCGGCACCCGAGGCTTCGATGGCCTGACGGGTTTCTTCCATGTCACGGTACTTGCCGGTACCGACCAGCAAACGCGACTGGTAAGTACGACCGGCCAGAACAAAAGGCTTGTCGCTGCGAACGATGCTCATGGGGAATCCTCTTTAGGGGTGAGGGTCTTGCAGAATTCTGTGCCCTTGCGGGCCGGCGATCAGCCGCCGCCGATGGCGTGCACCACTTCGACGTTGTCGCCGTCGTTGAGCACGGTGTCGGCATGCTGGCTGCGCGGGACGATATCCAGATTGAGTTCGACTGCCACCCGGCGACCGGTCAGGTCCATACGGGCAATCAGGGCCGCAACGGTTTCACCGTCGGGCAGTTCAAGGGATTCGCCGTTCAACTGAATGCGCATGCGCCTGGCCGCCATCATTTTTAGGGGGTGGCATTCTAGCCCGATCATGACCTAAAGGTCAGCACCAAGCGTCAAGCGGTTTACTGCAGGCGCCAGGCGGCAAGTCCAAGACACAGCCAGCCAACCAGAAACGCCAGACCGCCGAACGGAGTGATGATGCCGAGCTTGCTGATACCTGTGGTGGTCAGCACATACAGGCTCCCGGAGAACAGCAGAATGCCGACGGCGAACGAAATGCCGGCCCAGGTCACCAGCCGCCCCTGAATCTGCGTGGCCAGCAGCGCCACACCGAACAGCGCCAGGGTGTGCACCAATTGATAGGTCACGCCGGTGTGGAAAATCGCCAGATACTCGGGGGTCAGGCGGCTCTTCAGGCCATGCGCGGCGAAGGCGCCAAGGCCCACACCGGTAAAACCAAAGAAAGCGGCCAGCATCAGAAAGCCACGCAGCATGTGGAACTCCAGTCAGACTCGTTCGGCAGGGTCTGTATAATGGCCCGCTCTATCGGTTCGGCCAAGCCATCTCTATGCTGCGTTCACTTTTGCGTCGTCTCACGAAGGCCCTGCTCTGGTTCGCGGGCGGCAGTGTATTGCTGGTGTTGCTGTTTCGCTTCGTGCCACCGCCGGGCACGGCGCTGATGGTCGAGCGCAAGATCGAATCCTGGGTCGACGGCGAGCCGATTGACCTGCAGCGCACCTGGAAGCCGTGGGACGAGATCTCCGACGACCTCAAGGTCGCGGTCATGGCCGGCGAAGATCAGAAGTTTCCCGAGCACTGGGGTTTTGACTTCGGCGCGATTCAGGCTGCGCTGGCCCACAACGAACTCGGCGGTTCGATTCGCGGTGCCAGCACCTTGAGCCAACAAGTGTCGAAGAACCTGTTTCTGTGGTCGGGGCGCAGCTATCTGCGCAAAGGCCTGGAGGCCTGGTTTACTGCACTGATCGAGGTGTTGTGGCCCAAGCAGCGGATTCTTGAGGTTTACCTGAACAGCGTCGAGTGGGATGACGGGGTGTTTGGTGCCGAAGCCGCAGCACGCCATCACTTTGGTGTCAGCGCCAAGTCACTGTCGCGTCAGCAGGCGAGTTATCTGGCGGCGGTGCTGCCTAACCCGCGAGTGTGGAGCGCCAGCCATCCGACGGCCTATGTATCGCGCCGGGCCGGGTGGATTCGCCAGCAGATGAGCCAGCTGGGTGGGACCAGTTACCTGCTGGGGCTTGATGATTCGCGCCGGGCGCCGTGGTCTCGATAGCCCTCACTGTTCTTGTAGACACTGAAAATCCCTGTGGGAGCGGGCTTGCCCGCGATAGCGGTGGTTCAGCCACCATCTACATGACTGACTCGACGCCATCGCTGGCAAGCCAGCTCCCACAGGGATTAATGCTGCCCTGACATAGGCGCATAAAAAAACGCCCCGATCATCGCTGATCGGGGCGTTTTTGTTTGCCTGAGCGCCGGTTATGCGGCGATCGACAACTTGAGCTTGTTCATCGCGCTCTTCTCGAGCTGACGGATCCGCTCGGCCGACACGTTGTACTTCTGCGCCAGGTCGTGCAGCGTGGCTTTCTCTTCTGCCAGCCAGCGCTGGTAGAGGATGTCGCGGCTACGCTCGTCCAGCACTTCCAGCGCTTCGTGCAGGTTGTGGTTGGAGTTGTCGCTCCAGTCGGCATCTTCCAGTTGACGCGCCGGGTCGTACCGGTGGTCTTCCAGGTAGTTGGCCGGCGACTGGAAAGCGCTGTCGTCGTCAGCTTCTGCAGCCGGGTCGAAGGCCATGTCATGGCCGGTCAGGCGACTTTCCATCTCACGCACTTCACGTGGTTCGACGCCGAGGCTTTCCGCCACACGGTGGACTTCCTCGTTGTTCAGCCACGCCAGACGTTTCTTCTGGCTGCGCAGGTTGAAGAACAGCTTGCGCTGGGCCTTGGTGGTCGCGACCTTCACAATGCGCCAGTTGCGCAGGATGAACTCGTGAATTTCCGCCTTGATCCAGTGCACGGCGAACGACACCAGACGCACACCCATTTCCGGGTTGAAGCGTTTTACCGCCTTCATCAGACCGACGTTGCCTTCCTGGATCAGGTCAGCCTGAGCCAGACCGTAGCCGGAATAGCTACGGGCAATGTGTACGACAAATCGCAGGTGGGCGAGCACCATCTGCCGAGCCGCCCCCAAATCCTGCTCATAGTAGAGACTCTCGGCCAGTTCACGCTCCTGCTCCGGCGTCAGCAATGGAATGCTGTTGACGGTGTGCACATAGGCTTCCAGGTTCGCACCCGGAACCAACGCGTACGCAGGTTGCAAAGAATTGGTCATGCGAAAAAACCTCCCACTTACATACTCGTGCCTCTCGGCACTGCGAAAAATTGACCGGGAATTCAAGTACAAGTTCCCAAAAAAACCGCAAGGTCAATCACGCGCAAAAAAGATTCTACTTCGGCGCCAGCTCCCTGAGATGACGTGCGACTGCAATCCATGCACCGATATAACCCAACAGCACCGCGCCAAGCAAGAGCGACAGACCGTCGGCAACTGGCACTCCGGCCAGCGCGAAATCACTGCCGTACAAGCCGGCCAGTCCAACCACCGCGTCGTTCAGCCAGTTCAGGCCGAACGCCAGCACACCCCAGGACAGAACCCCCGCACCGAAGCCATACAACGCGCCCATATAAAGGAAGGGGCGCCGTACATAGCTGTCAGTGCCGCCGACGAGTTTAATCACTTCTATCTCTGTGCGGCGGTTTTCAATATGAAGACGAATGGTATTGCCTATCACCAAAAGTAATGCAGACACCAAAAGCACCGTCAGACCGAAGACGAAACGATCACCGAGCTTGAGGATGGCGGCCAGACGCTCGACCCAGACTAGATCAAGTTGCGCCTGTTGTACCTTCGGCAGCTCGGAAAGTTTTTGTCTTAATGCTTCCAGAGTCGGCTTGTCGACCTCGTTCGGGGTCACCAGCACCACGCCCGGCAGCGGGTTCTCCGGCAGCTCGCGCAGGGCTTCGCCCAGACCGGACTGCTGCTGAAACTCTTCCAGCGCCTGATCACGACCGACATATTCGGCATCAGCGACGCCGGGCATGCCTTTGATCTGCTCGCGCAACGATTCACCCTGCGCGGGCGTGGCATCCAGCTGCAGGTACAGCGAAATCTGCGCCGCACGCTGCCACGAACCGCCGAGACGCTCGACGTTGTTGATCAGCAGTGACAAACCCATCGGCAGGCTCAGCGCCACAGCCATCACCATGCAGGTGAAGAAGCTGCCGATCGGCTGCTTGCCGAGGCGCCGCAGGCTGTCGAGCAGGCTGGCACGGTGACTTTCGATCCACGAACGCAACAGGGTGGAAAAGTCCGGGCCGTCGTCATCGTCGTGTTTTTTCTTCTTTGGCGGTTGCGGGTCGGCGGCTTTCGGGGCCACGCGCTCGGAAACCTTTGGACTGCGTGTCGCACTCATACGCCGGCCTCCCCGTCGCCGATCAGTCGGCCGCGTTGCAGAGTCAGCATGCGGTGGCGCATGCGCGCAATCAGGGCTAGGTCGTGACTGGCGATCAGCACGCTGGTGCCCAAGCGGTTGATGTCTTCGAACACGCCCATGATCTCGGCCGCCAGACGCGGGTCGAGGTTACCGGTCGGTTCGTCCGCCAGCAGCAGGGCCGGACGGTGGACGATGGCGCGGGCGATGCCGACGCGCTGTTGCTGACCGGTGGACAGGTCGCCCGGGTACAGATCGGTTTTATCCGACAGCGCCACGCGCTCCAGCGCCGAATCGACGCGCTTGGCGATTTCGGCCTTGGACAAGCCGAGAATCTGCAGCGGCAGCGCGACGTTGTTGAACACCGTGCGATCGAACAGCAACTGGTGATTCTGGAACACCACGCCGATCTGCCGACGCAGGAACGGAATCTGCGCGTTGCTGATGGTGCTCAGATCCTGCCCGGCCAGCAGCAGTTTGCCGCTGGTCGGACGCTCCATCGCCAGCAACAGGCGCAACAGCGTGGACTTACCGGCACCGGAGTGACCGGTGACAAACAGAAACTCGCCACGACGGACTCGAAAGCTCAGCTCATGCAAGCCGACGTGACCGTTCGGGTAGCGTTTACCGACCTGTTCGAAACGAATCATGAACGCTCCCGTTCGGCAAACAGTGCCTGGACAAAGGGTTCGGCTTCAAAGGTACGCAGATCGTCGATGCCTTCACCGACACCGATGTAGCGGATCGGCAGACCAAACTGCTTGGCCAGGGCGAAAATCACCCCGCCCTTGGCGGTACCGTCGAGCTTGGTCAGCGCCAGGCCGGTCAGTTCGACGGTCTGGTTGAATTGCTTGGCCTGGTTGATCGCGTTCTGACCGGTGCCGGCATCAAGTACCAGCAGCACTTCGTGCGGTGCGTCGGCGTCGAGCTTGCCGATCACCCGGCGAACTTTCTTCAGCTCTTCCATCAGGTTGTCTTTGGTGTGCAGACGACCGGCGGTGTCGGCGATCAACACGTCGATGCCACGGGCCTTGGCGGCTTGCACGGCGTCGAAGATCACCGAAGCAGAGTCGGCGCCGGTGTGCTGGGCGATCACCGGGATCTTGTTGCGCTCGCCCCAGACCTGCAGCTGCTCAACGGCAGCGGCGCGGAAGGTGTCACCGGCGGCGAGCATGACTTTCTTGCCTTCCAGTTGCAGCTTCTTCGCCAGTTTTCCGATGGTGGTGGTCTTGCCAGCGCCATTGACGCCGACCACCAGAATCACGAACGGCTTGTTCTGCGAGGCAATTTTCAGCGGCTGCTCGACCGGCTTGAGCATCGCCGCCAGCTCGGCCTGCAACGACTTGTACAGCGCGTCGGCGTCGGCCAGTTCTTTGCGGGCGACCTTCTGGGTCAGGCGCTGGATGATCTGCGTGGTGGCTTCGACACCGACGTCGGCGGTCAGCAGACGGGTTTCCAGCTCATCGAGCAGGTCGTCATCAATGGTTTTACGGCCGAGAAACAGGCTGGCCATGCCCTCGCCGATGCTGGCGCTGGTTTTCGACAGGCCTTGCTTGAGGCGGGCGAAGAAGCCGACTTTGGTTTCTTCGCTGCGCGGGGCTTCCACTGGCGCTTCAGCAACCACTTCTGCCGGCACCACCGGAGCAACGACGACCGGTGCAGGTGCAGGTGCAGGTGCAGGTGCAGGTGCAGGCTCGGGCTGCTGAACGACCGGCGCAACAGGGGCAACGAACACCGGGGCCTCTGGCTCGGGAACAACCGGCGCAGGCTCGACAACCGGCTCAACCAATGGCGCCGGAGCGACTTCAGGGACGAACGCGGCAGGTGCAGGAATCGGCGGCGTCACATGCGGCGCAGCCTCTTCGACCAAGGCCACCGGCTCTTCCGCCACCGGCAAGGTCAGCCACGGCTCGGCCGCCGGCGTCAGTGGCAGCTCGGCCGCTACCGGGGTTTCAGGTTCTGGCTCGGGCTCGACCGGTTGCAGCACCGGCTCGGCAATCGGCAGCACAATCGGCGCCGGCTCTTCTTCTATAGCAGGCGCTGGCGTCGGAGCCGGTTCAGGAATCGCGGGCGGCTGTTCGACGACGGGTTCCTGCGGTTTCTTACGCAGCCATCCGAACAGGCTTTTCTTCTCGCCAGCCGCAGCTGGGGTCTTCTTGTCGTCGTTGGAACCAAACATGGAGGACGGCTATCTCACGGTAGCGACGCGCCATAAGGGCGCCCCGGCAAATAAATATTCGATGCAGAACAGACTGTGTTTCATCCAGCTTGTTCACGCGCAACATTTTGTCGAGGCGCCAGCGGCACCCCAAAGATTCGTATTAACGAAGGACTAAACCGGCAAAATCGGCGAAAAAGCGAAGTCTAGTCGATAAACCGCAGCTTTCTGCCGCCAACCTATACAACCGCATCAGGCCTGAAAACCTGATAGGCGTGGTCGCCGGTAAAACGGATCAGTATCCTAGCACCCTCTCGCCCGCCGACGCTAAGACCAAGCGGGCAGCCCAACAGGTTAAAAAACGAATGAATGCTCTAGCCCGCCGCGCTGCAGGCCTGCTGCTCAGCACAGTCTGCCTGCCCCTTTCGGCCCTGGCGGCCGACCCGCAACCGACCCACGAATTCACCCTCGACAATGGCCTGAAGGTCGTCGTGCGCGAAGACCATCGCGCGCCGGTGGTGGTGTCGCAGGTCTGGTACAAGGTCGGTTCCAGCTACGAAACTCCGGGCCAGACCGGCCTGTCCCACGCGCTTGAGCACATGATGTTCAAGGGCAGCGAGAAAGTCGGTCCCGGCGAAGCCTCGCTGATCCTGCGCGACCTGGGCGCCGAAGAAAACGCCTTCACCAGCGACGATTTCACCGCTTATTACCAAGTGCTGGCCCGCGACCGTCTGGGCGTAGCGTTCGAACTGGAAGCCGACCGCATGGCCAATCTGCGCCTGCCGGCTGACGAGTTCGCCAAGGAAATCGAAGTCATCAAGGAAGAGCGTCGCCTGCGCACTGACGATAAGCCGATGTCCAAGGCTTACGAGCGTTACAAGGCGATGGCTTACCCGGCCAGCGGCTACCACACACCGACCATCGGCTGGATGGCCGACCTGGACCGGATGAAGGTCGAAGAGCTGCGCCACTGGTATCAGTCCTGGTATGTGCCAAACAACGCCACGCTGGTAGTGGTCGGCGACGTCACCCCCGATGAAGTGAAGACCCTCGCCCAACGCTACTTCGGGCCGATTGCCAAGCGCGACGTGCCACCGGCGAAGAAACCGCTGGAACTGGCCGAGCCGGGTGAGCGCCAGATCACCCTGCATGTGCAGACCCAACTTCCCAGCCTGATGCTCGGCTTCAACGTGCCAAGCATTGCCACTGCTGAAGACAAGCGCTCGGTCAACGCCCTGCGCCTGATCTCGGCGCTGCTCGACGGCGGTTACAGCGGGCGCATCCCGACGCAACTGGAGCGCGGTGAAGAGTTGGTCTCGGGCGGTTCGTCGAGCTACGACGCCTACACCCGTGGCGACAGCCTGTTCACCCTGTCGGCGACGCCGAACACCCAGAAGAAAAAGACCATGGCGCAAGCTGAAGCCGGTCTGTGGAAACTGCTGGAACAGCTGAAAACCACCGCACCGTCCGCCGAAGAACTCGAGCGCGTGCGGGCACAAGTGATTGCCGGCCTGGTGTTCGAACGTGATTCGATCACCAGTCAGGCCACCGCCATCGGCCAACTGGAAACGGTCGGTCTGTCGTGGAAGTTGATGGACACCGAACTCGCCGACCTGGAAAGCGTGACCCCGCAAGACATCCAGAACGCCGCCAAGCTGTATTTCACCCGCGAACGTCTCAGCGTCGCCCACGTCCTGCCACTGGAGACGACTCATGAGTGAGCGCAAATCCCCACGCCTGTTGCTCGGCCTGATCGCCATTGCAGTGATCGGCTCTGCCGCGTTCTATCTGATGCCCGGTGTCAAAACCGACGCCAGCGAAGCACTGGACAACGCCAAGACCAGCCAGAAGCTGCAATCGCTGGCCGAACTCGATGGCAAGGCCCCTGCCAGCCGCAAGCTCGACGTGCAGACCTGGAACACCGCCGAAGGCGCCAAGGTGCTGTTCGTCGAAGCCCATGAGCTGCCGATGTTCGACATGCGCCTGATCTTCGCCGCCGGCAGCAGTCAGGACGGCAATGCACCGGGCCTGGCAGTCCTGACCAACGCCATGCTCAACGAAGGCGTGGCCGGCAAGGACGTTGGCGCCATCGCCCAAGGCTTCGAAGGCCTCGGTGCGGATTTCGGCAACGGCGCCTACAAGGACATGGCGCTGGCTTCGCTGCGCAGTCTGAGCGCCGCCGACAAGCGCGAGCCGGCGCTGAAGCTGTTCTCCGAAGTGGTGGGCAAACCGACCTTCCCGGCCGACTCCTTTGCGCGCATCAAGAACCAGATGCTCGCCGGTTTCGAATACCAGAAACAGAACCCCGGCAAACTCGCCAGCCTCGAGCTGATGAAGCGTTTGTACGGCGATCACCCATACGCGCACTCCAGTGACGGCAATGCGCAGAGCGTGCCGAAGATCACTCTGGCGCAACTGCGTGAATTCCACGCCAAGGCCTACGCGGCCGGCAACGTGGTGATCGCGCTGGTCGGTGACTTGTCTCGCGCCGAGGCCGAGGCGATTGCCAATCAGGTCTCCGGCGCCCTGCCCAAAGGCCCGGCGCTGGCGAAAATCGCCCAGCCGCAGGAACCGAAGGCCAGCGTCAATCACATCGAGTTCCCGTCGAAGCAGACCAACCTGTTGCTCGCGCAGCTGGGCATCGACCGTGACGACCCGGATTACGCGGCGCTGTCGATGGGTAACCAGATCCTCGGTGGCGGCGGTTTCGGTACGCGCCTGATGAGCGAAGTGCGCGAGAAGCGTGGCCTGACCTACGGCGTGTACTCGGGTTTCAGCCCGATGCAGGCTCGCGGCCCGTTCATGATCAACCTGCAAACCCGCGCGGAAATGAGCGAAGGCACCCTGAAACTGGTGCAGGACGTGCTCGCCGATTATCTGAAGACCGGCCCGACCCAGAAAGAACTCGACGACGCCAAGCGCGAGCTGGCCGGCAGCTTCCCGCTGTCCACCGCAAGCAACGCCGATATCGTCGGCCAACTGGGCGCCATGGGCTTCTATAATCTGCCGTTGAGCTATCTGGATGACTTCATGCGTCAGTCCCAGAGCCTGACGGTCGAGCAGGTCAAAGACGCGATGAACAAACACCTGAGCACGGACAAACTGGTCATCGTCAGCGCTGGCCCGACCGTGCCGCAAAAGCCGTTACCGGCCCCATCTGATAAACCTGCCGAGCAACCGCTCGGGGTTCCGGAGCATTAATGGCTACTCGTCCTAAAAAACCTGCGCAGAACGTTCACAACGGTGTGAACCAGCTGCGCATCATCGGCGGCGAATGGCGCAGCCGCAAACTGAGCTTCCCCGATGCGCCGGGCCTGCGCCCGACGCCGGATCGCGTGCGCGAAACCCTGTTCAACTGGCTCGCGCCGTATGTGGCCGGGGCCAAGGTGCTGGACCCGTTCGCCGGCAGCGGCGCGCTGTTTCTCGAGGCTCTGTCCCGTGGCGCGGCCATGGGCCAGGCGCTGGATGCCAGCCACGTAGCGGTATCGAGCCTGAAGGAACACCTCGGCACCCTGCGCTGCACCAACGGCCAGGTGCAGACCGCCGACGCGCTGCGTTATTTGGAAACCCAGGTCGCCACGCCGTTTGATCTGGTGTTCCTCGATCCGCCGTTCAACCAGAACCTGCTTCCGGCCGTCTGCACCCTGCTGGAAGAGCGCCAATGGCTGGCGCCGGATTCGTGGATCTACACTGAAAGCGAGACCGCGCCTTCGACGCTGGGCCTGCCGGGCAACTGGCGCCTGCACCGCGAGCAGAAATCCGGGCGGGTGTACTACGCGTTGTGGCAACGTATGGCAGCTAACTGAACATATTGAACAACCTGTGGCGAGGGAGCTTGCTCCCGCTGGACTGCGCAGCAGTCCCAAAAAAGGGCCGCTTCGCGCCCCAGCGGGAGCAAGCTCCCTCGCCACAAAAGGTGTGTGCCCTCTGGAAACTGAACGCTTCACCCCCGCCTTCGGCCTCGGCAATCCGCACCTGCAAACCTTGTGGGGGCCGCTCTGGCGCAAAACCGTCCACCTTGATCGCGAGCGTGAACGCTTGTGGCTGGACGACGGGGATTTCCTCGATCTCGACTGGCATGGCCCGCACAGCGCCGAGGCGCCGCTGGTGCTGGTATTGCACGGGCTGACCGGCTCTTCAAATTCACCCTACGTCGCCGGAATTCAGGCCGCCCTCGCCGCACAAGGCTGGGCCAGCGTCGCGCTGAACTGGCGCGGTTGCTCCGGCGAACCCAACCTGCTGCCGCGCAGTTACCACTCCGGCGCCAGCGAAGACCTCGCCGAAGCCATCAGACACCTGCGCGCCAAGCGCCCGCTGGCGCCGCTGTATGCGGTCGGTTATTCCCTCGGCGGCAATGTGTTGCTCAAGCATCTGGGCGAGACCGGCAGCGACAGCGGCGTGCTCGGTGCAGTGGCGGTGTCGGTGCCGTTTCGTCTTGATCAGTGTGCAGACCGCATTGGCAAGGGATTTTCCAAGGTTTATCAGGCGCACTTCATGCGCGAGATGGTCGCCTACATCAAGAACAAGCAACGCCAGTTCCAGCATGACGGACGCGAGGATGGCCTGGCGGCTCTGGCGGCGCTCGGCTCGCTGGAGAACATGCGGACTTTCTGGGACTTCGACGGCCGGGTCACCGCGCCGCTGCACGGCTTTACCGATGCCGAGGATTACTATCGCCGGGCGTCGAGTCGCTACTTTCTCGGCGAGATCCGCACCCCGACCCTGATCATTCAGGCCGCTGACGATCCGTTCGTGTTTCCCCACAGCCTGCCGACGCCCGAGGAGCTGTCCACCAGCACCCGGTTCGAGCTGCAGGCCAAGGGTGGGCATGTCGGCTTCGTCGATGGCACGTTGCGCCAGCCCGGTTACTACCTGGAACGGCGCATCCCGCAATGGCTGGCCCGTGTGACGTCATGAGCGATCAGGGCGAGTCGATCCGGTTCTGGCAAACCGCGCCGCTGGCCGGGGTCGAGTTGCTGTCGGCGCGCTACATCGAGCATCGCTTCGCCCCGCATGTCCACGACGGTTATGTGATCGGCATGATCATGGCCGGTGCCCAGCGTTATCGCTATCGCGGCGCCGAGCACCTGGCCGGCAGCGGCACCCTGGTGTTGATCAACCCGGACGAATTGCACACCGGCCACAAGGGCACCGAGGACGGCTGGCTGTACCGGGCGTTTTATCCCGATACCGGACAGATCGTTTCACTGCTCGAAGAACTGGAACTGCCCACCGCGCCGATGCCGGCCTTCGGCGCAACGCTGTACCGCGACCCGGATCTGGTCAACGGTTTCTGTCAGTTGCATCGCTTGCTGGAAAGCCCCGCCACCGCGCTGCAACAGCAAACGGTATGGCGCGAGATGATGATGCTGCTGTTGCAGCGGCATGCGGCGGTGCAGATCAACGGCAAACCGGGAAAAGAACACCGTGCGGTGGTAATGGCCAAGGAACTGCTGCATGCGCAACTCGCTGCGCCGCCGTCGCTGGAAGAGCTGGCGGCCGCAGTGAATCTGTCGCCCTTCCACTTCGCCCGGGTGTTCCGCCGCGCCACCGGCATGCCGCCGCACACCTGGCTGATGCAGCAACGCATCGCCACGGCCCGGGGTTTATTGCAGAGTGGTTGTCTGCCGGTGGAAGTCGCCATGCAGTTGGGTTTTGCCGACCAGAGTCATCTGAGCCGGCAGTTCAAGCAGGTGTATGGCGTGGGGCCGGCGGCGTATCGCAGTGCCCGACAATCTATCGGCGACGATTAACCCCTGTGGGAGCGGGCTTGCTCGCGAAAGCGATGTTTCAGCAGACATCATGGTTGACTGACAAACCGCTTTCGCGAGCAAGCCCGCTCCCACATTGGGGGTATGGTGACTTTATTCGCCCGTGGCGATACCTCTGGAAGGCTCGTTGATCCACTCACTCCACGACCCGGCATACAACGAACCCAGCGGATACCCCGCCAGGCACAACGCGAACAGATTGTGACACGCCGTCACCCCGGAGCCGCAGTAAGCGACCAGCTCCGAAGGCGAACGCTCGCCGAGTTTCGCAGCAAAGCGTTGCTTGAGCTGCTCTGCTGGCAGGAAGCGTCCGTCGCTGCCGAGGTTTTCGGTAAACGCTGCGCATTGCGCGCCGGGAATGTGCCCGGCAATCGGATCGATCGGCTCCACCTCACCCTTGAAGCGCGGCAAGGCCCGGGCGTCGAGCAACGTCAGCGCTGACTGGCCGAGGCGCTTGTGCAATTGCTCGGCGCTCAGCAGCAGCTTCATGTCCGGCTGACCACTGAAGTTGCCCCGGCTGACCGACGGCGCATCCAGACTCAGCGGCAGACCCGCCGCGTGCCAGGCCTTCAGCCCGCCGTCGAGAATGAACACGCCATCGCGCTTGCCCAGCCACGCCAGCAACCACCAGGCGCGAGCCGCATAGGCACCGGGGCCGTCGTCGTACAAAACCACATCGCTGTCGGCATGGATGCCCCAGGCTTGCAGACGTTCGATCAGCGCCGCAGGCTCAGGCAACGGGTGACGTCCGGTGACGCCTTTGACCACCTTGCCACTGAGGTCGCGCTCAAGGTCGGCGAAGTGGGCGCCGGCGATGTGCCCTTCGGCATAGCTGCGCTGCCCGTAGTCCGGGTCTTCGAGGGCAAAACGACAATCGAGAATCACCAGCCCCGGCTGCTCCTTGCGGGCATCCAGTGCATTCGGGCTGAGCAGTTGCGCAATCGGCATAGCGGACTCCTGTGAGCGATTTCGAAATGGGTTTAGCGCCCTTCCTCGAGGGCCTGGGCCAGCGGCACGTAGAACTCGTCGAACAAGGCATTCACCTCTTCGCGGGCCTGATCGGTGACGAATCCGGCTTCCAGCACCAGCACCTGATACACGCCACGCTTGATGGCCTGTTCGCTGAGGTGGTTGGAGTTTTCCCGGGTGGTGCACAGAAAGCGCACCCACGAGGTGAGGATGATCCAGGCATTGATCGTCAGGGATTCGATCTGCACCCGATCCATCTTGAGAATGCCGGCGGCGACGAAGCCCTCGTAGATCGCCATGCCCTGAATCACGCAGCGCTGAGAGAAACGCCGGTAGCGCGCGGCCAGGTCCGGATCGCTGTCGAGCAGGTGTTCGAGATCGCGATGCAGAAAGCGGTAGCCCCACATCGCCGACAGCAGCTCCTTGAGGTAATAGCGCTTGTCTTCGACGGTGGCGGCACGCCCCTGCGGCGGGCGCAGAAAGCTGTCCACAAGCGTCTCGTACTCACTGAACAGCACGGCGATGATCGCCTGCTTGTTCGGGAAGTGGTAGTACAGATTGCCCGGAGAAATCTCCATGTGCGCGGCGATGTGATTAGTGCTGATGCTGCGCTCGCCCTGCTGATTGAACAGTTCAAGGCTGTTCTGCACGATGCGCTCGCTGGTTTTTATTCGTGGGGCCATGGCTTGAGCTTTAATTCAGAGTGCGGTGAGGGGCATCTTACGACCTAACCGGAACTGGATAAAACAAAGCTGTGTCGGGAAGTCATTTGACTTTCTAGAGCATAGACTCTAGAACGTCATCACTACAATAAATCCGGAGCCGACGATGACTGCCGACATTGCTTATCTGCAAACGCTGCAACAGCCCCTGGAAGAGCTGGATCGGCTGTTCGCGGCACAGCGCGCCGCCTATGCCGCCAACCCGATGCCAGCGGCAGATCAGCGCCAGCAATGGCTCAAGGCGTTGCGCGAGTTGCTCAGCGATGAGCGCCAGGCCCTGATTGACGCTATCAGCGCAGATTTCAGTCATCGCAGTGCCGATGAAACCCTGCTCGCCGAACTGATGCCCAGCCTGCACGGCATTCATTACGCCAGCCGCCATCTCAAGGGCTGGATGAAGTCGTCGCGACGCAAAGTCGGCATGGCCTTTCAACCGGCGTCGGCGAAAGTCGTGTATCAGCCGCTCGGCGTAATCGGCATCATCGTCCCGTGGAACTACCCGTTGTACCTGGCCATCGGCCCGCTGGTCGGCGCACTGGCGGCGGGTAACCGGGTGATGCTCAAGCTCAGCGAATCGACCCCGGCCACCGGCCAGTTGCTCAAAACCCTGCTGGGGCGAATTTTCCCCGAAGATCTGGTCTGCGTGGTGCTTGGCGAGGCCGATGTCGGCGTGGCGTTTTCCCGTCTGCGCTTTGATCACCTGCTGTTCACCGGCGCCACCAGCATCGGCAAACACGTGATGCGCGCCGCAGCGGAAAACCTGACCCCGGTGACCCTCGAACTCGGCGGCAAGTCCCCGGCCATCGTCTCCCGCGACGTGCCGCTCAAGGACGCCGCCGAACGCATCGCCTTCGGTAAAACCCTGAATGCCGGGCAGACCTGCGTCGCCCCCGATTACGTGCTGGTGCCGCAAGACCGCGTCGGCGCGTTCGTCGAGGCCTATCGTCAGGTGGTCAAAAGTTTCTATCCAACCCTCGCCGACAACCCGGACTACACCGCGATCATCAACGAGCGCCAACTGGCCCGGCTCAACGGTTATGTCAGCGACGCCACGAGCAAGGGCGCGCTGCTGATCCCGCTGTTCGAACAGGGCCAGGGCCGGCGCATGCCGCACAGCCTGCTGCTCAATGTCACTGACGAGATGACCGTGATGCAGGACGAAATCTTCGGCCCGTTGCTGCCGATCGTGCCATATCAGGATCTCGATCAGGCGTTTGCTTACATCAATCAGCGCCCGCGTCCTCTGGCGCTTTACTACTTTGGCTACGACAAGCGTGAGCAAAACCGCGTGCTGCACGAAACCCACTCCGGCGGCGTGTGCCTGAACGACACCCTGCTGCACGTGGCGCAGGACGACATGCCGTTCGGCGGCATCGGCCCTTCGGGCATGGGCCACTATCACGGCCACGAAGGCTTCCTGACCTTCAGCAAGGCCAAGGGTGTGCTGATCAAACAGCGCTTCAATGCAGCGAAGCTGATTTACCCGCCTTACGGCAAGTCAATTCAGAAACTGATCCAGAAGCTGTTCATCCGCTAATCTCGTCACCGCCGGGTAATAACAACAATGCACCCAAGCCTGACCGAAACACCTGCCCTGTCGCGCCGTGGCCTGCTGAAATTCAGCCTCGGCGCCACAGCATTTCTCGCCACCGCCGGCCTCGGCGCCAGCCTCAGTGGTTGTTCATCGAGTGTCGCAGCCAATGGCTTCGTCACTTTGCGTGACGGCGACCTGCTGTTTCTGCGCGCGCTGATTCCGGTGATGCTCGAAGGCGCCGTGGCCGCCGAAAAAATGCCCGGCGCCGTCGATGGCACCCTCAAATCGCTGGACTACAGCCTCGATCACCTGTCGCCGGAAATGCTCAAACTCACCCGGCAATTGTTCGATGTGCTGGCCATGGCGGTCACCCGCGGGCCGCTCACGGGCATTTGGGGCAGTTGGGAAAACGCCAGCCCCGAGGCAATGCGCCACTTCCTCGAGCGCTGGCAGAACAGTTCATTGAGCCTGCTGCGCATGGGCCACAGCTCATTGCAGCAGATGGTGATGATGGCCTGGTACACCCGCGCCGAGTCCTGGGGCCATTGCGGCTACCCCGGCCCGCCTACTGTTTGAAACCGAGTCGCGCCCTTCGCGAGCAGGCTCGCTCCCACAGGGGGCTGCGGTGCAAATGTGGGAGCGAGCCTGCTCGCGAAGGGACCCGCAAGAACAACAAGAACAAGAGAACCTGATCAATGCCCGTACCCGACCCGTTCCGCGAAGGCCTCGCCCGTGGCTGGAAAACCTACAACGGCGCACAGCTGACCGCCGACCTGACGCTGCAAGCCGATGTGGCGATCATCGGCAGCGGTGCCGGTGGCGGCACCACGGCAGAAATCCTCAGCGCCGCCGGCTACAAAGTGCTGCTGATCGAAGAAGGCCCGCTCAAGACCAGTTCCGACTTCAAGATGCTCGAAGACCAGGCCTACAGCAGCCTCTATCAGGAAGGCATCGGCCGCATGAGCAAGGACGGCGCGATCACCATCCTCCAGGGTCGTGCGGTCGGTGGCACCACGCTGATCAACTGGACCTCGAGTTTCCGCACGCCCGAGCCGACCCTCGAGCACTGGGCCAAGGAGCACAACGTCAAAGGCCACAGCCCGGCCGAGATGGCGCCGTGGTTCGAAAAAATGGAACAGCGTCTTGGCGTCGCGCCGTGGATGGTCCCGCCCAACGCCAACAACGACGTGATCCGCAAGGGCTGCGAACAGCTCGGCTACAGCTGGCACGTGATCCCGCGCAACGTGCGTGGCTGCTGGAACATCGGCTACTGCGGCATGGGCTGCCCGACCAACGCCAAGCAGTCGATGCTGGTCACCACCATCCCGGCGACGCTGGAAAAGGGCGGCGAGTTGCTGTACCTGGCCCGCGCGGAAAAACTACTGATCAGTGGCGACAAGATCACTGGCCTGCAATGCGTGGCGATGGACGAGCGTTGCGTCGCGCCGACCGGCCATACCATCACGGTCAAGGCCCGGCATTACGTGCTGGCCGGCGGTGGCATCAACAGCCCGGCACTGCTGCTGCGCTCGGATGCACCGGATCCGCATCAGCGCCTCGGCAAACGCACGTTCCTGCATCTGGTGAACATGTCCGCCGGGCGTTTCGACGAGGTGATCAACCCGTTCTACGGCGCGCCGCAGTCGATCTACTCGGATCATTTCCAGTGGAAGGACGGCACCAGTGGGCCGATGGGCTACAAACTCGAAGTGCCACCGCTGCAACCGGCACTGGCCGCGACCTTGCTCGGCGGTTTCGGCCAGCAGAATGCCGAACACATGGCCGACCTGCCGCACACCCACGCGATGCTCGCGTTGCTGCGCGACGGTTTCCACCCGGACAGCCCCGGCGGCAGTGTCGAACTGCGCGGTGATGGCTCGCCGGTGCTCGACTATCAAGTCTCGCCTTATGCCTGGGAGGGCCTGCGCCGCGCCTTTCACAGCATGGCCGAGATCCAGTTTGCCGGCGGCGCCAAAGCCGTAATGCCGATGCACGCCGATGCGCGCTACGTGAAAACCCTGGCCGAAGCCCGCACGCTGATCAACGGTCTGAGCCTTGAGCTGTATCGCACGCGCTTGGGCAGTGCCCACGTGATGGGCGGTTGTGCGATGGGCGAAGAGCCGAAAAACGCAGTTACCGACAGCCTTGGCCGGCATCATCAACTGAGCAATCTGTCGATTCACGATGGCTCGCTGTTCCCCACCAGTATTGGCGCCAACCCGCAATTGTCGGTGTATGGGCTGACAGCACAATTGGCGACTGCCCTCGCCGATCGGCTGAGAAATCCGTGAAAAAACCGGTTTATCGCGTCGTCTATAGTGCTTTCTTACCCAACAGGCGACTTGGCCGACCGGGACGGCTGCGATACCATCCGACTCCCCAACGGACTCCCGCCAGGACGACGCGATGAACCGAGTGTTGTACCCAGGTACCTTCGACCCTATTACCAAAGGGCATGGCGATCTGGTCGAACGCGCCTCGCGCCTGTTCGATCACGTGATCATTGCGGTCGCCGCCAGCCCGAAGAAAAACCCGCTGTTCCCGCTGGAACAACGGGTTGAGCTGGCTCGCGAGGTCACCAAACACCTGCCCAACGTCGAAGTGGTCGGCTTCTCGACGCTGCTGGCGCATTTCGCCAAGGAACAGAACGCCAATGTGTTCCTGCGTGGCCTGCGTGCGGTGTCGGACTTCGAATACGAATTCCAGCTGGCCAACATGAACCGCCAGTTGGCCCCGGACGTCGAGAGTCTGTTTCTCACCCCGTCCGAGCGTTATTCGTTCATTTCCTCGACGCTGGTGCGGGAAATCGCCGCGCTGGGCGGCGATATCAGCAAGTTCGTGCACCCGGCCGTGGCCGATGCCCTGACCCTGCGCTTCAAGAAGTAACGACCGTTCAAACGGCGCCCGCGTGCACTGCGGGCGCCAATGCGGCACAATTGCGCGCATTGATTTATTGCGCCCGGGCCTGCCGCCCCGGCTGGAGTTAGCATGTCCCTGATCATCACCGACGATTGCATCAACTGCGACGTCTGCGAACCCGAGTGCCCGAACGCCGCCATTTCTCAAGGCGAAGAGATCTACGTGATCGACCCGAACCTGTGCACCCAGTGCGTCGGCCACTACGACGAGCCGCAGTGCCAGCAGGTCTGCCCGGTGGATTGCATTCCGCTGGACGAGGCGCATCCGGAAACTGAAGAACAGTTGATGGAGAAGTACCGCAAGATTACCGGCAAGGCCTGAGTCCTTCAGCGCCTGTTCCGACGCCATCGCGGGCAAGCCCGCTCCCACAGGGTTGTGTGGTGATACACAAATCGTGTGAACACCGAAATCCTTGTGGGAGCGGGCTTGCCCGCGATGAGGCCATCAATAACACCGCTGATCTCGGATCAGCTCACTCACGCTGCTCAAACCCCTCCCCCGTACACCCCAGACACCGCACAAACGCCGCTTTCGCCGGATCCACCACCAGCGCCTGCCCCGCATCGCCGACCCCGCCACCCAGCGCGGTAAACGGCAATGACACCACAAACACCCCCGCACCCAGCACCGTTGCCACCACCAATAAAGGTCGGGCAATCAGCAAATCGCCGATCATGGCGTAGGCGGGAGGGTTCTGGATGGTGTAGCGCGGATCACCGCTGCCATGCTCCGCGGCCTGAACGGCCAGGCTGGAACACAGCAGCAGTGCGGCAAACAGGACTTGCAAGGACTTCATGGCACGATCCTTCGGGCTGAACAGTGAGACAACTCACTATAGACCGTAGGACTTTTTCAGATTTTTGCCTCAGGTCTGGCAGCGCGGACAGAACACACTGGCCCGTTGCCCCAGCTTCACTTCCCGCAGGCCAGTACCGCAGACCTTGCAGTGTTCACCACCGCGACCATAGACAAACAGTTCCTGCTGGAAGTAGCCGGGCTGCCCGTCACCGCCGATGAAATCCCGCAACGTGGTGCCGCCGCGCTCGATGGCTGCGGCGAGGATGCGTTTGATCTCGATCGCCAGCTTCAGATACCGCGCGCGGGAGATGCTCTTGGCTTCGCGGCGCGGATCGATCCCGGCGGCGAACAGCGCTTCGGTCGCGTAAATATTGCCGACGCCTACCACCACCGCGTTGTCCATGATGAACGGCTTGACCGCCATCGAACGCCCACGCGACAGCTGGAACAGGCGCTCGCCGTCGAACAGATCGGTCAACGGCTCCGGCCCGAGGCGAATCAGCAGTTCGTGATTGAGCGGATCGGTACTCCACAGCATCGCACCGAAGCGGCGCGGATCGGTGTAGCGCAACGCCAGACCGGATTCCAGTTCGATATCGACGTGCTCATGCTTGAGCGCCGGCAACCCGACTTCGACCAGCCGCAAGTTGCCCGACATGCCCAGGTGGCTGATCAACGTGCCGACTTCGGCATTGATCAACAAATACTTGGCCCGCCGCTCGACCAGCACGATGCGCTGCCCGGACAGGCGCACATCGAGGTCTTCGGGGATCGGCCAGCGCAGCCGACGATCCCGCACGATCACCCGGCTGACGCGCTGGCCTTCCAGGTGCGGAGCAATGCCCCGGCGGGTGGTTTCGACTTCCGGCAATTCAGGCATGACGTTCTCGAATCAATGCGCGCCGAGGTCGCGGATCGTCTGTTTGAGGGTTTCGAAATCGTAGTCCGACAGACCGACGTAATCGAGAATCAGCGGGCCGATGCTGTTCCACTCGTGGTCTTCGGTCTGATTGCCCAGTACCCGGTAAGACGCACAGATGTGCTCGGCCATCTTCAGGATCGCCAGCAGATTCTTCATCTGGCTGTTGCGCGAGGATTCGTCGCTGAAGATCGCCAGCGCATTGTGGTGATTGGCGATCGCCGTGCTGACGTGTTCCGGCAGGCGCCACGACTTGGCGGTGTAGTAGCCGACCACGGCGTGGTTGGTATTGAACTCGGCGTTCTCGGTGTCCACCACCCGGCATTCGGCGCTGGCATTGGCGTAAGCCTTTTCCAGTACCGACATGTAGTTGGGGAAGCGCTGCAGCATCAACGGCACGCCGCAGTCGTGGAACAGCCCCAAGGCATAAGCTTCGTCGCCGGCCTGGGTGCCGATGCGCTTGGCCAGGGTCAGGCAGGTCATCGCCACGTCCTGGGCAGTGTCCCAGAAACGGTTGAGGGTGACGATGGTGTCATCGTTCATCTCGCCTTTGATCGACTGCGCGTTGATCAGGTTGATGATCGAACGGCTGCCCAACAGATTCACCGCACGCTGGATCGAAGTGATCTTGTTGCTCAGGCCGTAATACGGCGAGTTGACGATTTTCAGCAGAGAACCGGACAGGCCGGGATCCTGGGCGATCAGCTTGGCGATCACCTCCAGGTCCGGGTCGGGCATGTACTGCTCCATCTGCAGATCCACCATGATCTGCGGCTGCGCGGGCACGCTGATGCCTTGCAGGGATTGTTGAATCTGTTCGGTGGTCAGCTCTTGGGACATAAGTACACACTCTGGGACAGGCGGCGATTCTAACCTCTAAAAACCGCAGGACGACACACCAGTGGGCAATTGTCAGGAACTTTCATTCACGCTCAGGCTTCGGAATCTGTAATGCCCATGGGATGACTCAGCTCCCGTGCGGCGGCAAACGTCCACAGACTCAGGAGCTTAGCGATGGCCACTACTCTCAACGGCAAACGCGTCGCCATTTTAGTAACAGACGGTTTCGAACAGGTCGAACTGACCGGGCCCAAGCAAGCACTGGAGCAGGCCGGCGCCCAGGTCGACATCCTTTCGGCCGAGGCCGGCAAGGTCAAAGGCTGGAACCACGACAAACCGGCGGATGACTTCAAGGTCGATCAGACCTTTCAAGGCGCCAGCAGCGAGCAGTACGACGCGATCGTCCTGCCGGGTGGCGTGCAGAACTCCGACACCATTCGCATCGATCAGGATGCCCAGCATCTGGTCAAGACCGGCGCCTCCGCCGGCAAACCGATTGCAGTGATCTGCCATGGCGGCTGGCTGCTGATTTCCGCCGGGCTGGTCAATGGCAAGACCATGACCAGTTTCAAGACACTCAAGGATGACCTGGTCAATGCCGGGGCCAACTGGGTGGATAAAGAAGTGGTCAAAGACGGCCACCTGATCAGCAGCCGTCAGCCGGATGATATTCCGGCGTTCAACAAGGAGTTGATCGACGCGCTCTCTGCCTGATCTGGGGGGTTGTGAGTTTATGTGGTGAGGGGATTTATCTGTGGCGAGGGGATTTATCCCCGATGGACAGCGCAACTGTCCCAAATTGACTCACGCGGTCAGTCAGAAAACTGCGTTGGGGGTTTGCGGCTGCTGCGCAGCCGATCGGGGATAAATCCCCTCGCCACAGGTAATGTCTTCCACCGGCAATGACTTGCCACATGTCCACTCACCAGCCAATCAGGCCGAGCAACACGGTATACTCCCGCTCTTTTTTCCGGAGCGACGTCATGTCCCTGCCTAGCCTGCGCCTCAAAGCCAACGCCGACCGTCGCCTGCGCAACGGCCACTTGTGGGTCTACAGCAACGAAATCGATGTGGCTGCCACGCCACTGCACGGCTTCAAGGCCGGCGATCAGGCGATCCTCGAAGCCGCCGGTGGCAAGCCGCTGGGCATCGTCGCGATGAGCCCGAACAACTTGATCTGCGCGCGCCTGTTGTCGCGCGACATCAAGCTGGCGCTGGACAAGTCGCTGCTGGTGCACCGCCTGAACGTGGCCCTGTCGCTGCGCGAGCGCCTGTTCGACAAACCGTTCTACCGCCTGGTCTACGGCGACTCCGATCTGCTGCCGGGTCTGGTGGTCGACCGTTTCGGCGACATCCTCGTGGTGCAGATCGCCTCGGCGACCATGGAAGCGCATAAAGATGACGTGATCGCTGCACTGACTCAAGTGCTCAAGCCAAGCGGCATTCTGTTCAAGAACGACTCCGCCGCTCGTGATGCCGAAGGCCTCAACCGTTACGTCGAAACCGTGTTCGGCCTGGTGCCGGAGTGGGTCGCCCTGGAAGAGAACGGCGTGAAATTCGAAGCACCGGTCATCGGCGGCCAGAAAACCGGCTGGTTCTACGACCACCGCATGAACCGCGCCCGTCTGGCCCCCTACGCCAAAGGCAAACGCGTCCTCGACCTCTATAGCTACATCGGTGGCTGGGGCGTGCAGGCTGCGGCGTTCGGTGCCAGCGAAGTGTTCTGCGTCGACGCGTCGGGCTTCGCCCTCGACGGCGTCGAGCGTAACGCCGCGCTGAACGGTTTCGCCGACAAGATGACCTGCATCGAAGGCGACGTCTTCGAAGCGTTGAAGGAACTCAAGGCCAGCGAAGAACGTTTCGACGTGATCGTTGCCGACCCGCCAGCGTTCATCAAGCGCAAGAAAGACATGAAGAACGGTGAAGGCGCCTACCGTCGTCTGAACGAGCAAGCCATGCGCCTGCTGACCAAGGACGGCATTCTGGTCAGCGCTTCGTGCTCCATGCACCTGCCAGAGGACGATCTGCAAAACATCCTGCTGACCAGCGCCCGTCACCTGGACCGCAACATCCAGATGCTCGAGCGCGGCGGTCAGGGCCCGGACCACCCGGTACACCCGGCCATCGCCGAGACTCGCTACATCAAGAGCATCACCTGCCGCCTGCTGCCTAACAGCTGATCGGCCCATGAAACGGGGAGCCTGCGGGCTTCCCGTTGGCTTTACGGCGATGCAATGTCGTCGAATTTCTTCCTCTTTCCTACAACTAACTTCCTACATGCATGCAGGACATTTCCCTGCGCATTACATTTCAACATCTAATACTTACAATTTTGCCCTTGCACCACGCCCACTCCGACAAAATTAATAGAAATTTCCTACCCAAGTATCGCTTGCCAATAATTCATTACAACCTATTATTAAGTTGTCACCACGACGGTGACATTCACTCTCAATGAACAAGGAGTTCATACTTATGAAAGCAATTACTCTGGAAACCAACCAAATCGCAAACCTGGCCTTCCTGGTTGCACCTAAAGCCCGCTAAGTGAGCCAGAACGCTGGGGAGTGCCGGCACCCCAGCGTTCTTCCGACCCGTTCCAGAGCGATGAACACAACATGCATATCAATCCCTATTTATTCATATTGCCGCGCACGCCCGGACAAATAGTCTGGAACTATAAAGACCACACCCAACATGAACTTGACCTGACTTACTCTTGTCGACTTGCACAACTTATCAATAACCCGGAACAGTTCGACAGACGCAACATAATAGACTCACAACTTCTGAACGCGGGCATATTAACCGTTGCAAAAATAGACAGTCCGCCATGGGGCTGGGATGAATTGTCGAAGATTTATCATATTGGCACCCAGAACATTCCCTGCGAACAGACACCCCAGAATATTCACGAGTGGTCCAGGCAATACCTGAACCATTGCAGCGCCGTGCTGACCACACCGGCACCCGCGCAAGATCGCCCGATCCATCAAGACAAACCACTGATCACCCTGCCCGCCTCTGCGGCCCTGACCGTCGCCAGCCTGGGCAATGTCCTGCGCCTGAGAAAAACCTGCCGCTCCTTTACTGGCGAAGCGATCACGCTCAATGACGTCGGCACGTTGATGTATCTCTCGCTGGGTTTTCTCCGTCATCGCGACGATAACCGCGACGAGAGCATCGCCGAAGGACTCGGCGCCCGTCGCAGCAGTCCTTCAGGTGGCGGGTTGAATGCCTGTGAAGGATTTCTTCTGGCACGCAATATCGAGGGCCTGGAACCGGGCATTTACGCCTATCACCCTGCAGAACATGCACTCAGCCGGGTCAATCCATTGCCCGAACCCGCGCTCGGCCATTTGCTGGCGGGTCAGCACTTCATCAATAACCTGCCACTGGGTCTGTTCATCACCGCTCGTTTCGACAAGCTCTGGTGGAAGTATGAACACTCACGCGCCTATCGCATGGCGTTTGTCGAGGCGGGTCATCTGTCGCAAACCTTTCAACTGGTGGCCACAGCGCTGGGCCTGGGAACGTGGCTGACCGGGGCATTCGCCGACCGCCAGGTCGAAGCCCTGCTCAAACTCGAAGGCAGCGCTGAACAACCGTTGTTCTTTGTCGGCTGCGGCGCCAGCGACGGTCAGGCGATGTGTCAGGAAATGCGCGACCTGTTGCAGGAGACGCGCAAATGAGCGCATCAACCGTGGATCAGCCCGAAGCGCCAGAGTCCTGGGCGCTTCAATTCACCCTCGGCGACTGGAACAACCACGCTTCGGTACGCACCAGCCGGCACGACTACCAGTTGCCGGCGGACCTGCAGTTGCAACTGCAAACCCGCTTCTGGTTTCCGCCGGCATTCCTGCCGTATCTGTCCCACCCGGCGATCGAAGCCGCAGGCAGCAAGGTCATGCATCGGCTGGCTGCCAACCACCTGGTGCACTTTCTCGACTACACCACGCTGCTGGAACACCGCATCGTCAACCGCGCCGTGGAAACCATCGTCCACGGTGAGTTGCCCGCGCACATTCCGTCAAGGATGAAAACCGCCGCGCTGCAGCTCTATACCGACGAGGGTTATCACGCATTGTTCTCCCATCATCTGGCCGAACAGATCGCCGAACTGCATGGTTTCACCGGTCGTCCACAGATGCCGCTGCGCATCACCCGCCTGACCGGTCAGATCGCCCGAACGCCGGAGAGCAAACGCCCGCTGGCATGGTTTCTGCTCGGCTTCGTCTCCGAAACCATCATTGCCCGGGAGTTGCTGGATGTGTGTCGGGAAACGCTGGTCAGCAGCGTGAACGACATGCTGCGCGACCACCTCGCGGATGAAGCGCGCCACAGCCGTTTTTTTTCCGAGGTCTTTCACTACCTCTGGTTGACCCTGAACAGCCGCCAGCGCGCCTTTGCGGCCAGAACCTTGCTGGAGACCCTGGCGACCTTCTTCGAAGTCGACGAGCAATGGCTGCACCAGAGCCTGCGCCGCGCCGGCATTGGCGAAGGTGCGATCAAGGAAATCCTCGACAGCCTGACCAACGAACAGGCCAGCCGCCAGCGTGCCCGATCCGGAGCGACGGCTACGCTTGCTGCACTCGAAAAAGCCGGATTCTTCGCGTTACCCAACAACCGCAAACTTTTCGCCAAGGCAGGACTGATCGATGCTTGAAGGAAGAACGGTGGTAACGACCCGACAACGACGCGGGGCGATCAGCCTGCTTTTGGCCATGGTGCTGCTGGGGGTGTTTCCGCTGGACGTCCTGCTGCCGTCGTTCCCGGCGCTGGCCGAACACTTCGCCAGCACTCCGACCGACATCGCCCTGTCGATCAGCCTGTTCGCGGTGGGCATCGCCTTTGCCCAACTGCTGATCGGGCCGTTGTCCGACGTCATCGGGCGCAAGGGCTTGCTGCTCGCCGGCATGGCTGTCTCAATCCTCGGCGCTATCGGCTGCGTAATGACCAGCGACTACACATTGTTCATGACTTTTCGCATCGTGCAGGCCATCGGTTGTGGCTGTTTCGTCCTGTCACAGGCGCTGGTGCAGGATCTGTTCGAGGGCGCAGAGCGCGATCGCCTGCGGATCCTGATGGTGACCGCCACCGGGATCTTCATCTCCATATCACCGCTGGCCGGAACCTTTCTGCAGGCGACCCTGGGCTGGCGTGGCAGCTTCTGGCTGTTCATCGCACTGGCGGCGGTGGTGTTGCTCAAGGCCTGGCTGTTTCTGGACGGCGGTCGGCCAGTCGCCAAGGGCACACCGCTCAACTTTCTCAGCGCCTATCGACGGGTGCTGGGGGATTTCGAGTTCGTCGGCTACTGGCTGATTTCGGCTTTCGCGTTCGCCTGCCACTTCTCGTTCATCGTCATTTCGCCGTTGATCTTCATGGATCAGTTGCAGCTCTCAGCCTACGACTTCTCGCTGATCCTGCTGATCTACGGTGCGGCGTATGTGACCGGCGGGATTGCCGCCACGCTGTTGAGCCGGCGCATCAGCTCTGCGCAACAGATCGTGGCCGGGTTGAGCCTGATTCTGCTGGCAGGGCTGGTGATGCTATTACTGTCGCAGTACTTCGCACTCTCGCCCGTCACGGTATTGATCCCGATGCTGATCTGCACCGCCGGCACCACCATTGCACGCCCGGCCGCCACCTCACGCGCCATGGGCCTGTTTCCGGAGAACGCCGGTACTTCGGCCTCGGCCGGTAGCACGATCATCTTCATTTGCGGCGGGTTGATCAGTGCGCTGATCAGCCTGAGTCCAGGCAACCTGCAGGCCACTCTCGGCTACTGTTTTGTCCTGCTCAGTTGCATCGCGCTGGCGCTGAACAAGAGGATCAGCCATCGCGCCAGTATTATCGAGAACGGCGCCGTCACGCCCTCTGGCAGCGATTGAGCCTGCCGGTCGTCATGCCATACGCACCGTCGGCACTGGAACAACACTTTGCGCCATTCCCTCCAGACGCCAGCGGTGTAGAATCGGCTGATTCATCGCCATTCATCCCCCGGCGGGTTTATGAGCTCAGGCTGAGGCAAGCGGCGATCCCGCAAAGTCATCGGCAACATCCAGGACACACGGCCATTTCTGAGTGTTCCAGACGTCAATAGAAGCTCACTCCCTTTTGATACCTGATTAGCCGCCCGGAGTGCTCCATGCCAGATTACCGCTCGAAAACATCCACCCACGGCCGCAACATGGCCGGCGCCCGCGCACTGTGGCGCGCCACCGGGATGAAAGATGACGACTTCAAGAAGCCGATCATCGCCATTGCCAACTCCTTCACCCAGTTCGTGCCGGGCCACGTGCACCTCAAAGACCTCGGTCAACTGGTTGCCCGGGAAATCGAACGCGCCGGTGGCGTAGCGAAAGAATTCAACACCATCGCCGTGGATGACGGCATCGCCATGGGTCACGACGGCATGCTCTATTCGCTGCCGAGCCGCGAGATCATCGCCGACTCCGTCGAGTACATGGTCAACGCCCACTGCGCCGACGCCATCGTCTGCATCTCCAACTGCGACAAGATCACCCCGGGCATGTTGATGGCCGCTTTGCGCCTGAACATTCCGGTGATCTTCGTTTCCGGCGGCCCGATGGAAGCCGGCAAGACCAAACTCGCTTCCCACGGCCTCGACCTCGTCGACGCCATGGTGATCGCCGCCGACTCCAGCGCTTCTGACGAGAAGGTTGCCGAGTACGAGCGCAGCGCCTGCCCGACCTGCGGTTCGTGCTCCGGCATGTTCACCGCCAACTCGATGAACTGCCTGACTGAAGCCCTGGGCCTGGCATTGCCGGGCAACGGTTCGACCCTCGCGACCCACAGCGACCGCGAGCAGCTGTTCCTGCAGGCCGGCCGCACCATCGTCGAGCTGTGCAAGCGTTACTACGGCGAAAACGACGAATCCGTGCTGCCGCGCAACATCGCCAACTTCAAGGCGTTCGAGAACGCGATGATGCTCGACATCGCCATGGGCGGTTCGACCAACACCATCCTGCACTTGCTGGCTGCCGCCCAGGAAGCCGAGATCGATTTCGACCTGCGCGACATCGACCGCCTCTCGCGCAGCGTGCCGCAACTGTGCAAGGTCGCGCCGAACATCCAGAAGTACCACATGGAAGACGTGCACCGCGCTGGCGGCATCTTCAGCATTCTCGGTTCGCTGGCCCGTGGCGGCCTGCTGCACACCGACCTGCCGACCGTGCACAGCCGCAGCATGGAAGAAGCCATCGCCAAGTGGGACATCACCCAGACCACCGACGAAGCCGTGCATCACTTCTTCAAGGCCGGCCCGGCGGGCATCCCGACCCAGACCGCGTTCAGCCAGTCGACCCGTTGGGAAACCCTGGATGACGACCGTGAAAACGGCTGTATCCGCAGCTTCGAACACGCCTATTCGAAAGAAGGCGGCCTGGCCGTGCTGTACGGCAACATCGCTCTCGACGGTTGCGTGGTGAAAACCGCCGGCGTCGATGAGTCGATCCACGTCTTCGAAGGCAACGCGAAGATCTTCGAAAGCCAGGACAGCGCGGTGCGCGGCATCCTCGCCGACGAAGTGAAGGAAGGCGACATCGTCATCATTCGCTACGAAGGCCCGAAAGGCGGCCCGGGCATGCAGGAAATGCTCTACCCGACCTCGTACCTGAAGTCCAAAGGTCTGGGCAAAGCCTGTGCGTTGCTCACCGACGGTCGTTTCTCTGGCGGTACTTCCGGCCTGTCGATCGGCCACGCTTCGCCAGAGGCTGCGGCCGGTGGCGCGATCGGTCTGGTGCAGGACGGCGACAAAGTGCTGATCGACATCCCGAACCGCTCGATCAACCTGTTGGTCAGCGATGAAGAACTGGCTGCACGCCGGGTCGAACAGGACAAGAAAGGCTGGAAACCGGTCGAGCAGCGTCCACGCAAAGTGACCACCGCCCTGAAGGCCTACGCCCTGCTGGCGACCAGCGCCGACAAGGGTGCGGTGCGTAACAAGGCGATGCTCGACGGGCTGTAAGCGTCAATCGCAAAAACAAAAATGCCCCGCCAAAGTGCGGGGCATTTTTTTGCCTGATCCAAAAACAATGAAGATCAAAACTGTGGGAGCGGGCTTGCTCGCGAAAGCGGTCTACCGGTCAAAAAATCTCCCGCCTGACACTCCCTCTTCGCGAGCAAGCCCGCTCCCACAAGGGACTGTCAGTGATTCTGGAATCTGAGTTCCAACAGGGATTGGGGGCTTACTGGATTTCCTCTGGCTTGACGATCACCCAGTTCTTGTCCGCCGTCACCGGCAATCCTTCCTTGGCCTGCGCCGCTGCGTGTTTGGCCATCATGCCGTTGAGCTGGGTCATGTATTTGTCCTTGCGGTTGACCCACAAGTGAATGCCGCCCTTGGCCACATCCACATCGTGGAACAGCATGTAACCGTCGCTGCTCGGGGTATCGCCGCCCACCAGCACCGGTTTTTTCCATTCGTCGATATAAGTCAGGATCGCCGCGTGTT
Source organism: Pseudomonas sp. lyk4-TYG-107 (assembly GCF_030209055.1). Lineage (NCBI taxonomy): Bacteria > Pseudomonadati > Pseudomonadota > Gammaproteobacteria > Pseudomonadales > Pseudomonadaceae > Pseudomonas > Pseudomonas sp. lyk4-TYG-107. The sequence continues at coordinate 286,087 of NZ_JARVST010000001.1, forward strand.
TGCCGGCCATCCAGGTTGCCGGGGTCCACAGGTACGGGGTCAGTTCGAGGCCGAGGTTGGCCTTCTCGTCATACTTGCCGGCGGCGATCTGTTTGCGTGCGGTCGTCAGCTCGCCGGTTTCGCGGTTCTTCAGCAACGTGGTCACGCCGATCACGTTCTGCGGTTTGACGTTGTAACCGTACTTCGGATCGGCCGCGACCATGCGCACCAGTTCTTCGGAGGCGGCGGTCATCACGTAAACCTCGATGCCGTTCTCCATCAGCTTGTTGTACAGCTCGGCCTGGCCGGTGAAGACTTTCGGCGGCTGCACATCGATGTTCTTCACTACATCGCCTTCGTAGTAAGTGGCCGGCACCGGTTTGCCCGACGCCATCAGCTCATCGACGTAGCCCTTGAGTTCCTTGAGAGTGAAGCCGGAGAACACCTGCGCTACCCACGGGTAGCAGACCATGTCGTCGACTTCGCACAGGCGATAGTAGTAACTGAACAGGCTTTCCTTATGGTCGGCGGTGTCCTTGAACGGCATCAGTTTCAGGGAGGGATCGAGCTTGTCGCGGGTAATCAGGCCCTTGTTTTCCATGAACGGCAGCAACGACTCTTCGAGGTCGTAGCGGTAACTGGTGTTGTCCATGTCGAACACCGCGTAGTTACCTTTGTTGGCATTGGCGGCGATCATCGCGTCCAGGGCCTTGGCCTGATCCGCCGGCCAGTGCTTCAGGTCGGTGGCGAATGCATGAGCGGCCAAGCCCAATCCAAGAACCACAGCGAGCATTTTCGGTGCGAACTTCATCGGCGTTTTCTCCCTGACTGAAAGACATCGACGCTAACAAATAAGTGTGACAGTCCTCGTCTGTCAGCGACCGCTTACGTCTTCTCAACGCCAGTTGCATTGTCGATAACGACAACCGCTTATTCCAAAAACGACGGACGACCTGCGATTTCGGTATTAATTCATTGGAAATCAAACTGTTAGGCTTGCCGGTTCGCAGTTGCCCAAGAATGCGACTGGCACAAGTCTTATCGGAGTCTTCATGAATCTGCCGCTGATCCTCAATCTGCTGGTGTTCCTCGCCCTGCTCTTCGGTCTGGCGCAAACCCGCCACACGACGTGGAGCCTGGCGAAAAAAGTCCTGCTCGCGCTGGTACTCGGCGTAGCGTTCGGTGTTGCCCTGCACACCGTTTACGGTGCCGGCAACCCGGTACTGAAAGCCTCGATCGGCTGGTTCGATCTGGTCGGCAACGGCTACGTGCAGTTGCTGCAAATGATCGTGATCCCGCTGGTGTTCGCTTCGATCCTCAGCGCGGTTGCGCGTCTGCACAACGCCTCGTCGCTGGGCAAGATCAGCTTCCTGACCATCGGCACCCTGCTGTTCACCACCGCGATCGCGGCGCTGATCGGTATCGGCCTGACCAACCTGTTCGGCCTCACCGCCGAAGGCCTGGTCGCCGGCACGCAGGAAATGGCCCGTCTGCAAACCATTCAGACCGACTACGCCGGCAAGGTTGCCGACCTGAATGTGCCGCAGTTGCTGCTGTCGTTCATTCCGCAGAACCCGTTCGCCGACCTGGCCCGGGCCAAGCCGACCTTGATCATCAGCGTGGTGATCTTCGCCGCGTTCCTCGGGGTCGCGGCGCTGCAACTGCTCAAGGATGATGCCGAGAAAGGTCAGAAAGTGATCAACGCCATCGACACCCTGCAAGCCTGGGTGATGAGTCTGGTGCGTCTGGTGATGAAGCTGACCCCGTACGGCGTGCTGGCGCTGATGACCAAAGTGGTCGCCGGTTCCAATCTGCAGGACATCATCAAGCTCGGCAGTTTCGTCGTGGTCTCGTACCTCGGCCTGGGCCTGATGTTTGTGGTGCATGGCCTGCTGGTGTCGGCGGCCGGGATCAACCCGCTGCGGTTCTTCCGCAAGATCTGGCCGGTGCTGACGTTCGCGTTCACCAGCCGCTCCAGTGCGGCGAGCATTCCGCTGAGCATCGAAGCGCAGACCCGTCGTCTGGGCATTCCGCAATCGATCGCCAGTTTCGCCGCCTCGTTCGGTGCGACCATCGGCCAGAACGGTTGCGCCGGTCTGTACCCGGCGATGTTGGCGGTGATGGTTGCGCCAACGGTCGGCATCAACCCGCTGGATCCGCTGTGGATCGCGACACTGGTGGCGATTGTCACTCTGAGCTCGGCCGGTGTGGCCGGTGTTGGCGGCGGCGCGACGTTCGCGGCACTGATCGTGCTGCCGGCGATGGGCTTGCCGGTGTCACTGGTGGCGCTGCTGATTTCGGTTGAGCCGCTGATCGACATGGGTCGTACGGCGTTGAACGTAAGTGGTTCGATCACCGCGGGTGCGATTACCAGCCAAGTGATGCAGCAGACCGATAAAGCACTGCTGGATGCGGATGAGCATGCGGAGCTTGCTCAGGCTTAAATTCTTCTTTGCCTGACCTGCCCTCTTCGCGAGCAAGCCCGCTCCCACATTGGATCTGTGATCGACACAAATCCAATGTGGGAGCGGGCTTGCTCGCGAAGCTCTTAAGCTTTTTCCCAGACTTCGAAGTTGTACGCGGGCTTATCGCCCTCAGCCGGATTCGACACGTTCGACACCAGCTTCCACTGGTTCAGATCGAACTCCGGAAACCACGCATCGCCTTCCGGGCTCAGCGCCACTCGGGTCAGATACAGACGATCGGCCTGCGCCAGCCCTTGCGCATACAACTGCGCGCCGCCAATCAGCATCAACTCATCGACACCCTGCGCTTTCGCCCATTCCTCGGCGCGAACCACCGCGGCTTCCAGCGACGGATACACCTCCGCCCCTTCCAGCAGCAGATCCGGCTGACGGCTGACCACGATGTTCAAGCGGCCCGGCAGCGGACGGCCGAGGGAGTCCCAGGTCTTACGGCCCATGATGATCGGCTTGCCGAGGGTCGTGGCCTTGAAGTATTTGAAGTCCCCCGGCAGGTGCCAGGGCATGCTGTTGTCGACGCCGATCACACGGTTTTCACCGAGGGCTGCGATCAGGCTGAGGGGGAGTGATTTAGTCATGCCGGCGAGGATACCAGAGCCTCGCTTGACCCGATAAGCGCCACAGCGGTTATGCTCACTGCTCAATCGAGCAACGGAATGGCGCGTGACTGAACTGACTCCACTGCAAAACCTCTGGCTGACTGAAACCATCCGCCTGCGCGAAGAACACGCAGGCCCCCTGGAAGATCTGGAAGCCAATCGACTGGCCCGCGCGGCCGGCGGCGATCTGCCGGGCCGTATTCAGCGCCGCGCCGTGTGGCTGGCCGAGCGCGACGGGCTGAGCGCAGCACTCAGGCACTGGCTGCAAGGCGCGCGTCTGGCGCTGGTGCTGCTGGTGATTTTCGCGCTGCTGAGCGGCGCCGGTCTGGCCTTCGCCGCACTGAGCCAGTCACCGGTGAATGTGTTCTGGGCCTTGGGCAGCCTGCTCGGGTTGAACCTGATTCTGCTACTGAGCTGGGCACTGGGGCTGATCTTTGCCGGAGAACACGGCGCCACCCTCGGGCGCTTGTGGCTGTGGCTCAGCGAAAAACTCGCTCGCGATGCCAAAGCCGCGCAACTCGCGCCGGCCCTGCTGCTGATGCTGCAACGCAAAAAACTCAATCGCTGGGCGCTCGGCACATTGGTCAACGGTCTGTGGTTGCTGGCGATGCTCAGCGCCCTGCTGTTGCTGCTGACACTGATGGCGACCCGGCGCTACGGCTTCGTCTGGGAAACCACGATTCTCGGCGCCGACACCTTCATCAACCTGACCCAAGCCCTCGGCGCGCTGCCGGCGCTGCTCGGCTTCAACGTGCCGACTGTAGAGATGATCCGCGCCAGCGGCGGTACAGCGCTGGATATCGAAAGTGCGCGCCAGGCCTGGGCAACCTGGCTGGTCGGCGTGCTGGTGGTCTACGGCGTGCTGCCGCGCCTGCTGCTGGCGCTGTTGTGTTTCTGGCGCTGGAGTCGCGGCAAAGCCGCGCTGACCCTGGACCTGAACCTGCCCGGTTACGCCCAGTTGCGTGAACGGCTGATGCCGACCAGCGAACGCCTCGGCATCAACGACGCCGCGCCTGCGCAGTTGCATCGGGTCGAAAGCAGCGTCAGCGAACACGCCAGCGACGGCGCTTTGCTGGTGGCCATCGAACTCGACGATCAGCGCCCATGGCCACCAGCCCTGCCGAAAACCGTGAGCAACGCCGGCATCCTCGACAGCCGCGAATCACGGCACAAACTGCTCGAACAGCTCAGCCGTTTCCCTCCGGCGCGCCTGCTGATCGCCTGCGATCCTCGGCGCTCGCCGGATCGCGGCAGCCTCGCGCTGATCGCCGAACTGGCGCGCAACGCCAACGCCACCCGGGTCTGGCTGCTGCAAGCACCGCCCGGCGAAGCGCTGGACAGTGCCCGTCTCGGCGACTGGCACGTTGCGCTGCAACAACTGGAGTTGCCGTTCGCCGATTGCGCGCCGATGAACTGGCTGGAGAGCGGTCATGACTGATGCCCGGAAAGCGCCGCTGAAACTCGCGGTGGTCGGCCACACCAACGTCGGCAAGACTTCGCTGCTGCGCACCCTGACCCGCGACGTCGGCTTCGGCGAAGTCTCGCACCGGCCGAGCACCACTCGACATGTCGAGGGTGCGCGGTTGTCGGTGGACGGCGAGCCGTTGCTCGATCTCTACGACACGCCGGGGCTGGAAGACGCCATCGCCCTGCTGGATTTCCTTGAGCGTCTGGAGCGCCCCGGCGAACGTCTCGACGGCCCGGCGCGACTGGCGCGGTTTCTCGACGGCAGCGAAGCACGTCAGCGTTTCGAACAGGAGGCGAAAGTCCTGCGACAGCTACTCGCGTCGGACGCCGGTCTGTATGTGATCGACGCCCGCGAACCGGTGCTGGCCAAGTATCGTGACGAACTCGAAGTGCTGGCCAGTTGCGGCAAGCCGCTGTTGCCGGTGCTGAACTTCGTCAGCAGCGCCAACCATCGCGAGCCGGACTGGCGCGAAGCGTTGGCGCGGCTCGGCCTGCATGCGCTGGTGCGCTTCGACAGCGTGGCGCCGCCGGAAGATGGCGAGCGGCGCCTGTACGAAAGCCTTGCGCTGCTGCTGGAAAACGCCCGTCCGCAACTGGAGCGCTTGATCGCCGATCAACAGGCCCAGCGCCTCGCCCGCCAACAAAGTGCGGCGCGTTTGATCGCCGAATTGCTGATCGACTGCGCCGCCTGCCGACGCAGCGTGGTCAGCGAGGCCGAGCAGGAACAGCAAGCGATCAGCGAACTGCGCAAAGCCGTGCGCCAGCGTGAACAGAAATGCGTCGAAGCGTTGCTCAAGCTCTATGCGTTTCGCCCGCAGGACGCGGCGGCCAGTGACTTGCCGCTGCTGGATGGGCGTTGGGGCGATGATCTGTTCAACCCGGAAACCCTGAAGCAACTCGGCGTGCGGGTGGGCGGCGGGATTGCGGCCGGTGCCGCTGCCGGGGCTGGCGTGGATCTGCTGGTCGGCGGCATTACCCTCGGTGCGGCGGCATTGGCCGGTGCGATTGCCGGTGGTGCACTGCAAACCGCGCGCAGTTATGGCAGCCGCCTGCTCGGCAAGATCAGGGGCCAGCGGGAGTTGACCGTGGATGACGGGGTGTTGCGGCTGCTGGCGTTGCGTCAGCGCCAACTGTTGCTGGCGCTGGATCAGCGCGGGCATGCGGCGATGGAGGCGGTTCAGGTCGCCACCCCGCAGGACAAGACCTGGCGCGAAGGCAAGTTGCCGGATGCGCTGAGCAAGGCGCGGGCGCATCCGCAGTGGTCTTCGCTCAATCCGCATGCGAAGTTGAATCAGGCGGAGCGGCAGGAGCAGATTGAGTTTCTGGCTGCAGATTTGTAGCGCCTGATCTGGCCTCTTCGCGAGCAGGCTCGCTCCCACATTGGATCGTGGTCAGAACACAAAACCCTGTGGGAGCGAGCCTGCTCGCGAATGGCGCGACTCGGTGACATGGATTACGCAGCCAGCAGCCGCGCCGCTTTCTCCTTCAACACCTGAAGGTCAATCACCGGCACCGCCCTCTCCTTGGCCAGCTCGTCCCACTGGCGCATGCGCAAGCTGACGGCACACAACGGATCCCGCTCAAACACATCCGCCTCAGCCTCGCTCATCACCCCGCCCTGATACTCCAGCGTGCGGCGACTCGCTTCACTCAAGCGCTCGAAATACCCCGGCTCACGCAGCGTCAGATAACGTTTGGCCTGCACGTGATATTCCACCAGTCGGGCCATACGCTCACTAAAACCCGCCTCACGCAAGTAGTCCGCACCCAATCGCTCATGGCTGACCACGCCATAACCGCCCATGCTCTCGGCACCTTCGGCACACAAATGACCGATGTCATGGAAGAACGCTGCCAGCACCACTTCATCATCAAAGCCTTCGGCGATCGCCAGTTCAGCAGCTTGGGACATGTGCTCGATCTGCGACACCGGCTCGCCGATGTAATCACTAGCACCAAAGCGTTCATACAGCGCAAACACCCGGTCAACGACTTGCGCATGCCCCGCCATCACATTTCCTCCAGCCACTGCGCGACATTGCGCTCGGCCAGTGCCGGGCCGACGCTCATGCCGACACCGGTGTGCATCAACGCCACACTCAGCCCCGGGGCCGGGCGCAGCAACGAAAACGGCCCCGGCCCACGGGCACCGTAGACGCCCTGCCAGCGCTCGACCACTTGCACCTTGCAGCCCAGCGTGTGCTCGGCCAGTTCGAGCATCCAGTTGTCCACTTGCTCGGCGTTGAACGGCGACGGATCGCTGCCGTAATGGTGCGAGTCGCCGATGATCAGCTCGCCATACGGCGTCGGACTGATCAGCAGGTGAATGCCGTTGTCGTGCAGGTGCGGTTGTTCGCGCAGGATCTGCGCCTGCACCGCCGCCGCTTCTGGCAAATCGGCGAAGGCGCCGTAGTGCACGCAGCTCAAACCGGTGAGCAAGGCGTGTTGCAGATTCAGCTCGATCTGCGGTTTGGCGCGGAGCATTTGCAGGCGGCATATCTGCGGGTCGAGCGCGGCAATCGGCTCGGCCAGCAGGGTCTGATAATCGTGGCCGGAGCAGACGATGATCTGCTTCGCCGTGAAGCTGCCGGCGGTGCTGTGCAGGCGCGCCGGTTCGACGTCGCGCACCAGCGTATTGAAGTGAAACTCGACGCCGAGGTCGCGGCGCAGATAGTCGATCAACGCCGGAATCGCTTCGCGCGAGTACAGCTGTTGATCGTCCAGGCCGTGCAACGCCGCGCGGTGATGACTGAACTGACCGTGGTACAGATCACGCAGGGCAGCGCCACGCAGCAAGGCGACGTTGTACCCGTGCTCCACGGCGCGGCCGTTGCAGAAAGCTTCGAGCAAGTGTTCTTCGGCTTCGCTGCGGGCGAACAGGTACGAGCCGTTTCGCTTGATCTGCAGACCGGCGAGTTGCGCCCAGCCACCCCAGATCTCGCGGCTGGCCTTGGCCAGTTCAAGCATCGGCCCCGGTGGCTGACCGGTGACCAGCGCCTGACCAAAGTTGCGCACCGAAGCGCCGAGGGGCGTGGCAGTGCGTTCGAAAACGCTGACCTTGAGGCCGCGTTTGGCGGCGGCGTAGGCGTGGGACAGGCCGAGGATGCCGGCGCCGACGATCAGCAGGTCTTTGTGTTGAGTCATGGAGATTTTCCCTGAATGGGAGACCGCCTTCGCGAGCAAGCCCGCTCCCACAGTTTGATCGCATTCCTTCCGGTGGAACTCGGTCGAATGTGGGAGCGGGCTTGCTCGCGAAGAGGCCCTGTCAGTCGATAAAGATCTTACTTGGCGACAACTTTCTCGGACTTGCCGTCATACCGCTTGCGCCATTCGGTCAGGATCTCGTCGCGATTCTTCGAGGCCCAGGCAAAGTCGTTCTTGATCAGGCGCTGCTCGTAGTCGGCCGGCAGTTCGGTCTGCGGCTTGGCGATGCCCGGCTGCGCAAGAACCGCAAAGTTCTCCTTGTACAGATCCATCGCCTCGGCGCTGGCGGAGAAGTCCGCGAGTTTTTTCGCCGCGTCTTCATGCGGGGTGCCTTTGATCACGGCAGTCGCCTCGATCTCCCAGCCCAGGCCTTCTTTCGGCAGGATGATGTCCAGCGGCGCGCCCTGGCGTTTCAGCTGTACGGCCGGGTATTCGAAGGAAATGCCGATCGGGAATTCGCCCGCAGCAGCCAGTTTGCAAGGCTTGGAACCGGAGTGAACATACTGGCCGATGTTCTGGTGCAGACCGTCCATGTAGGCCCAACCCTGTTTTTCACCGAAGGTTTGCAACCAGGCGCTGACGTCGAGGAAACCGGTGCCGGACGACGCCGGATTCGGCATGACGATCTTGCCCTTGTACTCAGGCTTGGTCAGGTCCTGCCAGCTCACCGGTTTGCTCAAGCCCTGCTTCTCGGCTTCGACGGTGTTGAAGCAAATGGTCGCGGCCCACACGTCCATGCCGACCCAGGCTGGCGGGTTGGCAGCATCGCGGTAGTTCGCGCCGATCTTGCCCAGATCCTTCGGTGCGTAGCTTTGCAGCATGCCCTGCTGATCGAGGATCGCCAGGCTCGAAGCGGCCAGGCCCCAGACCGCGTCAGCCTGTGGACGGGCCTTTTCGGCCAGCAGTTTGGCAGTGATGATCCCGGTGGAATCACGCACCCACTTGATCTCGACGTCCGGGTTGGCCTTTTCGAACGCGGCTTTGTAAGCGGTCAGTTGCTCGGCTTCGAGGGCGGTGTACACCGTCAACTCGGTTTTTGCCGCGAAGGCATTCAGGCTGAAAGTAGCGAGCACAGCAGCGGCCAGGGCCATAGGCTTGAACATGATCGTTTTCCTGTCGGTGAGTTGAGGCTGTAGGGATAAGTCGTCAATCAGTGACCGGGCGCGGTTTGCCGCCAGGCCTGGGAACGGCGCAGCAAGCCGCGCGAAGCCCACGCCAGCAGCAAGGACACGCCTGCCGAGGTGAACAGAATCAGGGTCGACATCGCCGCCGCGCCGCCGACGTTGCCGGCGTCATCCATGTTCAGCACCGCCACCGCCGCGAGGATGGTGTCGGGGCTGTAGAGGAAGATCGCCGCCGACACCGTGGTCATCGCCGAGACGAACAGGTAGCGCACGATGTCCAGCAGCGCCGGCAGGCAGATCGGCACGGTGACGCGCAGGTAGTGGCGGTACAGCGGGGCCTTGAGCGACAGCGCGGCGGCCTCGAACTCGGCGTCGAGCTGGCGCAGCGCGGTGGTTGCGGTCATTTGTGCGGTGGTCAGATAGTGAGCAATGGTGCAGACGATCAGCAGGGTCATCGTGCTGTACAGCACGTGCAGCGGGTTGCCGCTGAGGTTGAAGAAGAAGACGTAACCCAGACCGAGCACCAGCCCCGGCACTGCCATCGGGATGAAACTGAGCATGCGCAACGTCAGGTTGAGGCCGCGTTGGCTGCGGGTTTTCTCCATCAGGTAAGCGCCAGTGAAGATCAGCACGCTGCCGATCAGCGCCGTGCCCAGCGCCATCTTCAAGCTGTTGCCGTAGGCCAGCCAGCCACCGCCGGCAGTCTCGTTGAACTGATAGTGATTGAGCGACAGCGACAGGTTGTACGGCCAGAACTTCACCAGCGACGAAAACACTGCCATGCCGAACACCAGCAGCAGCGCCGCGCTGATCAACAAAACAATCGCCAGATAGCAGCCATCACGCAATTTCGACGGCGCCGGTTTGAACACCTGGGCGCGGCCGCTCATGGAATCACCGTGACGCCGACGCAACCAGGCATCGACGCCGAAGCTGAACAGCGCCGGCAGCAACAGCACCATGCCGATCAACGCCCCGCGTCCGAATTGTTGCTGACCGACCACGGCTTTGTAGGCTTCCAGCGCCAGCACTTGATAGTCGCCGCCGACCACCACCGGCACACCGAAATCGGTGATGGTCAGGGTGAACACCAAGCAGAACGCGGCGAACACTGCCTGCCGGGTCGCCGGCCAGGTGATGCTGCGAAAGGCTTTCGCCGGACTGGCGCCCATGCTCGACGCCGCATCGAACAGCCGCGCATCCGCCAGCGACAACGCCGAGAGCAGAATCATCAGCGCATGCGGGAAGGTGTAGATCACCTCGCCCAACACAATCCCCCAGAAGCCGTAGATGTTGTCCGAGAGCAGCCCGCGCAACATGCCCTGATTGCCGAACAGATAGACCAGTGCGATCCCCGGCAGCATCGACGGCGCCATCAATGGCAGCAGAGAAATTCCGCGCCAGAGGCCCTTGGCCGGAATCATCGTGCGTTGCAGGGCGTAGGCAAACAGGTAGGCCAGCGGTACGACGATGGCCGCGACGCTGAGGGAAACTTTCAGGCTGTTGCCGAGCAGCCAGTGGAAATTCTCGCTGCTGACCAACTCCTTAGCGGCGAGCCAGCCACCGCCCTGCCCGGCCTCACTGCTGAAGCCACGCCAGAAGATCGCCAGCAACGGCAGCAGCACGGCGATACCGAGCAGCAACAGCAGCAGGAGTTTGCCGCCGAGGACGAAGATCCGGTCACCGACCTCGGCCCCGGACACTCGCCGCGCTTGCTTGTGCGGTAGCGGCAGTGCGATGTTCGCGCTCATCAGGCAAACACCTGCAGGCTGCGCGGTGGCAAGGCGACCATGATCTGCTGGGCGCCAAGGCGTGGCATGGCTTCCGGCGCCAGTTCAGCAAGCAGCGCGTGGCCCGGCAATTGGTCGAGTTCGAAGCTCATGCGGCAGCGATTGCCGAGAAAGGTGATCTCACGGACTTTCGCCGGAAACAGGTTTTCTTCGTGCACCAACGGATTGACGCTGATTGCTTCCGGACGGCAGAACAGTCGGCCCGAGGCGCCGCTGACGCTACCATCGGCCAGACGCACATCCATCCCGCCAACCCGGGCGTGACTGGCGCTGCTGCGCTGGAACGGCAGCCAGTTGCCCTGCCCGACAAACTCGGCGACAAACGGCGTGGCCGGGCGGTTGTAGATTTCCTGCGGGGTGGCGTACTGCTCGACCCGGCCGTTGTTCATCACGGCGATGCGGTCGGCCATCAGCATGGCTTCGTCCTGATTGTGGGTGACCATCAGGGTGGTGATGCCGAGGTTGCGCTGCAGTTGGCGCAGCTCGGTGCACAGATGCTCGCGCACTCGTGCGTCCAGCGCCGACATCGGTTCATCGAGCAACAGCAGCGACGGCGCCGGGGCCAGGGCACGAGCCAGGGCAACCCGCTGTTGCTGGCCGCCGGACAACTGGCCCGGGTACTTTTTCTCACTGCCGGTGAGGCCGACCAGTTCCAGCATCTGCCCGACGCGACGGCGTACTTCGTCGCGACCACTGCCGGCGAGGCCGTAGGCAATGTTCGCTTCGACGGTCAGATTGGGGAACAGCGCGTAGGACTGGAACAGAATGCCGTAATCCCGGGCCTGCGGCGCAAGGTGCGAGACATCGCGATCGCCGAGGTACAACTCGCCGCTGTCCTGCTTCTCCAGCCCGGCGATGCAGCGCAGCAGCGTGGTCTTGCCGCAACCCGAGGGGCCGAGCAGGCACACCAGCTCACCGGCCGCAACATCGAGGGAGACGTTATCCAGTGCGGTGAACGCGCCGAAGCGCTTCTGCACGCCGCGCACTTTCATCGGCGCACCGGGGTTGGTCAGGGCAGTTGCGATTGCAGGATTCATGGACAGACCTCATCAAGCTGATGGGGCCAATCCTAGAGTTGTAATGCGTCCGTCATGTGGCAGTAGGGCAAAAACGGCTGATAGTGGTATTCGGGGATTTGGGTTCAGATTCTGTATTGCCTGGTCTGACGCTTTCGCGAGCAGGCTCGCTCCCACAGGGAACGCATTCCAATGTGGGAGCGAGCCTGCTCGCGAAGAGGCCAGCAAGATAGATGGAGATCTCAGGCCGGGGACATTTCCTGCGCCAGTCCGAGGAACGCCGCCGGCAACCGCGCACCCTTGCGCTCCTTGAGGCAATACAGATACTCGGGAATCTGCGGCGCATTCTCGATGGTCAGCACCCGCAATTGCGGATCGTGCGGGACTTCCTGGCGGGCAATGATGCTGATGCCGATATTGCGCAGCACCGCCTCACGGATCGACTCGCGGCTGCCAATTTCCAGCAGCGGCCCGAAACTGACCCCAGCGCTTTGCAGCAACTCCTCGGTCAAACGGCGGGTGGTCGAACCCGACTCGCGCATCAGCAAGGTATGCCCGGCCAGCGCACTCAACGCCACATGCTCCTGCGCCGCCAGCGGATGGTTGCGATGCACCGCCAGTACCAGTGGATCGCTGCCCAATACCCGGCGAATCAACCGCGCATCCTCAAGCAACTGCGACGACGCGGCGACATCGACCCGGTAATCCTCCAGCGCTTCGAGCACCTGCTGCGAGTTGCCGATCTCCACCGATACTTCCACCTGCGGCAGACGCTCGCGGAAGGTCTTCACCAGATCGAGGATGTAATACGGCGCAGTGGCAGCGATGCGCAACGTGCCCTGCACCTGACCGCTGTTGCGCAGGAAGAACTCGATGTCGGCCTCCTGCTGCAACAGCGCCTTGACCATCGGCAGCAACCGCGCGCCTTCGTCGCTGACACTCAAGCGTCGGCCGCCACGGTAGAACAGCTCCACCGAATACTGACTTTCCAGATTACGAATCTGCGTGGTCACGGTGGGTTGGCTCAGGCCGAGCTTTTTCGCCGCCAGCGTAATGCTGCCCAGGCGGGCGACCATATAAAACGCTTTCAGCTCGGCACTCAGCACAACCATCCCTCATCGTTTATTTACGCAGCAGGCGCAAACCGTTGAACACCACCAGCAGGCTCACGCCCATGTCGGCGAACACCGCCATCCACATGGTGGCGAGTCCGGCGAAGGTTACCCCAAGAAAGATAGCCTTGATCACCAGTGCCAAGGCGATGTTCTGTTTCAGGATGCTCGCGGTGTCACGCGACAGGCTGATGAACGCGGGAATTTTGCGCAGATCGTCGTCCATCAGGGCGACATCGGCGGTTTCAATCGCGGTGTCGGTGCCGGCGGCCGCCATGGCGAAACCGATCTCGGCGCGGGCCAGTGCCGGGGCGTCGTTGATGCCGTCGCCAACCATGCCCACCCGATGACCCTGTGCATAAAGCGCTTCGATGGCTTGCAGCTTGTCGGTTGGCAGCAAGTCGCCCTTGGCCTGATCGATGCCGACCTGCGCGGCAATCGCCTGCGCGGTGTGCACGTTGTCACCGGTGAGCATCATGGTTTTCACGCCCAGCGCGTGCAACTGGCGGATCGCTTCGCGGCTGGACTCCTTGACCGTGTCGGCCACGGCGAACAGCGCCAGCGGACCAGAACTGTCGAGCAGCAACACCACGGATTTGCCCTGTTTCTCCAGCGCAAACAGCTTCTCTTCCAGTTGCGGCGAGCACAGGCCCAGCTCCTCGACCAGACGATGGTTGCCCAAGTGATAGGTCTGGCCGTTGACCTGTCCCTTCACGCCACGACCGGCCAGCGCTTCGAAGTTATCCACAGTCAGCACGGCGAGGTTTTTATCCACAGCCGCATTGGCGATGGCCAGCGACACCGGGTGATCGGAGCGCCCGGCCAGTGCGGCGGCGATTGCCGGAGCGCTGGCGTCGGCGGTCGGATCGAGCGACAGGTAATCGGTCTGCACCGGTTTGCCGTGGGTGATCGTGCCGGTCTTATCCAGCGCCAGATAGTCGAGCTTGAAGCCGCCCTCCAGGTACACGCCACCCTTGACCAGAATGCCTTTGCGCGCCGCTGCCGCGAGGCCGCTGACGATGGTCACCGGGGTGGAAATCACCAGTGCACAGGGACACGCCACCACCAGCAGCACCAGCGCACGGTAGATCCAGTCGAACCACAACGCGCCCATAAACAGCGGCGGGATGATCGCCACCGCCAGCGCCAGCACGAACACCACCGGGGTGTAGATTTTCGAGAATTGATCGACGAAGCGCTGAGTCGGTGCCCGTGCGCCCTGAGCCTGTTCGACGGCGTGGATGATCCGCGCCAGGGTCGAGTTGTTCGCCGCCGCAGTCACCGAGTATTCCAGCGAACCGGCCTGGTTGATGGTGCCGGCGAAGACTTTGTCGCCCACGGTTTTCTCCACCGGCAGGCTTTCACCGGTGATCGGCGCCTGATCGATGGTCGAACTGCCGCTGACCACTTCACCGTCCAGCGCGATGCGCTCGCCGGGTTTTACCCGCACCCGGGCGCCGAGTTCGACGCTTTTAACCTCTTGTTCGATCCAGCTGCCGTCGGCTTGCTGCACCGTGGCCTGTTCCGGGGTCATCTGCATCAGGCCGCTGATGGCATTGCGCGCACGATCCAGCGAGCGCGCCTCGATCAACTCGGCCACGGTGAACAGGAACATCACCATCGCCGCTTCCGGCCACTGACCGATGAGGATTGCGCCGGTCACCGCGATGCTCATCAGCGCGTTGATGTTGAGGTTGCGGTTTTTCAGGGCGATCCAGCCCTTTTTATAGGTGGTCAGGCCGCCGCTGAGGATCGATACCAACGCAATGATCGCCACCACCCAGGTCGGTGCAGCGTTGGTGAAGTGGATCACCTCGGCGGCGAGCGCACCGACGCCGGACAGCGCCAGGGGCCACCAGTGTTTTTTTACCGGCGCCGGGGCCGGGGCTTCGACGCCCGCCTCCAGCGGCTCGGCGTGCATGCCCAGCGAGGTGATCGCCTCGGTGATCGGCGCGGTGTCCGGCAGATTGTGGGTCACGCCGAGCACGCGGTTGATCAGGTTGAATTCCAGCTGCTGCACACCGGCCAGTTTGCCGAGTTTGTTCTGGATCAGCGTCTGCTCGGTCGGGCAGTCCATCGCTTCGATGCGGAAACTGCTCAGTCGGGCGTCAGCGCTGGTTTTCTCGCTCAGTTGCACCAACGCAGGCGCGGCAGCTGTCGACGAGCAGCAAGAATCTTCGTGCGAATGAACCGGTGCCGATGCTGCGGCTTTCGACCCGCAGCAGGAATCGCCGCCATGTTCGTGCTTATGCACAGGCTGCAATTTATGGCTGTGGCTATGATCGTGCCCGTCGCCGGGCTTGTGGGTGTGCTGGGAATCGCTCATCGGGTCGCGTCCATGAAGGTGCCTGTTGCCAAGTAAAGACCCTGTAGCCACTATAGGGTCAAGCACCCTTTTGGAGATTGCCGTCATGAAGATCGGAGAACTGGCCAAACTCACCGACTGCGCCGTGGAAACCATCCGCTATTACGAGCGCGAAAACCTGCTGCCGGAGCCGGCGCGCAGCGACGGTAACTACCGCGTTTACACCCAGGCCCACGCCGAACGCCTGACCTTCATCCGCAACTGCCGCACCCTCGACATGACCCTCGAAGAAATCCGCAGCCTGCTGGCCATGCGCGACAGCCCGCAGGATCAGTGTGCAAGCGTCAATACGCTGATCGACGAGCACATCCAGCATGTGAAAGCGCGGATTGACGGGTTGCTGGCGTTGCAGACACAACTGCTCGACCTGCGCCAACGCTGTGGCGAAGGGCCGGGGGCGGATCAGTGCGGGATTTTGCAGCGGCTGGAGGTGAGTGGCGGGGTTGTGGCCACCGAAATCGAACACTCCCATGTGGGCCGTAGTCACGGCCATTGAGATTTACACAGAACCCAATGTGGGAGCGAGCCTGCTCGCGAAAGCGGTGTATCAGTCGACATCTCTATGACTGACACGCCCTCTTCGCGAGCAGGCTCGCTCCCACAGGGGTTTTGTGCAACGGCTTAGACCGCCATCGGCGCGGTCATTGGCGCGTGGTGCTCATAGCCTTCCAGCGAGAAATCGCTCGGTTCTACCAACTCCAGCCACTCCGGCTGGTACACACCGGTCTTGGCAAACTCCGGCACGCGGTCGGAGATTTTCAGTTTCGGCATGGCGAACGGCTCGCGCTTGAGCTGTTCGTTGAGCATGTCCAGGTGGTTCTCGTAGACATGCGCATCACCGATGAAATAGGTGAACCAGCGCGGCGTGTAACCGGTCAGGCGCCCGATCAGGCTTAGCAGGGCGGCGCCCTCGGTGAGGTTGAACGGCGTGCCCAGGCCCAGGTCGTTGGAGCGGATGTACAGGGTCAGGGAGATCTCTTTGGTCTCGACGTTCGGGTGGAACTGGTACAGCAGATGGCATGGCGGCAGGGCCATTTCATCGAGCTGGGCGACGTTCCAGCCGTGGAACAGGATGCGGCGGCTGCCCGGATCCTTGATGATCGTGTCGACGCACTGGCGCACCTGATCGATGGCTTTGTACAGCACCACGTAGGCCTGACCGTCTTCTTCGCCCTGGGCGATCTGCTTGTAGCCATTGCTCAGGGTTTGTTCGATGGCGGCGGTGTTGCTCAGCGGGATCTGCTTGTACGCCGGCCATTTGCGCCATTGCACACCGTAGATTTCGCCGAGGTCGTCCTCGCCCTGACGGAACGGGTTGGCCAGCCATTGCGCATTTTCGTTGGCGTTCTGGTCCCAGACCTTGCAGCCCAGCGCACGGAATTCAGCGGCGTTGTTCACGCCACGCAGAAAACCGCACATCTCGCCGATGGCCGATTTGAAGGCCATCTTGCGGGTGGTGATCGCCGGAAAGCCTTCCTGCAGATCGAAACGCAGCATCGCACCCGGGAAGCTGATGGTGTTGATGCCGGTGCGGTTGGCCTGTTTGGTGCCGTTCTGGATGACGTGCGAGACCAGTTCGAGATATTGCTTCATGAGTTACCTGTGTCCTTTGAGCCCCGGCGTCGCGCGCCGGGGTTCGTAGTTTAAGCGGTCGGCGCGAGCGGCGCTGCCGGCGCACGACGATAGGCCAGCCAGATCAGGAACAGACCGCCGACGATCATCGGTACGCACAGCACCTGACCCATGGTCAGCCAGTTCCAGGCCAGGTAGCCCAGTTGCGCGTCCGGAACGCGGACGAACTCGACAATAAAACGGAAAATGCCGTAAAAAAGCGCGAACATGCCGGATACGGCCATGGTCGGACGCGGTTTACGCGAGAACAGCCACAGGATCAGGAACAGCGCCACGCCTTCGAGCGCGAACTGATACAGCTGCGACGGGTGACGCGGCAGTTGCGCCGGATCGCTGAACGGCGGGAACACCATGGCCCACGGCACGTCGGTGGCCTTGCCCCACAGCTCGGCGTTGATGAAGTTGCCGATTCGCCCGGCACCCAGACCGATCGGCACCATCGGTGCGACGAAGTCCATCAGTTGGAAGAACGACTTGCCATTACGCTTGCCGAACCACAGCGCGGCGAGCATCACCCCGATGAATCCGCCATGGAACGACATGCCGCCCTTCCACACTTCGAAAATCAGCGTCGGGTTGGCGATGTAGGCGCTCAGATCATAGAACAGCACGTAACCCAGACGTCCACCGACAATCACCCCCATCGACAGCCAGAACACCAGATCGGAGAGCTTCTCCTTGGTCCAGGTCGGGTCGAAACGGTTGAGCCGGCTCGACGCCAGCAGCCATGCGCCGCCGATGCCGACGAGGTACATCAGGCCGTACCAGTGGATTTTCAGCGGACCGATGGCCAGGGCCACCGGGTCGATCTGCGGGTAAGGCAGCATTGCGACTCCTCGTTAGAGTTGAAACCAAAATTCCCGGGCGACGCTGCCACCTCAGGATTAAGCCAGGATTGCGGCCCGTTCTGACCCAGCGGATCAGAGCAGGAAATTCAGGCCCACGCAGAACAGCAAAGCGGCGAACAGCCGTTTCAGCAAGCGCGGCGACAATCTGTGGGCCAGGCGCGCGCCGAGACGGGCGAACACCATGCTGGTCAGGGCAATGCCCAGCAGCGCCGGCAAATAGACAAAACCGAGACTATGCGGCGGCAACAGCGGATCATGCCAGCCCAGAATCATGAAACTTAACGCACTCGCCACAGCAATCGGCAAGCCACAGGCCGACGACGTTGCCACCGCCTGCTGCATCGGCACGCTGCGCCAGGTCAGGAACGGCACGGTCAGCGAACCGCCGCCGATTCCGAAAATCGCCGAGGCCCAGCCGATCACACTGCCGGCCACGGTCAGACCGAGTTTGCCCGGCACCGTTCGACTGGCCTTGGGTTTGACTTCCAGCGCCAGTTGCACGGCAATCACCAAGGCGAACACGCCGATGATCTTCTGCAGGTTCGGCCCGGAAATCGCCTCGGCCGTCAGCGCCCCAAAACCGGCGCCGAGCAGAATACCCACGGTCATCCACATGAAGATCGGCCAGCGCACCGCACCACGTCGATGGTGTTCACGCACGGCGTTGACCGAAGTGAAGATGATGGTCGCCAGCGATGTCCCTACCGCCAGATGCGTGAGGATCGACTGATCGAATCCCTGCAAGGTAAAACTGAACACCAGCACCGGGACAATAATGATCCCGCCGCCCACCCCGAACAGCCCGGCCAGCACGCCCGCACAGGCGCCCAACGCCAGATAGAGCAGAAATTCCATGACCGTCTCCCAGACGCATCCCCAAAACCGGAGCGGCATGGTAACGGATGCATGCCCTTTGGCTCCACTGACGATGGATGCACGGACGCCGACTGCGTAGAGTGAGCAGAAAACACACAAGGACCACCTTATGTGCCTGATCGTTTTCGCCTGGCGCCCGGGCCATGCCCAGCCGCTGATCGTCGCGGCCAACCGTGACGAGTTCTACGCCCGCCCGAGCCTGCCGCTGGCGCCATGGGCCGACGCGCCGCAAGTGCATGCCGGCCGCGATCTTGAGGCTGGCGGCACCTGGCTGGGGATCGGCGCCAATGGGCGCTTCGCCGCGCTGACCAATATCCGCGATCCGCACCAGCCACCAGCGCGCAAATCGCGGGGAGAGCTGGTGGCGCGGTTTCTCACGGATGATGCTTCGATTGATGATTATCTGCGCGATGTGGTCGGTCGCGCGCCGGAGTACGCCGGGTTCAATCTGCTGCTGGGTAATACCCATGAGCTGTGGCACTTCAATGCGCGGACGTCTGAACCGGTGATGCTCGAGCCCGGGATCTACGGGCTATCGAATGCCGGGCTGGATACGCCGTGGCCGAAGTTGCTCAAGGCCAAGGCTGCATTGAGTGCGGTGCTGGATGATCCACAACCTGCGCGGTTGCTGGAACTGCTGGGCGATGCTCAGGCCGCGCCGTTTAACGAATTGCCGGACACCGGGGTCGGGCTGGCCACTGAATCACTGCTGTCGAGTGTGTTTATTGCCAGTCAAAGTTACGGGACACGGGCGAGTACGGCGTTGATCGTGCAGGCGGACGGCACGCGGCGGATGGTCGAGCGCAGTTTCGGGCCGTATGGCGGGCATTTGGGTGAGGTGGAGGTTCAGGTTTAGCGGTAGCGGGACTGACGCCTTCGCGAGCAAGCCCGCTCCCACATTGGTTCTGTGATCGACACAAATCCCTGTGGGAGCGGGCTTGCTCGCGAAGGGGCCATCAGCCTTTCAGAGGGCCTTGTTGACCGCCGGCGGATTCATCTTCGACAACCCGAGATTCTTCAGCGCCAGTTGCAGCGAGCTGTGGATCACTTGCGGGTTATCGATCTTCATCAGCTCCGCCAGCAGATCCTTGGCCTTGCTCAGGTTGATCTGGCGCAGCAACCACTTCACTTTCGGCAAGTTGGTGGCGTTCATCGACAGGCTGTCGAAGCCCATCGCCATCAACAGCACCGCCGCTGCCGGATCACCGGCCATTTCGCCGCAGATACTCACCGGTTTGCCTTCGGCATGCGCGTCGCGGACCACGGTTTGCAGGGCTTGCAGCACCGCCGGGTGCAGGTAGTCGTAGAGGTCGGCCACTCGCGGGTTGTTGCGGTCGACCGCCAGCAGGTACTGGGTCAGGTCGTTGGAGCCGACCGACAGGAAGTCCACCTGCCGCGCCAATTCCTTGGTCTGGTACACCGCAGCCGGAATTTCAATCATCACCCCGATTGGCGGCATCGGCACGTCGGTGCCTTCGTCACGCACTTCGCCCCAGGCCCGGTGGATCAGGTGCAGGGCTTCTTCGAGTTCGTGGGTGCCGGAGATCATCGGCAGCAGGATCCGCAGGTTGTTCAGGCCTTCGCTGGCCTTGAGCATCGCGCGGGTCTGCACCAGGAATATTTCCGGGTGATCGAGGGTCACGCGAATCCCGCGCCAGCCGAGGAACGGGTTGTCTTCCTTGATCGGGAAGTACGACAGCGACTTGTCACCGCCAATGTCCAGGCTGCGCATGGTCACCGGTTGCGGATGGAACGCGGCGAGCTGCTCGCGGTAGATCGCCAGCTGTTCCTTTTCGCTCGGGAAGCGCTGGTTGATCATGAACGGCACTTCGGTGCGGTACAGGCCGACACCCTCGGCGCCGCGCTTCTGCGCCCGCGCCACATCGGCCAGCAGACCGGTGTTGACCCACAACGGCATGCGGTGGCCGTCGAGGGTCACGCACGGCAGATCGCGCAGAGTGTCGAGGCCCAGTGCCAGTTGTTTCTCTTCTTCGACCACCTCGGCGAACTGCTTGCGCAGCACATCGCTGGGGTTGGTGTAGACCTCGCCGCGGGTGCCGTCGACGATCACCTCGATGCCGTCAACCTTGGCGTACGGCAGGTCAACCAGACCCATCACCGTCGGAATGCCCATGGCCCGGGCCAGGATCGCGACGTGGGAGTTACCCGAACCGAGTACCGAAACCAGACCGACCAGCGTGCCTTCCGGCACCTCGCCAAGCATCGCCGGCGTCAGCTCTTCGCTGACCAGAATGGTTTTTTCCGGGTAGACCAGGTTCTGTTGACGCTCTTCCTGCAAATACGCCAGAAGGCGCCGGCCGAGGTCTTTGACGTCCGACGCACGCTCGCGCAGGTAGGCGTCGTCCATCAGCTCGAAACGGTTGACGTGCTCAGTGACCACCTGACGCAGCGCGCCCTGGGCCCACTGGCCGGTCTTGATCACGGTGGTGATTTCGCTGCCCAGCGAGGCATCGTCGAGCATCATCAGGTAAACGTCGAACAGCGCACGTTCTTCCGGGCGCAACTGGGTCGCGAGCTTGGCGGACAACGCGCGCATATCGGCGCGCACGCCTTCGATGGCGGTCTTGAACAGCGCCAGTTCGGCGTCGATGTCGGTAATGGTTTTATCTGGAACAACATCCAGATCCGCCGGCGGCAGCATGACCACGGCGGTGCCGACGGCGGCACCCGGCGAACCCGGTACGCCGACGAACTTGGCTTCCTGAATGCCCTTGCCCTGGCGGCCCAGGCCACGGATCGAACCGGTGGCCTCGGCGTGGGCGATAACGCCGGCGAGCTGCGCGCTCATGGTCACGAGGAAGGCTTCTTCACCTTCATCGAACTGGCGGCGTTCTTTCTGCTGGATGACCAACACGCCGACGACGCGGCGGTGGTGAATGATCGGCGCCCCGAGGAAGGAGGCGTAGCGCTCCTCGCCGGTCTCGGCGAAGTAGCGGTAGCGCGGGTGATCCGCGGCGTTTTCGAGGTTCAGGGGTTCTTCACGCGTGCCGACCAGACCCACCAGACCTTCGTTGGGTGCCATGCTGACCTTGCCGATCGAGCGCTTGTTCAAGCCCTCGGTGGCCATCAGGACGAAGCGGTTGGTCTCGGGATCAAGCAGGTAGACCGAGCAGACCTGGCTGCCCATGGCCTCTTTGACGCGCAACACAATAATCCCCAACGCCGCCTTGAGATCCTTGGCGGAGTTAACTTCCTGGACGATCTTGCGCAGCGTATTGAGCATGGCTCGGGGTCGAACTCCGTCGTCAGTCGCGCGCTAAAAGGCGCGGGGCAAGCTCTTTGAGGGCGCGTCGATACACCTCGCGCTTGAATGTCACCACCTGGCCCAACGGATACCAATAACTGACCCAGCGCCAGCCATCGAACTCCGGTTTACCGGTCAAATCCATCCGCACCCGCTGCTCGTTGGAGATCAGGCGCAGGAGAAACCATTTCTGTTTCTGGCCGATGCACAGCGGTTGGCTGTGGGTACGCACCAGACGTTGCGGCAAACGATAGCGCAACCAGCCCCGGGTACAGGCCAGTATTTCAACATCTTCACGTTCCAGGCCAACTTCTTCGTTCAGCTCGCGGTACAAGGCGTCTTCCGGCGTCTCCTCGGGGTTGATTCCCCCTTGTGGAAACTGCCAGGCATCTTGATTGATACGGCGAGCCCATAGCACCTGGCCGGCGTCATTCGTCAGAATGATCCCGACATTGGGGCGGAAACCATCGGGGTCGATCACGGCAACAACCTCGCAAACGCATGTCGCCGCATTGTTCCACAAAGCTTGATAAGGCGGCAACGAAGGTTCCTACCTTATGTGCACTCTTGTGAAAAGACCGTATTCTTGTCGCCTTTTTACTGACTTTTCAGCGGGTAACTGCAATGCGCCTGGCTCTATTCGATTTGGACAACACCCTTCTGGGCGGCGACAGCGATCACGCTTGGGGCGACTATCTGTGCGAACGCGGCTTCCTCGACCCGGTTGCATACAAGCAGCGCAACGACGAGTTCTACCAGGATTACCTGGCCGGCCAACTGGATAACGCCGCGTACCTGAACTTCTGCCTGGAAATCCTCGGCCGCACCGAAATGGCCGTGCTTGAACAGTGGCACAACGACTACATGCGCGACTGCATCGAGCCGATCGTGCTGCCCAAGGCGCTGGAACTGCTCAAACAGCACCGCGACGCCGGCGACAAACTGGTGATCATCACCGCCACCAACCGCTTCGTCACCGCGCCGATTGCGGTGCGCCTGGGCGTCGAAACCCTGATCGCCACCGAGTGCGAGATGGTCGATGGCCGCTACACCGGGCGCAGCACCGACATTCCGTGCTTCCGCGAAGGCAAGGTGACGCGCCTGAATCGCTGGCTGGAGGAAACCGGGCATTCGCTGGATGACAGCTATTTCTACAGCGACTCGATGAATGACCTGCCGCTGCTGGAGCAGGTGGCGAACCCGGTGGCGGTGGATCCGGATCCGAATCTGCGCGCCGAGGCCGAGAAGCGGGGCTGGCCGGTGATTTCGTTGCGCGGCTGATTACGCCTTCGCGAGCAGGCTCGCTCCCACAGGGGATGGTGTTCACAACACAAATCCAATGTGGGAGGGGGCTTGCTCCCGAATGGGCTCGACGCGGTCTCAAGCCTTAAACAGGCTTGGCGCCCATCAACCCGGCAATCGCGATAAAGCAGACAAAGCTGAACAACGCCAAGGCAAAAGTGAACCTGCCAACGCCGCCCGGCGCCTTGCGCAAGCGATTCAACCGCACCAGCAACCAGAACCACGCCAGCGCCGCCACGGTGTACAGCACGCTGGAGGCCAGCAGCCAGGTCTGCCCCAGCGGCCAGCCGACCAGATGCACCATGCCCCAGCCGGTGAACGGCATGCTCAACAACGCCAGGCCCATCAACAGCCAGATGAACACCCGTGGCCGTTGCAAGGTGCGGCTGCCCGCCGTTGCATCACCTTTGCGTTTTGCCAGAAAAACCCAGACTCCCAACCCGAGCGCACCGGCCAGCAACACTACAGTGGCGACAATGTGCGCGGCTTTCAGGGCAGTTAACGTTTCCATTGTTCGATTTCCTCAGGGCCTGCCCATCAGCGTAGCCGCTCAGCCAAGAAACAACTGATAGGCCGGGTTTTCGCTTTCATCCCAATATGGGTAACCGATTTCTTCCAGCGCCGCCG
Organism: Pseudomonas sp. lyk4-TYG-107; assembly: GCF_030209055.1. Lineage (NCBI taxonomy): Bacteria > Pseudomonadati > Pseudomonadota > Gammaproteobacteria > Pseudomonadales > Pseudomonadaceae > Pseudomonas > Pseudomonas sp. lyk4-TYG-107. The sequence goes on from NZ_JARVST010000001.1 coordinate 309,776, forward strand.
GCACCAGATGACGCTCGTCATGCGGTACTTGCAGGCCGGCGACCACCCGGCCGTCTGCCGCGCCATGGTTGCGGTAATGGAACATCGAGATGTTCCAGCGCCCGCCGAGCTTGTTGAGAAAGTTGAACAGCGCGCCCGGACGCTCCGGGAATTCGAAGCGAAACACCACTTCGTCGATCACGTGCGCCGCGTGGCCGCCGACCATGTGGCGGATGTGCAACTTGGCCAGTTCGTTGTCGGTCAGGTCGAGTACCGGGAAGCCCTGCTCGGTCAGGCTCGCCAGCAGTGCGCTGCGTGGGTCGTTTTCCGGGTGAGTCTGCACGCCGACGAAGATGTGCGCTTCGCTGCCGGTGTTGTAGCGGTAGTTGAATTCGGTGATCTGGCGCTTGCCGATCGCTTCGCAAAACGCCTTGAAGCTGCCGGCCTGCTCCGGGATGGTCACGGCGATGATCGCTTCGCGACCCTCGCCCAGCTCGGCGCGCTCTGCGACGTGGCGCAGGCGATCGAAGTTGACGTTGGCCCCGGAGTCGATGGCGACGAAGGTCTGGCCACTGACGCCGCGCAACTCGACGTACTTCTTGATCCCGGCCACGCCCAAGGCGCCGGCAGGTTCGGTGATCGAGCGGGTATCGTCGTAGATATCCTTGATGGCCGCGCAGATCTCGTCGGTGCTGACGGTGATCACTTCGTCGACGTAATCCTTGCAGATGTCGAAAGTGTGCTGGCCGATCTGCGCCACGGCCACGCCGTCGGCGAAGATGCCCACGGTCGGCAGCACCACGCGCTCGCCGGCGGCCATGGCCGCTTGCAGGCAGTTGGAGTCGTCCGGCTCGACGCCGATGACCTTGATGTCCGGACGCAGGTATTTCACGTACGCCGCGATGCCAGCGATCAGTCCGCCGCCGCCGACCGGCACGAAGATCGCGTCCAGAGGTTGCGGGTGCTGACGCAGAATTTCCATCGCCACGGTGCCCTGCCCGGCAATGGTGTGTGGATCGTCGTACGGGTGGATGTAGACGTAGCCCTTTTCATCGACCAGTTTCAACGAGTACGCCAGGGCTTCCGGGAACGAATCGCCGCGCAGCACGACTTTGCCGCCGCGCGAACGCACGCCTTCGACCTTGATCTCCGGGGTGGTCTTGGGCATCACGATGGTGGCCTTCACGCCCAGCACTTTCGCCGCCAGCGCCAGCCCCTGCGCATGGTTGCCCGCCGACGCGGTGACCACGCCACGGGCGCGTTCTTCGTCAGTCAGCTGGGTCAACTTGTTGTACGCGCCGCGAATCTTGAACGAGAACACCGGCTGCAAGTCTTCACGCTTGAGCCAAATGTCATTGCCCAGCCGCTCGGAGAGCTGGCGAGCGTTCTGCAGCGGGGTTTCTACGGCAACGTCATAAACGCGCGAGGTGAGGATCTTTTTGACGTACTGTTCGAGCATCGGAAAGCATCACTGGCGATTGGGCGGGACCGACGAGTCTAACCCGGCTTTTGCCCGTGCGACCACACGAATCAGGAGGTTTTAGCCCGGCTTGCGGCTATAATGCCGGCCTTTCCGCACTCACCTTGCCCGCTTCCGGAGCCCGCATGACCCAGGATCAACTCAAACAGGCAGTGGCTCAGGCCGCCGTCGACTTCATCCTTCCGAAACTCGACGACAAGAGCATCGTCGGGGTCGGCACCGGCTCCACCGCCAACTGCTTCATCGATGCACTGGCCCAGCACAAGGGCGCATTCGATGGCGCGGTTGCCAGCTCCGAAGCCACTGCGGCGCGCCTCAAGGGCCACGGGATTCCGGTGTATGAGCTGAACACCGTCAGCGACCTGGAGTTCTACGTCGACGGCGCCGACGAGAGCGACGCGCACCTGAACCTGATCAAGGGCGGCGGCGCGGCCCTGACCCGCGAGAAGATCGTCGCGGCCGTGGCCAAGACCTTCATTTGCATCGCCGACGCCAGCAAACTGGTGCCGGTGCTGGGTGAATTCCCGCTGCCGGTCGAAGTGATCCCGATGGCCCGCAGCCACGTCGCCCGCCAATTGGTAAAACTGGGCGGCGACCCGGTCTACCGCGAAGGCGTGCTGACCGACAACGGCAACATCATCCTCGACGTGTTCAACCTGCAGATCACCAACCCGGTGGAGCTGGAAGCGCAGATCAATGCGATCGTCGGCGTGGTCACCAATGGCCTGTTCGCGGCGCGTCCGGCGGATCTGCTGTTGTTGGGGACCAGCGAAGGTGTGAAAACCCTGAAGGCTGAGTAAGCCCAGACTGCCCGAAATTAATGGGCAGACGAATAAACCTGTGGGAGCGAGCCTGCTCGCGAAAGCGCCAGTTCAGCCAACATTTTCATTGGCTGACACGACGCCTTCGCGAGCAGGCTCGCTCCCACAGTGTTTTGTGGTGTGAGTTAAGGCTGTACAGGTTTTTTGAAGACGTAAAACAAGTTCGGTTCACTCACCAGATACAACGTCCCGTCGTCATCCATCGCAATGCCTTCGGCCTGCGGCACGCTCTTCTGCAAACCCTGCCGCCCCTTGTTCAGCGACAAGGTACTCAGCGGCCGCCCGTCCACGTCCAGCTCCAGAATCAGCCCCGACTCGTCGGACAGCGCCAGCAAATGGCCGCTGCGCTCGTCGTATTGCAGGCTCGACAGATCGCGCACGAACATCCCGGCATCGCGCTTGGGGTTGTTGATCACGTGCACCGCGTAGGATTTTTCCGGGTTGAAGTGCGGAAAACCGTGCACCTCATAAATCAGCATCGGGTCACGCTCCTTGGCGACGAACAGGCGCTTGCCCACCGAGTCATACGCCAGACCTTCGAAGCCCTTGTTACCGCTCATGTGCACGCCCAAGGTCATCTGTTCAGCGTCCGCCGCATCGAGGAACGTGGTGTCCTGCTCCAAATGGACTTTGATCAGGCGTTGCTGGCGCTCGTCGGTGATCACATAGGTGTCGGCGCTGATGAACTCCACCGCTTCAGGATCGCCGAAGCCGATCAGCGCGATACGCCGCAGGATTTTGCCTTCGAGCGACAACTCGACCAGCTCGGCATTCTTGTTGGTCACGGTGAACAGGCTTTTGCGCACCGGATCGTAGGTCAGCGCCGAGACATCGTCGTTCAGGCCGTCGATGATCCTGGCCTCGACCTCGACCCGGTATTGATCCAGACCAATGGCCTCGCTGCTCAACGGCTGCCACAAGGTATGCAGATTGAACCAGGCGCGCTCGAACAGGCGCAGGTATTGGCCGAGCGCGATCAACACGATCAGGACAACAACCGACAGGATGATAAACAGGGGCTTGGGGCGGGCAAGTCGACGCATTCGGGCAGGCTCGGGATCAAAACAGGCGGATGAAATATCACGCCTGTCTGAACTGAAGCTTAATGGCCACTTGCCTGCGACCACAAGCCGACCGCGATGGGCTTACTTGTGCTTTTCGAAGCGATAGAACAGGTTCGGCTCGCTGACCATGTACAGCGTACCGGCGTCGTCCATGGTCACGCCTTCGGCGCGGGGGATGGTGTCCTTCAAACCATTGAAGCCGCCAAGCAGGGTCATGAAGCTGACCTGCTCGCCCTTCTCGTCCAGCTCCAACAACAGATGCGAATCGGCAGACAGCACCAGGGTGTGGCCGGTACGCGGGTCGATGGCCAGTGCCGAGAGGTTGCGAATGTCCAGTTCATCATTGGCCAGCTTCTGCTTGTCGCCCTTGAGGATCTGGCTGCCGTCGCTTTTCCAGGTGAACAGCGCTGGCGGCCGCTCTTCGCCCAGCAGCAACTGCTGGTTGCGAGGATCCCAGGTGATCGCCTCAAAGGCCTTGTTCTGGTTCTTCGACGGGCCGAGGTCGTATTTCGGGAAGTCGGCGATATTCAGCTCGCGGGTGCTGGCATCGACCTTGACGATGGTCAGCAGGTGTTCGCGCTCATCGACGATCGCCATCAGGCCGTTTTCCATCACGGTCACGCCCTCCGGATTGCTCCAGCCCACCAGCGGCATCTTGCGCAGCACATCACCCTGCAGGGTCAGTTCGACCAGAAACGGATTCTTGCCCATCACCGAAAACAGGGTTTTGGTCTGCGGGTTGTAGGACAGGTCCGAGGCCTCGTCCTTCTCCATACCCGGCAGCAGCTTGCCATCGATCACCGCCCGATAGTCCGGCAGCCAGATACTCGCCTTTTGCTCGGTCTGGCTCTCGAAGCGCTCGCGCAGCCACAGCAGGCCACGGTCGTCCCAGTGCATGGCAAACGCCAGGCCATAGGCGGCTGCGATCACCAGCAACAGCCAGACATACCAGCGCAGGGCGAAACGTGAGCGACGAGGAGGATTGAGCTGAGTGTGAGCTGACATCAGGGACGCGTTCCGAAAATTCAGGCTAAGGGTAATAGCACAAAGAGGCCGGCTCAGACGCCAGAATGCGAGGAATTATCCGGACAGGATGTGAAAAAAACGGCAAATGGCGGGATTGGCGTGTGCCGCCAACCTTCTTCAGGACACCACAAAGCAATGTGGGAGCGAGCACTGTGGTGAGGGGATTTATCCCCGATGGGCTGCGAAGCGGCCCCAAAAACTGGGACTGCTGCGCAGGCCATCGGGGATAAATCCCCTCACCACAACAGGCTCGCTGCCACAGGGTGTTACGGTTTCGCGGTTAGCGAACGCTGCTGCTGAAGCTGCTCGCGCCAACCAGTTCCAGCACGATGTCGTCGCCGACATTCAGCGGGCCGACGCCCACTGGCGTGCCGGTGAGGATCACGTCGCCGGCCTGCAGCGAGAAGCAGCCGGCCATGTGCTGGATCATCGGCACGATCGGGTTGAGCATCGCGCTGCTGTTGCCGTCCTGGCGTACTTCGCCGTTGATGGTCAGGCGAATGCCGATGTCGGTCAGGTCTGGGAAAGTGCTGCCGACCACGAACGGGGCAATCACCGCCGCGCCGTCGAACGACTTGGCGATTTCCCATGGCAGGCCCTTGGACTTGAGCTCAGCCTGCTTGTCGCGCAGGGTCAGGTCCAGCGCCGGAGCGAAACCGGAGATCGCATCAAGCACTTCTTCGCGGCTCGGCTTGGTCGACAGCGGCTTGCCGATCAACACGGCGATTTCCGCTTCGTAGTGCACCGAACCTCGCTCGGCCGGGATGCTGAAACCGCCTTCCAGCGGCACCACGCAACTGCCTGGCTTGATGAACAGCAACGGCTCGGTAGGCACCGGGTTGTCCAGTTCCTTGGCGTGTTCGGCGTAATTACGGCCAATGCACACCACTTTCCCGATCGGGAAGTGAATGCGCGTGCCGTCGACGTACTGGTGCTGATAGCTCATTTACCGACTCCTGCCTTCATTGATTCATCAGGGATTGCCAATCAAACCGCGAAGATCTTGCCCGGGTTCATGATGCCGTTCGGGTCGAACACCGCTTTGACCGCTTTCATGTACTCGATTTCGACCGGCGAACGGCTGTACGTCAAGTAGTCGCGCTTGGTCATGCCCACACCGTGCTCGGCGGAGATCGAACCGTTGTACTTCTCGACGGTTTCGAACACCCACTTGTTGACGGTCGCGCACTTGGCGAAGAACTCGTCCTTGCTCAGATTATCCGGCTTGAGAATGTTCAGGTGCAGGTTGCCGTCGCCGATATGGCCGAACCAGACGATTTCGAAGTCCGGGTAGTATTCGCCGACGATCGCGTCGATTTCCTGCAAGAACGCTGGCACTTTTGACACGGTGACCGAGATGTCGTTCTTGTAAGGTATCCAGTGCGAGATGGTCTCGGAGATGTACTCGCGCAGCTTCCACAGGTTCTGCAGCTGGGTTTCGCTCTGGCTCATCACACCGTCCAGCACCCAGCCCTGCTCGACGCAGTGTTCGAAGGTTTCCAGCGCCGTGTTGGCCACTGCTTCGCTGGTCGCTTCGAATTCCAGCAGCGCGTAGAACGGGCAGTCGGTTTCGAACGGCGCCGGTACGTCGCCACGCCCCAGCACTTTGGCCAATGCCTTGTCGGAGAAGAATTCGAACGCGGTCAGATCAAGCTTGCCCTGGAAGGCGTGCAGCACCGGCATGATCGAGTCGAAGTCGGCGGTGCCGAGGACCATCGCAGTGAGGTTTTTCGGCGCGCGATCCAGACGCATGGTCGCTTCGACCACAAAGCCGAGGGTGCCTTCGGCGCCGATGAACAACTGGCGCAGGTCGTAACCGGTAGCGTTCTTGATCAGGTCCTTGTTCAGCTCCAGCACATCGCCCTTGCCGGTGACCACTTTCAGGCCGGCGACCCAGTTGCGGGTCATGCCGTAGCGAATTACCTTGATCCCGCCAGCATTGGTGCCGATATTGCCGCCAATCTGGCTCGAACCAGCGGAGGCGAAGTCCACCGGGTAATACAAGCCGTTCTCTTCGGCGACGTTCTGCAGGTGCTCGGTGACCACGCCCGGCTGACACACGGCGGTGCGGTCAGTGAGGTTCACGTCGAGAATCTGGTTCATGTAGTCGAACGACACCACCACTTCGCCATTCGCGGCCACCGCGGCGGCGGACAGCCCGGTGCGCCCGCCCGACGGCACCAGCGCCACTTTATGGGTGTTGGCCCAACGGACAATGGCCTGCACCTGTTCGATGGTCTTGGGGAACACAATGGCGCACGGCGCGGGCGCGAAGTGCTTGGTCCAATCCTTGCCGTACGCATTCAGGGAGTCGGCGTCGGTCAGGACCTTGCCAGGCTCGACCAGGGTCTTCAGTTCATCAATCAGGGCAGGATTGGTCATCGACAGAACTCTCGAACAATTCATGGTCATCCTGAAGACGCTTCACGTCGCAGGAATGAGTGTTTAGCGGGGTGGCTATGCTAGCATACCGACCCCGCAGGCCAGTGCCCAAGGCCAGTTCTGCGGTGACGGCTTTCTTGCCGTGCGGGTCAGCTCCAGGCTGCTCCCCTCCCTGCCATTTTTCTCCGGGATACAGGTTTACGCAGATGAGCAAGACTTCTCTCGATAAGAGCAAGATCAAGTTCCTTCTTCTCGAAGGCGTCCACCAATCGGCTGTCGACGTCCTCAAGGCGGCGGGCTACACCAGCATCGAATACCTGACAGGCTCCTTGCCGGAAGCCGAGCTCAAGGAAAAGATCGCTGACGCTCACTTCATCGGCATTCGTTCGCGCACCCAACTGACCGAAGAGATCTTCGATCACGCGAAGAAGCTGGTCGCGGTCGGCTGTTTCTGCATCGGCACCAACCAGGTTGACCTGAGTGCTGCCCGCGAGCGCGGTATCGCCGTGTTCAACGCGCCGTACTCCAACACCCGCTCCGTCGCGGAACTGGTGCTGGCCGAGGCGATCCTGCTGCTGCGCGGCATCCCTGAGAAAAACGCTTCCTGCCACCGTGGCGGCTGGATCAAGTCCGCAGCCAACTCCTTCGAGATCCGTGGCAAGAAACTCGGCATCGTCGGCTACGGCTCGATCGGTACTCAGCTGTCGGTTCTGGCGGAAGGCTTAGGGATGCAGGTGTTCTTCTACGACACCGTGACCAAGCTGCCGCTGGGCAACGCCACTCAGGTCGGCAACCTGCACGAGCTGCTGGGCATGTCCGACATCGTCACCCTGCACGTTCCGGAAACCGCTGCGACCCAGTGGATGATCGGCGAGAAGGAAATCCGCGCCATCAAGAAGGGCGGCATCCTGATCAACGCCGCGCGCGGTACCGTGGTCGAGCTGGACGCCTTGGCGGACGCGATCAAGGACAAGCACCTGATCGGCGCGGCCATCGACGTGTTCCCGGTGGAGCCACGCTCCAACGACGAAGAGTTCGAAAGCCCGCTGCGTGGCCTGGACAACGTGATCCTGACCCCGCACATCGGTGGCTCGACTGCCGAAGCGCAGGCCAACATCGGTCTGGAAGTGGCGGAAAAACTGGTCAAGTACAGCGACAACGGTACATCCGTTTCGTCGGTGAACTTCCCGGAAGTGGCCCTGCCGGCTCACCCTGGCAAGCACCGCCTGCTGCACATCCACGAGAACATCCCGGGTGTGATGAGCGAGATCAACAAGGTCTTCGCCGAAAACGGTATCAACATCTCCGGTCAGTTCCTGCAGACCAACGAGAAAGTCGGTTACGTGGTGATCGACGTCGACGCCGAGTACTCGGAGCTGGCGCAAGAGAAACTGCAACACGTCAACGGCACCATCCGTAGCCGCGTGTTGTTCTGATCCGACGCTGAGCGACAAAAAAAGGGAGCCTTCGGGCTCCCTTTTTCATACGTGCGAAAACGTCATTCGACGTTGACGGTGATCTTTTTCGACACGATCGGCGGATCGAACGCCATGTGGCCGCTGTCGCCCAGCTCCAGTTGCAAGGTGTGCTTGCCCGGGGCCAGTTTGATCGTGGCCTCGGTTTGCGCCTTGCCGAAGTGCATGTGGTTGGCGTCGGTCGGCACGACGGAACCGGCCGGAACGATTTCCTTGGCATCAATCAGCAGGTGGTGGTGACCGGTGTTCTTGGTGACGTCACCGGCGGGTGCCAGCGCAACGTCCTTGACCCCGAACTTGACCTTGAACTCCTGAGAAACCGTGGCCCCGTCTTCGGGAGAAACGATGAACACTTCGGCGCCCTTGGGTGCCGGGGTCGCTGCACTGGCCAGCACTGAAACACCCATCAACAGGCCAGCCAAGGCTGCTCGTGACATAAACGTTTTCATTCTCTTCTCCAGTTTTTCCGTAAAATCCGCGCGGTCATGACAACTTCATGACCATTCGTTGTCGAAGGCACTCGACAACCATAGCAAAGCGAGCCTGACTCAGAGCATCGCAATAATGATTTCAAAGGAGTGACCATGCGCTTTCTGCCTGGCCTGATCTGCCTGCTACCCCTTCTGAGCCCTCTGGCTCACGCCGAACTGATTGATGACGTCAACGACCGTGGCGAGTTGCGCATTGCCCTTGAGGCTAATACACCGCCCTTCAATTTCAAGGATGGCGACACACTCACGGGGTTCGAGGTCGAGCTTGGGCAACTGCTGGCCAACGAGCTGGATGTGCGCGCCGACTTCATCGTCACCGACGAAGCCGACCTGCTCCAGGGCGTTGAAAGCGGCAAGTACGACGTTGCGCTCAACCACATAGCACTGACACCTGAACTCAAGGATCGTTTCGACGTCAGCGAGCCTTACGGCAAGGTCGATTCGCAGCTGCTGGCGAAGAAGGATGAGCAGCCTCGACCGATGGTGCTGGTACAGGCGCTGACCGAGGAGAAGCCGAAGACGGCGGTGCCGGTGGAGTTGGCGATTCCGTTTCAGAAGGGTAATCCGGCGTTTCAGGCCAGTCTTGCGAGCGCGATGGAGCGGATCAAGGCAGATGGACGCTTGGCGGCATTGTCGCAAAAGTGGTTCACCGAACCCAAATGAACACATAAACCCTGTGGGAGGGGGCTTGCTCCCACATGGGCTTTGTGGGGGGCTTTCAGTCGAGCTGGGTCAGGGCCATTGCGGCTTCAGGCAGTTCGAGCTCGCTGAAGACCTGCACACCATGGCGCTTGAGCAATGCTGCCGTCACGCCTTCGCCAGAGACTTTGACGCCACTGAACGTCCCGTCATAGGTCAGCAAATTCCCGCAAGAAGGACTGTTGGCCTTGAGCACCGCGACGCGGATGCCGTGCTTTTGCACCAGCGCCAGCGCCTGCCGCGCGCCGTCGAGAAACTGCGCGCTGACGTCCTCGCCTTCAGTGGTGATCACCGCCGCCGTGCCATCGAGCACTTCGGCGCCCTGCCCGCCGGGGATTTCCGCCGCAGCACGCGGGGTTGGCAAACCGCCAGCCACTTCGGGACACAGCGGCACCACGCGCCCTTCGGCGATCCACTGTTCGAGCAGATCGAACGGCCCGCTGGCCCCGCCGTCGTAACGCACGCGGTGGCCCAACAGGCAGCGGCTGACCAGAATCTTCTGCATATCAGAACGGCTCGTTGCCACGGCGGCGGAACCAGCCGGTCAGCGACAGGCGTTCGCGGTGCGCCGGCAGCACTTCATGCGGCACCTCACCGGAGAGGAACACCACCAGACAGCCGCCTGTGGGTTGCACGTCGTGGACCCGGTCTTCGTCCAGATACATGCGCAACTGACCGCCGTCTTCCGGCAGCCACGCGTCATTGAGATAGACCACCGCCGAAACCATGCGCCGGTCATCGTCGCGAAAACGGTCGACGTGCTTGCGGTAAAACGCGCCCGGCGGATACAGGGCGAAGTGGCACTCGAAATCCTCGAGCCCGAGGAACAGCCCGCGATTGAGCGCCTCGCGCAGGCTTTCCATCAGGTTCAGATAACGGTCGCTGGCTTCGGCCTGGCCCGGGTCGATCCACTGGATGTGGTCGCCACGAATACCCTCGCGAATCTCCGAAAACGGCCCACGGCCTACCGCTGCCGGCGCCAGCTCACCCTCGGCCTCACGTTTGCGGCACTCGGCCGCCAGCTCGCGGGTCAAACCTGCGGGCAGGAAAATGTTCTGCTGCGACCAGCCGTGTTCGGCCAGGTCGTCGACGATGCGTAACAGCAGCGGGTGTTCAGAGGATATTTGCATGGCGCGCATAGTATGCCGGCGGCAGGAAATCCGACAGAGCCACGCAGCGGCTTGCTACGAATTCTCGACAAGTACCGGCACCGCACGGAGAATAGTCCGCTGCTGACAGGAGTCCCTATGCGCCGTTTGCTTTTTTCACTGTTGATGTTCTGCGTTTTGCCCGCCTGGGCGGACGGCCACGATCAGTTGTACAAGATAGCCGGCTGGCCAGATCAACGTGCGCATTTCAATGATGCCCTGAGTGCCGCGCAGCAGCGCTACCAGAACAACCTGCCGCCAGCGGTGTTTCAAGCCCTGGTCAACAACAGTAACCAGCGCTTCGCCCCCCAGGCCATGGATCAGCGTGCCGAAGCGCAACTGCGCCAGCACCTTGCCGATCCACAACCGGCGCTGACCTTTTTTCAATCGCCGCTGGGCAAGAAAATCGTCGCCGCTGAATTGCTCGCCACCCGTCGCGATCAACTGGCAAAGAACGCCAAAGGCTTGCCGAAGATGCAGGTCAGCGACAGCCGTCTGCTGATCATCGGCCATCTGGCCCAAGCCCTGCCGGCGCGCGAGGCCGGCGCCGAAGTCAGTCTGGCGATTGCCGGCGTGGCGGCGGACAGCCTGAGTTCGATGATCCCCGGCCTGCTCGGCGGCGGTCAGGCGCAAAGCATGTTGAACGGTCAGCGCCAGCGTTTGATGGAGCAGATCGGCGCCGATTTGAACAACACGCTGCTCTACGTTTATCGCGATCTGTCGGATGACGAACTGGAGCAGTTCGCGACCTTCGCCGAGTCCAGCGAGGGCAAGGCGTATTACCAGGCGGCGCTGGCGGCGATTCGGGCGGGGTTGGCGGTGGGGCAAAGCTCCTCGAACCACAGCCAGTAATCTTTATCGCCTTTCAGACCGCCATCGCGAGCAGGCTCACTCCTACAGGAGACCGCGATCAATTGTAGGAGTGAGCCTGCTCGCGATAAGGCCCTCGAAGACGCTAAAGATTCCGCCCCCTGATCCGCTTGTTCAGAAACTCGAAATACTCCTCGCGCATTTCCAGCGTCTCGTTCGCCAGATGATGCCGCGCCTCCGGCAGCAGCAGAATCTGCGGCCGGTCGAACTTCCACTTCAGCACCTGCAAGTTGTGCTGCCAGTCCACGGTCATATCCGCCTGCCCCTGAATGATCAGCGGCCGTCGCGGACTTTTTTTCGCGTGTTCCACACGGATGATCCAGCGCGACAGCGCACCGACCCACGCGGTCGGCAAGCGTTTGGGCTGTAACGGATCAGCCTGCAGGAACGGCAGGAAATCCGGGTCGTTGGAGTTCTCGCTGAAGCGCCGGGCGATGCCCCGCACGAAAGGCCTCAGCAGGTAATAACTGAGCTGCGACCAGCCCCAGGCGCGCGGACGCACCAGCGGCGCCAGCAGAATCAACTGACCCTGCGCCGGACTGTTCTCGCCATGGTTGAGCACATGGTCGACGACGATCGCGCCGCCCGTGCTTTGTCCGCACAGATGCCAGGGTTGCGGCAGGGCGATCGAACTGGCTTCGGCGAACAACGCCTGCAAGGCGTCCTGGTATTCGGAGAAGTCGCGAATGCTCGCCCGCGGCCCACTCGACAAACCATGACCCGGCAAGTCGCAGGCGATGACGGCAAAATCCTGATCCAGCGCCCACTCGATCACATGCCGATACAGCCCGGTGTGATCGTAAAAACCGTGCAGCAGAAACAGCGTGCCCTTGACCTTCTCTGGCCACCAGCAATGGCTGACCAGCTCGTAACCGTCCACCTCGAAGCGGCCCATGCCGCGCCAGACATCACGCTCCGGGAAGTCGGTTTTATAAAACCGCTGATACGCTTTCGCCTCGTCCGACAACGGCTGCCACTGGGCCAAAGGCTTGAGGCTGGCGCGTAAATGATCGGCATCGAAAGTGTCAGGCATGCGGGTATTCCAAAGCGGTAAACAGACTTTATCGGCCTGCGATATTCATCTGTTGCGGCAAGCATGGCAAGCTAGCCCCCCTTCGAGGATCGAAAAACCATGCGCTCGCCCTACCGCACCGCACTGTTTGCCAGCCTGCTCGCGCTTGTGTGTGCCGGGGTGCTGTGGGCGGCGTACGACTGGTTTCAGGGGCGTTATCTGCGCGCGTTCAGTCAGCACACGGCGGTGTTTTCCGGGGATCCGTTGCGTCTGCCGGATGAGCTGGCCGGTCCCGGCAAAATCCGTCTCGTGCACTTCTGGGACCCGGCCTGCCCGTGCAACGTCGGCAATCAACAGCACCTGACCGAGATGGTCGAGCAGTACGGCGCGCGCGGTGTGGAATTCTTCGCCGTGCAGCGCGCCGGCTCCCACGGCCAGTTACCCGCCACCCTGAGCAATCTGAAAACCATCGCGGTATTGCCCGGTTCCGAGCAGATCCCGGCCAGCCCCGCGGTGGCGATCTGGGATCGCAGCGGCAAACTGGCGTACTTCGGGCCGTACAGTGAAGGGCTGACCTGCAACTCCAGCAACAGCTTCATCGAACCGATCCTCAATGCACTGACCGAAGATCGCCCGGTCAACGCCACGCACACCCTGGCAGTCGGGTGTTATTGCCCGTGGCCGGTGCTGGCGCAGTAAGGCATTCCGGACTTTTCAAGGACAGCGATGCACGGCACGGAAGGTCTGTGCTAATTGTTTGCAGCCCGACGGGCGGCAATCCCGCATGCACAAGGAGTCACCATGAAACGCGTCTTCACCGTTCTTGCCTTGCTCATCGTTGTCCTGCTCGCCGGTGTCGGCGGTTACGTCTACAGCAAGCAACCGACGCGTCAGGGCCAGGTGGAGCTGCGCAATCTGCAGGGTTCGGTGACCGTGCGTTACGACGAACGCGGGGTGCCGCATATTCGTGCCGAGAACGAAACCGATCTGTATCGCGCCCTCGGCTACGTGCATGCCCAGGACCGACTGTTCCAGATGGAAGCCATGCGCCGCCTGGCCCGCGGCGAGCTGGCCGAAGTGCTGGGGCCGAAGCTGCTCGACACCGACAAACTGTTCCGCAGCCTGCGCATCCGCGAACGCGCCGCCAGTTATGTCGCCAGTCTCGATAAGCAGTCACCGGCGTGGAAGGCCCTGCAAGCCTATCTGGACGGCATCAACCAATATCAGGACAGCCACGTCACGCCGGTGGAATTCGACGTGCTGGGCATCCCCAAGCGGCCGTTCACGGCGGAGGACAGCATCAGCGTCGCCGGTTACATGGCCTACAGCTTTGCCGCGGCGTTTCGCACCGAGCCACTGCTGACCTACGTGCGCGATCAACTCGGCGCCGATTACCTCAACGTCTTCGACCTCGACTGGCAGCCCAAAGGCGTGCTCGCCAAAGATCACGCCAATAAGACCCCGGCCCTCGCCGCCGGCGACTGGAAGGACATCAACGCCCTCGCCCGCCTCAGCGAGCAGGCGCTGATTGAAAACGGCCTGCCGCAATTCGAAGGCAGCAACGCCTGGGTGATCGCCGGCAGCCGTAGCCAGAGCGGCAAACCGCTGCTGGCTGGTGACCCGCACATTCGCTTCTCGGTGCCGTCGGTGTGGTACGAAGCGCAACTGTCGGCACCGGGCTTTGAGCTCTACGGCCATCATCAGGCGCTGGTGCCGTTCGCATTCCTGGGGCACAACCTGGATTTCGGCTGGAGCCTGACCATGTTCCAGAACGACGATCTGGATCTGATCGCCGAGAAGGTCAACCCGGACAACCCGAATCAGGTCTGGTACCACGGCCAGTGGACCGATCTGGTCAGCAGCGAGCAGCAGATCGCGGTGAAGGGCCAGGCGCCGGTGATGCTGACCTTGCGTCAGTCGCCCCACGGCCCGATCGTCAACGACGCCCTCGGCACTGCCGCCGGTAAAACGCCGATCGCCATGTGGTGGGCGTTCCTCGAAACGCCGAATCCGATCCTCGAAGGCTTCTACCAGCTCAACCGCGCCGACACCCTGGCCAAGGCCCGCGCCGCCGCGACCAAGGTGCAGGCACCGGGGCTGAACATCGTCTACGCCAACGCCAAGGGTGACATTGCCTGGTGGGCCTCGGCGCTGTTGCCGAAACGCCCGGTCGGGGTAAAGCCCGAGTTCATTCTCGACGGCAGCAGCAATCAGGCAGACAAGGACGGCTACTACCCGTTCAGCGCCAACCCGCAGGAAGAAAACCCGGCGCGCGGCTACATCGTCTCGGCCAACTTCCAGCCGCTGTCGCCGACCGGGATGGAAATCCCCGGTTACTACAACCTCGCCGATCGCGGCCAGCAGCTCAACCGCCAGCTCAGCGACAAGAGCGTGAAATGGAGCAACGAGGCCAACCAGAAACTGCAACTGGGCACCACCACCGGTTACGGCCCGCGCACCCTGGCGCCATTGCTGCCGGTGTTGCGGGAAGTGGTGAGCGATCCGGCGCAGCTGAAACTGGTCGAGCAACTGGCGCAGTGGCAAGGCGACTATCCGCTGGATTCGGTCAACGCCACAGTGTTCAACCAGTTCCTCTACGATCTCGCCGATGCGGCGATGCGTGATGAGCTGGGCAACGATTTCTTCGAGACCCTGCTGTCGACCCGGGTGATCGATGCCGCCCTGCCGCGCCTGGCGGCGAATGCCGATTCACCCTGGTGGGACAACCACAACACGCCGAACAAGGAAACCCGTGCCGACATCGTGAAGGTGGCGTGGCAGGCGAGCATGACGCACCTGAAACAGACCCTCGGCGACAATACGTCCGACTGGCAATGGGGCACGGCGCACACCCTGACCCACGGTCATCCGTTGGGTCAGCAGAAGCCGCTGGATCACATCTTCAACGTCGGGCCGTTCGCCGCGCCGGGTAGCCACGAAGTGCCGAACAACCTCTCGGCCAAGCTCGGCCCGGCGCCGTGGCCGGTGACTTACGGGCCTTCGACGCGGCGGCTGGTCGACTTCGCTGACCCGACGCACAGCCTGACCATCAACCCGGTCGGCCAGAGCGGTGTGCCGTTCGACAGCCACTATGACGATCAGGCTGAAGAGTACGTCGAGGGGATGTTCGTGCAGGCGCATTTCAGCGAGGAAGAGGTGACGGCCAATACTCGCAGTACCTTGAAGCTGTTGCCGGCGCGGGCTGCCCAGTAGTTTTGTGCTGGCTGGTCTGGCCCCATCGCTGGCAAGCCAGCTCCCACAGGATTTTCAGTGAACACAGATTATGTGAATACCCGAGAAACCTGTGGGAGCTGGCTTGCCAGCGATGGGGCCCTTAAGAACACAAGAGACCTTCAGAGCATCAGCGCAAAATTCAGCCGAAACTGCTGCGGTGTCACCCCCAACCGCCGATTGAACACACTGCGCATGTGCTGCGCATCGCGAAACCCGCACTGATACGCCACGGTCTTCAACGGCGCCGTGGTGCTTTCCAGCAGCACCCGCGCCGCATCCACTCGGGCACTTTCGACGAACTCCGCCGGAGTGACCCGAGCCTCGCGGGCGAACACCCGGGAGAAGTTGCGCGCACTCATGTTCGCCGCGTTCGCCAGATCGGCAATCGTCAGATCGCCGGTGAGGTTGGCCAGCACATACAACTGCACCATCGCCACCGCTGACGTCGACTCCGCATGCGGTGTGAGGAATGGGCTGAACTGCGATTGCCCGCCCGAGCGCTGGGTGAACACCACCAGCCGCTTGGCCACGCTCAGCGCCACTTCAGCGCCGCAATCACGGGCCAGCAGGTACAGCGACAGATCGATCCCGGCGGTGACCCCGGCCGAGGTGTAGAGCGCACCGTCCTCGACGTACAGGCGATCGGCCTCGACTTGAGTCGATGGACACAACTGTGCCAAGGCTTCGGCATCGTTCCAGTGGGTGGTCACGGTGCGCCCTTCCAGCAGTCCCGCCCGCGCCAGCATGAACGCGCCGTTGCAGATAGAGCCAAAGCGCCGGGCACGGGTGCAGGCCTCGCGCAGCCAGGTGTCGAAAGGCTTGCCGAAATCCATGAACGGTAACTGCGGCCCGCCGGCCACCAGCAGCAGGTCATAAGCATCGTGCGCTTCGCTGAAGTGTCGGTGAGCGCTGAGGTTCAGGCCATTGGAGCAAGCCATCGGCCCACGTTCGAGGCCGATCACCTCCAGCTGGTAGTGATCCTCGGGCGGCAGAAACCGGTTGGCCTCGGCGAACACATCCATCGGCCCGCTGACATCCAGCGCCTGCACGCCGGGGAACACCACGATGGCGACGGTTTTGTTCATGAGCCTCCAATGTCCTCAATGCCTGTGGCAAACACAAGCCCGCTCCCACATGGGCCGTGCCTGCCTTGTTGATTGAGCCAACCCTAGCCAATCCAGGTTCAACAAGCGAGGTTGGCACGATTTGCAGGTTGATTGGCAAGGATCGCAGCCATGCGTTGATTGTCCGTTTAGTGCCTCGGGGAACAGACTTTGTCCATCAGCGCCACGACGGCGTTTTCGATGAGGATACCTTCATGAGCACGACCATTGCCGGCATCAAGCTCCCCGACAGCGCCCTCGCCCGGGCCACCACCGAGTACATTCGCGACATTGAATCCGACCTGCTCTACCACCACTCGCGCCGGGTATTTCTGTTCGGTGCGTTGAGCGGCGAGCGCCAACAACTGACCTACAACCCGGAGCTGCTGTATGTCGGCGCGATGTTCCACGACCTCGGTCTGGTCGAGGGCTATCGCAGTGCCGACGAGCGTTTCGAAGTGGATGGCGCCAACGCGGCAGCGGCGTTTCTCAAGCCGTACGGGCTGAGTGATGACGACATCGAGCAGGTCTGGCTGTCGATTGCCCTGCACACCACGCCGGGCGTGCCCAAACATCTGCGGCCGACCGTGGCGCTGGTGACCGCGGGTGTCGAGATGGACGTGTTGGGCATGGATTACGCGGCGTTCAGCAACACCCAGCGCGAGGCGGTGGTGCATGCGCATCCACGCGGGGAAGGTTTCAAGGAGTGCATCATCTGCGCGTTTGCCGACGGCTTGCGCCATCGTCCGCAGACCACGTTTGGCAACGTGAAGACCGATGTGCTGGTGGATCAGGAGCCGGGGTTCAAGCCGATGAACTTTGTTGAGGTCATCCGCCAATCTCCTTGGACTGCATAAAACCGACTGTGGGGGTGTGCCCTGTGGTGAGGGGATTTATCCCCGATGGACTGCGTAGCAGTCCCTTTCTTTTTGAATCAAGAGAGGGGGCCGCTTCGCAACCCATCGGGGATAAATCCCCTCGCCACAAAAGCCCGCTCCCACAGTTGGATTTGGGTTGGCCTTGATAAAGGGGCCAACCCGATTTTGCTTTAAGCCGCTTCCGGCGCAGGCGCGCGGCGCACGTCCGGTTGCTTCCACGAATCGGCGGCGCCTTCTTCGATGGCTTGCTGGATGGCTTTCTTGCGCGCTTCTTCGGCGCGGCGGCTGAAGAACCACACCATGAACGTCACGATCGACACCGCCAGCAGAATCAGGCTGGCCACGGCGTTGATCTCAGGCTTCACGCCCAGACGCACCGCGGAAAACACTTCCATCGGCAGCGTGGTCGAACCCGGGCCGGAAACGAAGCTCGCCAGTACCAGGTCATCCAGCGACAGAGCGAACGACATCATGCCGCCCGCTGCCAGCGACGGCGCGATCATCGGGATGGTGATCAGGAAGAACACCTTCCACGGCCGTGCACCGAGGTCCATCGCCGCCTCTTCGATCGACAGGTCCAGCTCACGCAGACGCGCCGACACCACCACCGCCACATACGCCGCACAGAACGTGGTGTGGGCGATCCAGATGGTGACGATGCCGCGTTCCTGCGGCCAGCCGATCATCTGCGCCATGGCCACGAACAGCAGCAACAGCGACAGACCGGTGATCACCTCAGGCATTACCAACGGCGCCGTCACCAGGCCACCGAACAGTGTGCGGCCCTTGAAGTGGGTGATGCGGGTCAGCACGAAGGCTGCCAGCGTACCCAGCGCCACCGCCGCAACGGCGGTATAGCAGGCGATTTCCAGCGAGCGCACCACCGACCCCATCAGTTGGGTGTTGTCGAGCAGGCCGACGTACCACTTGATCGACCAGCCGCCCCACACCGTCACCAGTTTCGAGGCGTTGAACGAGTAGATCACCAGGATCAGCATCGGCAGGTAGATGAACAACAGACCCAGTACCAGCATCAGGCTGGAGAAACGGATGCGTTTCATTCTTTGCCCTCCATTTCCTTGGCCTGACTGCGGTTGAACAGGATGATCGGCACAATCAGGATCGCCAGCATCACCACCGCCAGGGCGGACGCCACCGGCCAGTCACGGTTGTTGAAGAACTCTTGCCAGAGCACTTTACCGATCATCAGGGTTTCCGGGCCGCCGAGCAGTTCCGGGATCACGAACTCGCCGACCACCGGGATGAACACCAGCATGCAGCCGGCAATAATGCCGTTCTTGGACAGTGGAATGGTGATTTTCCAGAAGCTGTTGAAAGTGCTCGAACCGAGGTCGGAAGCGGCTTCCAGCAGGCTCTGATCGTGCTTCACCAGGTTGGCGTACAGCGGCAGGATCATGAATGGCAGGTACGAATAAACCACGCCGATGTAAACCGCGAGGTTGGTGTTGAGGATCTGCAGCGGCTCGTCGATAAAGCCCATGCTCATCAGGAAACCGTTGAGCAGACCGTTGTTGCTGAGGATGCCCATCCACGCGTAAACGCGGATCAGGATCGCAGTCCAGGTCGGCATCATGATCAGCAGCACCAGCACCGTTTGCAGCTCTTTGCGCGCACTGGCGATGGCGTAGGCCATCGGGTAGCCGATCAGCAGGCACAGCAGCGTGCTGAAGAACGCCATCTTCAGCGAGCCCAGGTAGGCGGCGATGTACAACTCGTCGTCGCCGAGCATCGCGTAGTTGCCCAGGTTCAGCAGCAATTGCAGCTTCTGCTCGGCGAAGGTGTAGATCTCGGTGTACGGCGGGATGGCCACGTCGGCTTCAGCGAAGCTGATCTTCAGGACGATGAAGAACGGCAGCATGAAGAACAGGAACAGCCAGATGAACGGAACCCCGATGACCAGTTGCCGGCCATTGGGAATTATTCGGTTGAGCCGTCGTTTGAACTTGCGCATGTTCATGAGCGAAGTACCACGCCGCTGTCGTCTTCCCACCACACGTAAACCTGATCGCCCCAGGTCGGACGCTGGCCGCGACGTTCGGCGTTGGCGACAAACGACTGCACCAGTTTGCCGCTCGGCAATTCGACGTAGAACACCGAGTGACCGCCGAGGTAGGCGATGTCATGCACCTTGCCGCTCGACCAGTTGTATTCGCAGGTCGGCATTTCGGCGGTGACCAGCAGCTTCTCCGGACGAATCGCGTAGGTCACCGATTTGTCCTGCACCGAAGTGCTGATGCCGTGGCCGACGTAGATCTGCCGGTCGAGGTCTTTGCAAGTGATGGTCGCGTGGCCTTCGGCGTCGTCGATCACTTCGCCTTCGAAGATGTTCACGTTGCCGATGAATTCGCAGACCAGACGGCTGGTCGGGGTTTCGTAGATGTCGATCGGGCTGCCGATCTGGGCGATCCAGCCCAGGTGCATGATCGCGATGCGCTCGGCCATGGTCATGGCCTCTTCCTGGTCGTGGGTCACCATCACGCAGGTCACGCCCACACGCTCGATGATTTCCACCAACTCCAGTTGCATCTGCGAACGCAGTTTCTTGTCCAGTGCGCCCATCGGCTCGTCGAGCAGCAGCAGTTTCGGCCGCTTGGCCAGCGAGCGCGCCAGAGCCACACGCTGGCGCTGACCGCCGGACAGTTGATGCGGCTTGCGCTTGGCGTACTGGCTCATCTGCACCAGCTTGAGCATCTCGGCCACGCGCGCATCGATCTCGGCGTTGGGGATCTTGTCCTGCTTGAGGCCGAAGGCGATGTTCTGCGCCACAGTCATGTGCGGGAACAAGGCATACGACTGGAACATCATGTTGATCGGTCGCTCGTACGGCGGCATGTCGGTGATGTCGACGCCGTCGAGGAAAATGCGCCCCTCCGTGGGCCGTTCAAACCCTGCCAGCATCCGCAGCAGCGTGGATTTGCCCGATCCCGAACCGCCGAGCAGGGCGAAGATCTCGCCTTTCTTGATTTCCAGGGACACATCGTCCACGGCAATCGTCTCGTCGAACTTCTTCGTGACCCGGTCGATTTTGACCAACACCTGCTTAGGTGTCTGGTCGCCCTCGAGGGCTTTCTTATAGGCGCCGGAGGCAACTGCCATTTACGAAACTCCCAGAAAAAAACAGTGCAGTTCGCCCCATGCGGACGAACCCAGGATAGTTTGTGCCTTACTTGCCCGACTTGACCTTGGTCCAGCTACGGGTCATCAAACGCTGAATATTGGGTGGCAACTCGACCGACACGTAAGTCTTGTCGAGGACTGCTTGCGGTGGATAAACCGCTTCGTCGGTGCGGATGGACTGTTCCATCAGCTTGTCCGACCCCGGGTTGGGGTTGGCGTAACCGACGTAATCACTGACCTGGGCGATCACCTCAGGTTTCAGCAAATAGTTGATGAAGGCGTGGGCCTCTTTGACGTTGGACGAGTCCTTTGGAATCGCCAGCATGTCGAACCACAGCGCGCCGCCCTCTTTCGGGATCGAGTAGGCGATGTTCACGCCCTTCTTCGCTTCTTCGGCACGGTGCTTGGCCTGGAAGATATCGCCGGAGAAACCGATGGCCACGCAAATGTCGCCGTTGGCCAGATCACCGATGTATTTCGACGAGTGGAAATAAGTCACATAAGGACGCACGGCCAGCAGTTTGTCGGTGGCCTTGGCGTAGTCTTTCGGATTGGTGCTGTTGGCGTTCAGGCCCATGTAGTTGAGCACGGTCGGCATCATTTCATCGGCCGAGTCGAGGAACGCGACGCCACAGCTGTGCAGCTTCTTGATGTTCTCCGGCTCGAACAGCACGCTCCAGGAGTCGATCTTGTCGATGCCGAGCACCGCTTTGACTTTCTCGACGTTGTAGCCGATGCCGTTGGTGCCCCACAGGTACGGCACGGCGTACTGGTTGCCCGGGTCGTTCTGTTCCAGGCGCTTGAGCAGCACGGGATCGAGATTCGAATAATTCGGCAACTGCGACTTGTCGAGCTTCTGAAACGCGCCCGCCTTGATCTGCTTGCCGAGGAAATGGTTCGACGGCACGACCACGTCGTAACCGGTACGCCCGGCCAGCAGCTTGCCTTCCAGGGTCTCGTTGGAATCGAACACGTCGTACACCGGTTTGATTCCGGTTTCTTTCTGGAAGTCGGCCAGGGTGGTCTCGCCGATGTAATCCGACCAGTTATAAATATGCACCGTACCGGCGGCCTGGGCTCCGACAGCGATCGTCAGGCCGGCAGTGGCCAGCAGGGCTTTGCGCAAAGAAGAAAAAATAGGCAAGTGGAGGTCCTCTAAATTAGTTGGGCCCAAGTTGCCCCGCGTTACATGACAGCCATGGCTGCCCGGCAACCAAACCGGCGCGCAACTTACCCTCGAAAAACCGTTCCTGCAAAACTTCCTGTCATTTAATTGATCCGCTGGCCGCCGTCGCGGCGACGACGGCCAGCGGTTGCTGCGTCAAACCGGCTTATTTACCGGATTTGATCTTGGTCCAGCTGCGGGTCAGTTCACGCTGGGTAGCGGCCGGCAAATCGGCGATCGCATACAGCTTGGCCTGCACGTCGGCTGGCGGGTAGATGCCTGGATCGGCGGTGATGTCCTTGTTCACGTACTGGGTCGCTTCGGCGTTACCGTTAGGGAAGCGCACAGCGTTGGTGATCTCGGCCATCACTTTCGGTTGCAGCAGGTAGTTCATGAACTTGTAGGCGCCGTCGATGTTTTCCGCATCTTTCGGAATCGCGACCATGTCATAGAAGCTGCCGGCACCTTCCTTCGGAATGGCGTAGCTGACCTTGACCTTGTCACCGGCCTCGGCGGCACGGGACTTGGCCTGCTGCACGTCACCCGAGTAGCCGACCGCTACGCAGATGTTGCCGTTGGCCAGGTCCGAGATGTACTTGGAGGAGTGGAAGTAGGTGATCGAAGGACGAATCTTGAGGAACAGTTCCTCGGCTTTCTTGATGTCTTCTTTCTTCTGGCTGTCGGTTGGCAGGCCCAGGTAGTGCAGCGCGACCGGGAGCATTTCGGTCGGCGAGTCGAGGAAGCTCACACCGCAGCTCTTGAGCTTGGCGATGTTCTCAGGCTTGAGCAGAGTGTCCCAGGAATCGATGGTGTCGACGCCCAGTGCAGCCTTGACCTTCTCCGGGTTGTAGCCGATGCCGATCGAGCCCCACATGTACGGGAAGGCGTGCTTGTTGTCCGGGTCACTGACCGAAACCGCCTTGAGCAGCGATTTGTTCAGGTTGCCGTAATTGGACAGCTTGGACTTGTCCAGCTCCTGATAAACGCCAGCCTTGATCTGCTTGGCCAGGAAGTTGTTCGACGGCACGACCACGTCGTAACCGGACTTGCCCGCCAGCAGCTTGGCTTCCAGGGTTTCGTTGCTGTCGAACACGTCGTAGACGACCTTGATCCCCGACTCTTTTTCGAAGTTGGCGATGGTGTCCGGAGCGATGTAGTCAGACCAGTTGTAGACGTGCAGTACCTTGTCGTCCGCGTGAACCGCGCCCGCCATCATGCCCGCTACGGACAGCGCGAGAAGAGTCTTGCCAGCAAGCTTTTTACCTAATGCCTTCATGCGTCATGCTCCAAATTTTTCTTTTTTGAACCACTTTGTTCAGCGGCCGAACCCGGACAACTGGAACCGCGGCTAGTCTGGCAAGATCGGAGGCGGTCTTTCAAGAAAAGGCCAACCTTTCTGACACCTTCGAGCGAGAGCGCCGCAGCTCCCCCGCTCGAAGCCTAGCACTTAGGCCTGCAACGCACTGAGGGTCAGGTCCAGACACTTGCGTGCCTTGGTCACCAGCTCATCGATTTCTGCCTTGCTGATTACCAGCGGCGGCGCAATGATCATGGTGTCGCCCACGGCGCGCATGATCAGGCCGTTATCGAAGCAGAACTGCCGGCAGATCATGCCCACACCCCGACCTTCGTAACGCTTGCGAGTGGCCTTGTCCTGCACCAGCTCGATCGCCCCCAGCAGCCCCACCCCGCGTACTTCACCCACCAACGGGTGATCGTTGAGTTCGCGCAGACGTTTCTGCAAATACGGTGCCGTTTCGTTGTGCGCGTTCTCGATAATTTTCTCGTCGCGCAGAATCCGGATGTTTTCCAGCCCCACCGCCGCCGCCACCGGGTGCCCGGAGTAGGTGAAGCCGTGGTTGAAATCGCCGCCCTCGTTGAGCACCTTCACCACTTCATCACGAACGATCAGGCCACCCATCGGGATGTAACCGGAGGTCAGGCCTTTGGCGATGGTCATCATGTCCGGCTTCAGGTCGTAGAAATCCGAACCGAACCACTCGCCGGTACGGCCGAAACCGCAGATCACTTCGTCGGCGACGAACAGAATGTCGTACTTGGCGAGGATTTCCTTGATGCGCGGCCAGTAAGTATCTGGCGGAATGATCACGCCGCCAGCGCCCTGAATCGGCTCGGCAATGAACGCACCGACGTTGTCCACGCCGACTTCGAGAATCTTCTCTTCCAGCTGATTGGCCGCCCAGATGCCGAACTCTTCCGGCGACATGTCGCCGCCCTCGGCAAACCAGTACGGCTGCGCAATGTGGACGATGCCCGGGATCGGCAAATCGCCCTGCTCGTGCATATACGTCATGCCACCGAGGCTCGCGCCCGCCACGGTCGAACCGTGGTAACCGTTCTTGCGGCTGATGATGACTTTCTTGTTCGGCTGGCCCTTGATCGCCCAGTAGTGGCGAACCATGCGCAGCATGGTGTCGTTGCCTTCGGAGCCGGAACCGGTGAAGAACACGTGGTTCATGCCTTGCGGCGCCACGTCGGCGATGGCCTTGGCCAGTTCGAGTGCCGGCGGGTGCGCGGTCTGGAAGAACAGGTTGTAGTAAGGCAGTTCGCGCATCTGCTTGGCAGCTGCGTCAGCCAGTTCATCACGGCCATAACCGATCGCCACGCACCACAGACCCGCCATGCCATCGAGGATCTTGTTGCCCTCGCTGTCCCACAGGTACACGCCCTTGGCGTTGGTGATGATCCGTGGACCCTTCTCTTTCAGCTGCTTGAAATCGCTGAACGGGGCCAGGTGGTGATCGCTGCTCAGGGCTTGCCACTCACGGGTTTGCGGGTTGTTGCTGGTCATGCCAATTCTCCTTGTTATCGGTGAAGGCGCGGCGGCTGGCCACCGCGCCCGGCGTATCAGACGGCGAAGAGCAGGTACTCACGCTCCCAGGAACTGATCACGCGCTTGAAGTTTTCATGCTCGGCCCGCTTGACCGCGACGTAGCCGGTGATGAAGGTCTTGCCCAGGTATTTCTCGATGGTCGCGCTGTTTTCCATACGCTCCAGCGCGTCTTCGATGGTCAGCGGCAGACGCAGGTTGCGGCGTTCATAGCCACGTCCGACCACTGGCGCGCTCGGGTTGAGGCCCTCGACCATGCCGATGTAACCGCAGAGCAGGCTCGCGGCAATCGCCAGGTACGGGTTGGCGTCGGCGCCCGGCAGGCGGTTTTCCACCCGACGGTTCTGCGGCCCGGCATCCGGTACGCGCAGGCCCACGGTGCGGTTTTCTTCGCCCCACTCCACGTTCACCGGCGCCGAAGTGTCCGGCAGGAAGCGGCGGAACGAGTTGACGTTCGGTGCGAACAGCGGGAGCAATTCCGGGATCAGTTTCTGCAGACCACCGATGTGGTGCAGGAACAGCTGGCTCATGGTTCCGTCTTCATTGGAGAACACGTTCTTGCCGGTCTCGATGTCGATGATGCTCTGGTGCAAGTGCATCGCACTGCCCGGCTCGCCGGTCATCGGCTTGGCCATAAAGGTCGCGGCCACGTCATGCTTGAGCGCGGCTTCGCGCATGGTGCGCTTGAACACCAGAATCTGATCGGCCAGCGACAGTGCATCGCCGTGACGGAAGTTGATTTCCATCTGCGCCGTGCCGTCTTCGTGGATCAGCGTGTCGAGGTCCAGCTCCTGCAGTTCGCACCAGTCGTAGACGTCTTCGAACAGCGGGTCGAATTCGTTCGCCGCTTCGATGGAGAACGACTGACGACCGATTTCCGGACGGCCCGAGCGGCCGATCGGCGGCTGCAGCGGATAGTCGGGGTCGTCACTGCGTTTGGTCAGGTAGAACTCCATCTCCGGCGCCACGATCGGCTGCCAGCCCTTGTCGGCGTAGAGTTTGAGGACTTTCTTGAGCACGTTGCGCGGCGACAGCTCGATCGGGTTGCCTTGCTTGTCGTAGGTGTCGTGGATCACCTGGGCGGTCGGCTCGATGGCCCATGGCACCAGGTACACGGCGTTCTGGTCGGGGCGGCAGATCATGTCGATGTCGGCCGGGTCGAGCAGTTCGTAATAGATGTCGTCTTCGACGTAGTCGCCGGTCACGGTCTGCAACAGCACGCTTTCCGGCAGGCGCATGCCCTTCTCGGCGATGAATTTGTTGGTCGGCGAGATCTTGCCCCGGGTGATACCGGTCAAGTCGCCGATCATGCATTCGACTTCTGTGATCTTGTGGTCTTTCAACCAATCGGTGAGCTGGTCGAGGTTGTTACTCATAAATGCCTCTGGGCTGAGTCTCCTGACATCGTGTCAGGCAAAGTTTGACGCCGTGGCGTCGCGTTAAAGGGGGCTTGCTTGCGCGCAGTACCGGCTTACGCCTGGCACCGCGCATAGACAATGAAAGAGGAGCTTACCTGCCCTTTACGCTGGCGTTGCATTTCCTGTGCACATTCAAGGCGTGCAGAATCATGAGCACGGCTTTGGAAGCGGCACAGGCTTTGGGACTCAAAGGGATCTATATTGGAAGGAGACGCCATAAACAGGATGCTGTCCCGTGCGTCCAGAATATCGGACGCTGCCGTTGGGCCTGATGCGCACGAGAACCTCGTCGACCCGCCACGAGCCATGCTGGCTGCATTACGGACGGATTTGTCGCCACTGATGTGATGAGCATGCAGACCGGACTGTTGCGAGCAGTCGGTGATGCCGATTAACGGCAGGCGAGACATGAAGCACCCCGGTATTATTGCTGTTATGGGTTTGGTCGGAGCTTAGCCTTGTTCATTTTTTTACACAACACCCCCGTAAAAAATACAACACGGCCTGCTCAAGCCCGCGGGTGCCAAGCGTCCCAAGGACAGAAAACTGCCCCAAAGTGCCCCATAAATGCCCTTGCAGCGCTTTTTTAGGGCAAAAAAGGCCTCGCTTGACTTCGGCAGGCCGTTCGGGTTGACTGAAACCAGAAAAGATCAATGATTGATATTTTTAACAACAAAGGTGTTGCATCATGTCGGTACCCCCGCGTGCCGTTCAGCTTAACGAAGCGAACGCGTTCCTTAAGGAACATCCTGAGGTTCTGTACGTTGACCTTCTGATTGCGGATATGAATGGTGTGGTGCGCGGCAAGCGCATCGAACGCACCAGCCTCCACAAGGTTTACGAGAAAGGCATCAACCTGCCGGCCTCTCTATTTGCTCTGGATATCAATGGCTCTACGGTGGAAAGCACCGGCCTGGGTCTGGACATCGGCGACGCCGACCGGATCTGCTATCCAATCCCCGATACCCTGTGCAACGAGCCATGGCAGAAGCGCCCTACCGCGCAACTGTTGATGACCATGCACGAACTCGAAGGCGACCCGTTCTTCGCCGATCCGCGCGAAGTGCTCCGTCAAGTTGTTGCAAAGTTTGACGAGCTGGGCTTGACCATCTGCGCAGCCTTCGAGCTGGAGTTCTACCTGATCGACCAGGAAAACGTGAACGGCCGCCCTCAGCCGCCACGCTCGCCGATCTCCGGCAAACGCCCGCACTCGACTCAGGTCTACCTGATCGACGACCTCGACGAATACGTCGACTGCCTCCAGGACATTCTGGAAGGCGCCAAAGAGCAAGGCATCCCGGCCGACGCCATCGTCAAGGAAAGTGCCCCGGCGCAGTTCGAAGTGAACCTGCACCACGTCGCCGACCCGATCAAGGCGTGCGACTACGCGGTACTGCTCAAGCGTCTGATCAAGAACATCGCCTACGACCATGAAATGGACACCACCTTCATGGCCAAGCCGTATCCGGGCCAGGCGGGTAACGGTCTGCATGTCCACATCTCGGTGCTCGACAAAGATGGCAAGAACATCTTTGCAAGCGAGGATCCCGAGCAGAACGCCGCGCTGCGTCACGCGATCGGCGGTGTGCTCGAGACCCTGCCGGCGCAGATGGCTTTCCTCTGCCCGAACGTCAACTCGTACCGCCGTTTCGGCGCGCAGTTCTATGTACCGAACTCGCCGTGCTGGGGCCTGGACAACCGCACCGTGGCGATCCGCGTACCAACCGGCTCTGCCGACGCCGTGCGTATCGAACACCGCGTGGCCGGTGCCGACGCCAACCCGTACCTGCTGATGGCTTCGGTCCTGGCCGGCGTGCATCACGGTCTGGTGAACAAGATCGAACCGGGCGCTCCGGTCGAAGGCAACAGCTACGAGCAGAACGAGCAAAGCCTGCCGAACAACTTGCGCGATGCCCTGCGCGAGCTGGACGACAGCGAGGTGATGGCCAAGTACATCGATCCGAAATACATCGATATCTTCGTCGCCTGCAAGGAAAGCGAGCTGGAGGAGTTCGAACACTCCATCTCCGACCTTGAGTACAACTGGTATCTGCATACCGTGTAAACGGATTGCAGGAATAAAAAGCGCTGCCGGCCATTTCAGCCCGCAGCGTTTTTTTATGCCTGAACATTTTCCACTGTGGTGAGGGGATTTATCCCCGACCGGCTGCGCAGCAGTCGTAATCCCTGAGAACCGGATACTCCTGACACACCGAGGGGAATGGGTTTGGGGTCGCTTCGCAACCCATCGGGGATAAATCCCCTCGCCACAGGTCGGCAGACAACACACAAGCCTGCTCGTACAATGCCCGCTGCCCCGCAGGAGACTTCCATGACGCGTCCCGCCCCCGTCCGCAAACCCCGTGCCCGCAGCCAGGCGCGCATCGATTCGATACTCGACGCCGCGCGTACGCTGTTGGCCGCCGAGGGTGTGGCCAGTCTGTCGATCTACAGCGTCGCCGAACGCGCGCAGATTCCACCCTCCTCCGTGTACCACTTCTTCGCCAGCGTCCCGGCACTGCTCGAAGCGCTGACCGCCGACGTGCATGCGGCGTTTCGCGCCTGCCTGCAAGCGCCGATCGACCACGACGCCCTGCGCGACTGGCGTGACCTGTCGCGGCTGGTCGAAGAGCGGATGCTGGAGATCTACGACGAAGACGCGGCGGCCCGCCAGTTGATCCTCGCCCAGCACGGCCTGACCGAAGTGACCCAGGCGGACCGCCAGCACGACATCGAACTCGGCGACCTGATGCACAAGCTGTTCGACCATCACTTCGAATTGCCGCGCCTGCCCAGCGATGTCGATGTGTTCGCGCTGGCGATGGAACTGGGTGACCGCGTGTATGCGCGCTCGGTGCAGCAGCACGGGCAGATCACACCGCGCATGGCCGAGGAAGGGATGCGGGTGTTTGATGCCTATATCGGGTTATACCTTCCACCTTACCTGCCCAAAAGAATTCTCTAGCGTCTTTACCGGCCTCTTCGCGAGCAGGCTCGCTCCCACATTTGGAATGCGGTTCCCTGCTCGCGAAGGCCGCACCGCGAACTTCAAGACAGACACAAAAAACCCCGAAGGGCTCACGCCTTTCGGGGTTGTTTTTTACTCACTGGCTTACAACTTGGCGATCGACACCTCGGTGGATTTCACGAAGGCGATCACCTCGCTGCCCACCGCCAGTTCCAGCTCCTTGACCGAGCGGGTGGTGATCACTGAAGTGACGATGCCGGAAGCGGTTTGCACGTCGATTTCCGACAGCACGTCGCCGAGAACGATCTCCTTGATCGAGCCTTTGAACTGGTTGCGCACGTTGATGGCTTTGATAGTCATGGCTTTGATTCCTGTCGTTGGATGTAACTTGAGTTATTGAGCCCAGCGCAATTGCGTAGGCAGTGGTGAAACAGGTTCCGGCTCCGGCGGCTCGCCGGGCAGGGACAGAACACGGTTGAGCACTTCGGTTTCCAGCGCCGCCAGTCGATGCGATCCGCGCACTCGCGGGCGTGGCAGTTCCACTTGCAGGTCGAGACCGACTTCGCCGTCCTCGATCAGAATCACCCGGTCGGCAATCGCCACCGCTTCGCTGACGTCATGGGTCACCAGCAGCACGGTGAAGCCATGCTTCTGCCAGAGTCGTTCGATCAGTTGCTGCATCTCGATGCGGGTCAGCGCATCCAGCGCACCCAGCGGCTCGTCGAGCAACAGCAGGCGCGGCTGGTGAATCAGCGCCCGGGCCAGCGCCACACGCTGCTTCTGCCCGCCGGACAAAGCGGCCGGCCACTCGTTGGCGCGATCGGCCAGACCCACCGCTTCCAGCGCCTCCAGAGCTTGCGGGCGCCAGTCGCCTTTAAGGCCGAGGCCGACGTTGTCGATGATCTTTTTCCACGGCAGCAACCGGGCTTCCTGGAACATCAGCCGGGTGTCTTCCCGCGCATCGCTCAGCGGCGCGGCGCCGGCCAGCAGGTCGCCGCCAGTCGGTTGGTCGAGGCCGGCGAGCAAGCGCAGGAAGGTGCTCTTGCCGCACCCGCTGCGTCCGACCACGGCGACGAATTGCCCCGCCGGAATGTGCAGGTCGATGTCGCGCAGCACTTGCCGCGTACCAAAGGTTTTCTGCAGGTTGCGCACCACCAGCGGAATCCCGCGCAGCAGGCGTGGAGGTTGTTGAGCGGTCATGCCGCACCTCCCTTGGCCACCTGATAGGCCGGATGCCAGCGCAACCACACACGCTCAAGACCACGGGCGGCGAGATCAGCAAGTTTGCCGAGTACCGCGTAAAGCAGGATCGCCAGCACCACCACATCGGTCTGCAAAAACTCCCGGGCATTCATCGCCAGATAGCCTATGCCGGAGCTGGCGGAGATGGTTTCGGCAACGATCAGCGTCAGCCACATGAAGCCCAGCGCAAAGCGCACACCGACCAGAATCGAAGGCAGTGCCCCCGGCAGAATCACCTGCCAGAACAAACTGAAACCGGACAGGCCATAACTGCGCGCCATCTCCACCAACGCCGGATCGACGTTGCGGATGCCGTGATAGGTGTTGAGGTAGATCGGGAACAACGTGCCCAATGCGACCAGAAAAATCTTCGCCGACTCATCGATGCCGAACCACAGGATCACCAGTGGAATCAGCGCCAGGTGCGGCACGTTGCGGATCATCTGCACCGAGCTGTCGAGCAGGCGTTCGCCCCATTTCGACAGGCCGGTGATGAAGCCCAGCACCAGGCCGATGCTGCCGCCGATGGTGAAACCGAGTGCCGCGCGCCAGCCGCTGATCGCCAGATGCGTCCAGATTTCGCCGCTGCGCACCAGGCTGACACCGGCCTCGATCACCGCCACCGGTGCCGGCAGGATTCGCGTCGACAACCAACCGGCAGACACCGACAACTGCCACACCGCCAGCAGGAGCACCGGCAACGCCCAGGGCGCGAGGCTGTGGATAAATTTGTTCATGGCGCGCCTCAGCTCTGCGACGCGGCTTTGGGAAGAATGTCGTTCGCCACCATCTCGCCGAACGGGCTGACATAACCAGCGCTTTTCGGCAGTTCCGGGCGCTCGATGTCGAGGTGCGGGAACAGCAGTTCAGCGACGCGGTACGATTCTTCGAGGTGTGGATAACCGGAGAAGATGAAGGTGTCGATACCCAGATCAGCGTATTCCTTCACGCGGGCGGCCACGGTTGGACCATCGCCGACCAGCGCCGTACCCGCACCGCCACGCACCAGGCCGACGCCGGCCCACAGGTTGGGGCTGACTTCGAGGTTGTCACGACTGCCGCCGTGCAGCGCGGCCATGCGTTGTTGACCGACCGAGTCGAAGCGCGCCAGCGATGCTTGCGCACGTTTGATGGTGTCGTCGTCCAGATGCGAAATCAGCCGGTCTGCCGCTTGCCAGGCTTCGGCGTTGGTTTCGCGCACGATCACATGCAGACGAATGCCGAAGCGCACGGTACGCCCGAGCTTGGCGGCTTTGGCGCGCACTTGTTCGATCTTCTCGGCCACCGCGGCTGGCGGTTCGCCCCAGGTCAGTACCATCTCGACCTGTTCGGCAGCCAGATCCTGCGCCGCTTCCGACGAGCCGCCGAAGTACAGCGGCGGACGCGGTTGCTGGATCGGTGGATAAAGCAGCTTGGCGCCCTTCACGCTGATGTGTTCGCCGTCGTAATCAACGGTTTCGCCTTCCAGCACCCGACGCCAGATGCGGGTGAACTCCACCGAGGCCTGATAACGCTCTTCGTGGTTGAGGAACAGACCATCACCGGCCAACTCTTCCGGATCGCCACCGGTCACCAGGTTGAACAGCGCACGACCGCCGGACAGACGATCCAGGGTCGCTGCCTGTCGCGCCGCCACCGTCGGGGAAATGATCCCGGGGCGCAGGGCGACAAGGAATTTCAGACGCTGGGTCACCGGGATCAGCGACGCGGCGACCAGCCACGAGTCTTCGCAGGAACGGCCGGTGGGAATCAGCACGCCGCCAAAGCCCAGACGATCCGCCGCTTGCGCGACCTGTTGCAGATAACCGTGGTCGACGGCGCGAGCGCCTTCGGCGGTGCCAAGGTAATGGCCGTCGCCGTGGGTAGGCAGGAACCAGAAGATGTTGAGGCTCATGGAGTGGTCTCCTTGGGGATTCGATTTACTGGGTTTGGCTAACCGAGCTTTGGGCCACAGCGGCCGGTGGTGTCCAGATCACATCCTTGATGCTCAACGGCTTGGGAATCAGCTTGAGCTGGTAGAAGGTGTCGGCGATTTTCTGTTGTGCGGCGACCACTTCCGGGGTCAGGAACAGCGCACCGTAGCCCTGGCGTTTCACCGAGGTCAGGGTGATGTCCGCCGGCAGGCCGAGCAGTGGCGCGACCTGTTGGGTCACGTCTTCAGGGTTGGCTTTGGACCACTCGCCGACAGCGCGCACTTCTTCGACGAGGGTCTTGATCACCTCGGGATTTTTCTGCGCGTAAGGTTTGGTCGCGAGGTAGAACTGATGGTTGTCGACGATGCCTTTGCCGTCACGCAGGGTGTGCGCTTGCAACTGTTGCTCGGCAGCGGCCTGGTATGGGTCCCAGATCACCCAGGCATCGACGCTGCCACGCTCGAACGCAGCGCGGGCATCGGCCGGCGGCAGGAACACGGTCTGGATATCGGAGTATTTGAGGCCGGCATCTTCCAATGCGCGAACCAGCAGGTAGTGCACGTTGGAGCCTTTGTTCAGGGCGACTTTCTTGCCCTTGAGATCCGCTACCGATTTGATTGGCGAGTCTTTCGGTACGAGGATCGCTTCGCTGTTCGGCGCTGATGGCTCGTAAGCGACGTAGAGCAGATCGGCACCCGCAGCCTGGGCAAACACTGGCGGAGTCTCACCGGTCACGCCGAAATCGATCGAGCCGACGTTCAGGCCTTCCAGCAGCTGCGGGCCGCCGGGGAATTCAGTCCATTGCACGTCCACGCCTTGGGCGGCCAGACGCTTTTCCAGCGTGCCTTTGGCCTTGAGCAGCACCAGCGTGCCGTACTTCTGATAACCGATCCGCAATGTCTCGGCTTGAGCTTGAGTAATGGCGCCGAAGGACACAGCCGCAGCAAACAGAGCGACCAGACCACGACGCAAAAATACAGTGCGCATAGCGCTCTCCTTTTTGCTGTTGGGTTTTGGCTGCACCTGCTTGGCCGTTAGCGGCTGAGTAAGGTGAGTGGAGCAAATTCGGGTAAGGCTCAAATGCTCCAGCGAGCACTCAATAAACGTTCATTCAACAGGCCCGGCTCCAGCGGTTTCGGCCGGCGAGCCATGGCACTGACAAACTGATCCAGCGCTTCATGCAGACGCTGTTCCAGCGCTGGCGCCAGTTGCGCCTGGGCGCTGCCTTCGCCGTAAGCGATCTGGCTGTCCTCGGCGAAAATGCCCTGGAGCATTTCCTGGGCTTTCAATGCCGACAGCACGGGCTTGAGCGCGTAATCGACCACCAGCATGTGGGCGATGCTGCCGCCGGTGGCCATCGGCAGAACAATCTTGTGGTTCAAGGCGCGTTCGGGCAGCAGATCGAGTACGGTCTTCAGCGCCCCGGAAAACGACGCCTTGTACACCGGCGTGGCGATCAGCAGACCGTCAGCGTTTTCAATCTGCGCCAGCAGGTCGAGCACCTTCGGGCTGTCGAAGCGGGCGTGGAGCAAATCTTCGGCCGGGAAGTCCCGCACCTGATAACTCACCACTTCCACCCCTTGCGCCTGCAACCAGCGTTGCGAGCGCTCAAGCAACACTCCTGAGC
Organism: Pseudomonas sp. lyk4-TYG-107; assembly: GCF_030209055.1. Lineage (NCBI taxonomy): Bacteria > Pseudomonadati > Pseudomonadota > Gammaproteobacteria > Pseudomonadales > Pseudomonadaceae > Pseudomonas > Pseudomonas sp. lyk4-TYG-107. The sequence continues at coordinate 343,760 of NZ_JARVST010000001.1, forward strand.
GGGAGCGCTGGCTGGGACTGCCACCGAGTGAGACGACCAGCATTGAGACAATTCCTTAAGCGTTACAGGCGATTCGCGGGTTGCGATCTCGCTTCGATGGGAGTGACCTTACCAGCTGATTTATATATCCATAAATCATATTTATTCATTTGGTTATGCTTTTAAGAGATATGCGATTTGCTTTGTTCCGGGCAAAAAAACAGGCCGTGAAAACGGCCTGAAATCCCCTGCTTTGTGGTTCTGGATTCTCAATTCTGTGTTGCCTGGACTGGCGTCTTCGCGAGCAAGCCCGCTCCCACAGGGGAACGCATTTCAAATATAGGAGTGAGCCTGCTCGCAATGACGGTGGTGACTACACCGCCAATCTCACTGATTCACTTGTTCGGCTGCGGCGTCAGGCGCAGGTATGGTTTCACCGCGCGATAGCCTTTGGGGAAGCGCCGCTTGATTTCTTCCTCGTCCTTGAGCGACGGCACGATCACCACCTCTTCACCGTCCTGCCAGTTGGCCGGGGTGGCCACCTTGTAGTTGTCGGTGAGCTGCAGCGAATCGATCACCCGCAGGATCTCGTGGAAGTTGCGCCCGGTGCTCGCCGGGTAGGTGATGGTCAGGCGGATCTTCTTGTTCGGATCGATCACGAACAGCGAGCGCACGGTCAGGGTGTCGTTGGCGTTGGGGTGGATCAGGTCATAGAGGTCGGAAACCTTGCGATCGGCGTCGGCCAGGATCGGAAAGTTAACGATCGTGTTCTGGGCTTCGTTGATGTCTTCGATCCACTTGTGGTGCGAGTCCACCGGATCCACCGACAGCGCGATGGCTTTGACGCCACGCTTGGCGAACTCATCCTTGAGCTTGGCGGTGAAGCCCAGTTCGGTGGTGCACACCGGGGTGAAGTCGGCCGGGTGGGAGAACAGCACGCCCCAGCTATCGCCCAGCCACTCGTGGAAACGAATCTTGCCGGCGCTGGAATCCTGTTCGAAGTCGGGGGCGATGTCGCCGAGTCTGAGGCTCATGGTGCTGCTCCTGATGAGTTGTTGGAGAACTCAACTGTAGCTCGGGATTCGACATCATGAAAAAGAATAAATAAATAGATATCTAGAATCTAAAGGAATATTAAACATCGTTCACTGGACGCTCGCCCGCATCGCGACGAACATCGCCCTCAAGGTTCGAGAAGGCCTTGAGTAGCTGCAAAAGAGGGGAATTTCGGGCCAGGCTTACGGGGGTGAGCCCTGACCCGAAAATGCAAAAGCCCCGTCCGGCGCGATGCCGGACGGGGCTTTTTTTACATCAACAGCTTGAACGCGCTATTACAGCAGCGGGATCGAGTAGCTGACGATCAGGCGGTTTTCGTCCTGGTCGCGCTGACCTGGGATATCGTTGCGCCAGGTAGCGTTTTTCCACATCAGGCCCAGGTTCTTCAGCGGACCTTCTGGTACGACATAACCAACGGTCAGGTCGCGTTCCCATTCGGAGCGGCCAGTGGCGTTGACGGTAACTTGGTTGTAACCAACTTTGCCGGTGGTATCGATGTTATCGCCACGCAGGTAAATCAGACCGGCTGTCAGGCCAGGGATGCCCACTTTAGCGAAGTCATACGAGTAGCGAGCCTGCCAAGTGCGCTCGCCAGCACGGCCGAACTTCTGGATCTGCATGTCGGTAATGGTGTAGTTCGACGAACCGTCACCCTGGTTCAGCCAAGGGAAGTCGCTGTTACCGTTGCTGACCTGATAACCGCCACCGAAGGTGTGACCTTCAACGGTGTACAAGAACAAGCCGCTGTACAGGTTGTTGTCAACTTTGCCTTTGGTGACGCCAGTACCGTAATCGCCGGAGGTGAAATAGTTGGCATCGTGACCGTTAGCGCCATCGTCACGGCTGTTGAAGTAACGGAAGTCAGACTTCAATACGCCCGGGCCGATTGCCCAGTTGTGAACCAGGCCCAGGAAGTGTTGCTTGTAGAACTGGTCCAGATTGCCGTAGTAGTACTGAGCGGTCAGATCTTTGGTGATCTTGTAGTCACCGCCGGCATAGATGAACTTGTTGCTGTCACGGCCAGACGCAGTACGGCCGTTGGCACCCGCGATCGACAGTTCTTCGTTGTTGCTGGAGTTACGACCTTTTACGTGCTCGATCTGGCCGCCCACAAGGGTCAGATCCTTGATCTCGCCCGAAGTGATCTGGCCACCCTGGAAAGTTTGCGGCAACAGACGACCATCGTTGGTGACGATAACCGGGTTTTTAGGCTGCAAAGTACCCAGCTTCAGTTCGGTCTGGGAGATCTTGGCCTTGGCGGTCAGACCCAGGCTGGAGAAGTTATCAACCGCTTCACCATTGGATTTGCTTGGGAAAACAGTGCCGCCGTAGGAACCGTAGTTAGTCGGTGTCGCCGGGGAAGCACCGTTAGTGCCACCACCGGAATCCAGACGCACACCCAACAGGCCGATCGCATCGATACCGAAACCCACAGTGCCTTGGGTGTAACCGGAGATGAAGCGCAGATCGAAGCCTTGGCCCCATTCTTCTTGCTTGCTCTGCACGCCTGCACGCTTGTTGGCAGGAGCGTTGACGTCGCTGTCACGGTTGTCAGTATTGATGTAGAAGTTGCGCAAGCCCAGAGTGGCCTTGCTGTCTTCGATGAAACCGGCGGCGCCTGCCTGCTGCGCCATAACCCCTACGGCCACAGCCAGGGCCAAGGTGGACTTGTTCATGTAAAGCTCCTCTCGTTTCTAATTCTTGTGTTCCTGGCCCGGGGTCTGATGCCCTGGATCCTAAGATGCGCGATTAGCGCCAGACCGTGACTGACAAGTCAATCGTAACCTTGTGTGTCTACGACCAAGGTCTAATCGCAGTGATTTGGTCCGTGCAGAGTAAAGATTTCCTGATAAACCCAAAAAGAATTTATTCATTCTTTTTCATATCATTCGGGAATATGGCCACTATCTCGCCATCCTCGCCCGGATACAACGTATCGGCGACTAAGCTCATTCCTAAATGGTATTTGTTAGCCTTTTTTTATATCGATTAGCTTTGGCGCAACCCCAATTCGTCAAACCCTATCGAAAAGGCGACGCCATGATGGCTAAACGCGCACTATCTAGTCAATTTGTTACAGTTTGTGTGTCGGCGCTGATTTGTTTTTCCGCGCAGGCTGCCAACCTCACCATCGGTTATCAAACCGGGATCGACCCCAGCAAAGTCCCCCAGGCCGACGGTACTTACGAAACAACCATCGGCCAGAAGATCGACTGGCGACGCTTCAATAGTGGCCCGGAAGTTGTGACAGCCATTGCCTCCGGCGATGTGCAGATCGGCAACCTCGGCTCCAGCCCTCTGGCAGCGGCCGCTTCACGCAATCTACCAATCGTCGCCTTCATTGTTTCAGCACAGATCAATGCCGCCGAAGCCTTGGTGGTGCGCAATGGCAGCGGAATCAATTCGCCGCAGGATCTGGTCGGCAAGACCATCGCCACGCCCTTCGTTTCCACGTCCCACTACAGCCTGCTCGGCGCACTCAAGCACTGGGGCCTGGACACCTCGAAAGTCAAAGTGGTGAACCTGCAACCGGCGGAAATCGCCGCAGCCTGGAAGCGTGGGGATATCGACGGTGCGTTCGTCTGGTCGCCAGCGCTGGGGGAAATCCGCAAGAGCGGCAAGACCCTGACCGATGCCGCTCAAGTCGGCCAATGGGGCGCACCGACCTTCGAAGTCTGGGTCGCGCGCAAGGACTACGCCGAGAAGCATCCTGACGTCGTCGCGAAGTTTGCCAAAGTCACGCTGGATTCATTTGCCGATTACGCAGCGCATAAAGACAGCTGGACGGCTGACTCGGCGCCGGTTCAGAAAATCGCCAAACTGACCGGTGCCAATGCCGCCGATGTACCGGAACTGCTGGCCGGTTCAGCCTTCCCGGATGCCAAGGCACAGCAATCCACCGCACTGCTGGACGGCGGCACGGCCAAGGCGATTGGTGAGACGGCGAAGTTTTTGAAGGAACAAGGCAAGGTCGAGACGGTGCTGCCGGACTACTCGCCGTACGTCAGTGCGAAGTTTGTAACCGAAAACAATTGAATAGGTGGCGAGGGGATTCATCCCCGATGGACTGCGCAGCAGTCCACTGCTTTTGCTGAAGCGGGGGCCGCTGCGCGGCCCATCGGGGATGAATCCCCTCGCCACAAAAGTCCTTCGCTAATCTTCAGAGGGTCTTTTCGAAGATCTTCGAGTTACGCTGATAGTTGTACAGCGACGCCCGTGCCGCCGGCAGACGCTCGACGCTGCTAGGTTCGAACCCGCGCTCGCGGAACCAGTGCGCGGTACGGGTGGTAAGAACGAACAGAGTCTTCAACCCTTGCGCCCGGGCACGGGTCTCGATGCGCTCCAGCAGCTCATCGCCTCGACCACCGTGACGGTACTCCGGATTCACCGCCAGGCACGCCAGCTCACCGGCATCCGAATCGGCAATCTGGTACAGCGCCGCACAGGCGATGATCATCCCTTCGCGCTCGACCACGCTGAACTGCTCGATCTCGCGCTCCAGCACCTCGCGCGAACGACGTACCAGAATCCCCTGCTCTTCCAGCGGACTGATCAAATCGAGCAAACCACCGACGTCTTCAATCGCCGCCTCGCGCACCAGCTCGAATTGCTCTTGCGCGACCAGTGTGCCGCCACCGTCGCGGGTGAACAGTTCGGTCAGCAGCGCACCGTCTTCGGCATAACTGACGATATGGCTGCGCGCCACGCCGCCACGGCAAGCCTCGGCGGCGGCATCCAGCAGCTCCGCCTGATAGTTGTTGCCCAGACGCGCCAGATGCGCCGGCACCTGTTGCGGACGCAGTTCGCGCACCAGTTTGCCGTTCTCGTCGATCAGACCGAGGTCGGCGCCGAACAGCAGCAGCTTGTCGGCACCGAGGTCGATGGCGGCGCGGGTGGCGACGTCTTCGCAGGCGAGGTTGAAGATTTCCCCGGTCGGCGAGTAGCCCAGCGGCGACAGCAGCACGATCGAACGCTCGTCGAGCAGACGATTGATGCCTTTGCGATCGACCCGGCGCACTTCACCGGTGTGGTGATAGTCGACGCCTTCGAGCACGCCGATCGGCCGCGCGGTCACAAGGTTGCCGCTGGCCACCCGCAAGCGCGAGCCCTGCATCGGCGACGAGGCCATGTCCATCGACAGCCGCGCTTCGATAGCGATACGCAGCTGACCGACCGCGTCGATCACGCACTCCAGCGTCGCCGCATCAGTGATGCGCATGCCGTGGTGGTAGTGCGGGGTCAGGCCGCGCGCAGCGAGGCGGGTTTCAATCTGCGGGCGCGAACCGTGGACCAGCACCAGGCGCACGCCGAGGCTGTGCAGCAGCACCAGGTCGTGGACGATGTTGCCGAAGTTCGGATGCTCCACGCCGTCGCCGGGCAGCATGACGACGAAGGTGCAGTCGCGGTGGGCATTGATGTAAGGGGACGCGTGACGAAGCCAATTGACGTATTCGGGCATGAACCTGGGCCTGTAATAAATAGCAGCCGGAAATAAGGGCGAAACGGAAAACGCACAGCGGGCTGATGGTTATCGTCGGAACAGGCTTGGCGACACGCGCGCTCTCCTCATGAATACGGGTTGGGGTGCTGGCAATTTACAGCGTTTGATCGGATAAAACACATACCTCCTGTGGGAGCGAGCCTGCTCGCGAAAGCGGTGTATCTGTCGACATTGAGGTGTCTGGAATGGCGCTTTCGCGAGCAGGCTCGCTCCCACAGGGGTTGATCATCGTTCGTCAGCTGTCAGGCAGTAATGTTCAATCAACTGCCGCAATAGATGCACGGTAGGCTGCAAACGTGACATTTCAAGGTATTCGCCGGGCTGGTGTGCACAGGCGATGTCGCCAGGGCCGAGCACGATGGTTTCGCAGCCAAGGCGCTGAAGATAAGGCGCTTCGGTGCCGAACGCTACTGCTTCGGCACTATGACCGGTGAGCTTTTCAGCGATGCGCACCAATTCAGCGTCTTCGGCCTGCTCAAACGACGGCACTTCCGGGAACAATGGCTGGTAGTCGATCTTCACTTGATGCCGCTCGGCCACCGGGTTGAGCTTGCGCAGAATCTCCGCACGCAAAATTTTCGGGTCCATGCCCGGCAACGGGCGCAAGTCGAACTCCAGCGAACACTGTCCGCAAATCCGGTTGGGGTTGTCGCCGCCATGAATACAGCCGAAGTTCATGGTCGGCTGTGGAACGCTGAACTGCGGGTTGTTGAATTCACGCTGCCATAGCAGACGCAAACCGCGCAGCTCGCCAATGGCATCGTGCATCGCTTCGAGGGCGCTGTGGCCCAGGCGCGGATCCGACGAATGGCCGCTCTGCCCGAGGATATCGATGCGCTCCATCATGATGCCCTTGTGCATGCGGATCGGTTTGAGCCCGGTCGGCTCGCCGATCACCGCCGCACGGCCCAGTGGCTTGCCGGCCTCGGCCAGCGCCCGGGCACCGGACATCGAGCTCTCTTCATCACAGGTGGCGAGGATCAGCAGCGGTTGCTTGAACGGTTGCTCGAGCAGCGGCTGCACGGCTTCGATGATCAGGGCGAAAAAGCCCTTCATGTCGCAACTGCCCAGGCCGACCCAGCGACCATCGACTTCGGTGAGTTTCAGCGGATCGGTCTGCCACAGCGCATCGTCATAAGGAACAGTATCGCTGTGCCCGGCCAGCACCAGGCCGCCGGGCCCGCTGCCAAAACTGGCGAGCAGGTTGAATTTGCCGGGGCTGACCTGCTGGATATCGCAGCTGAAGCCCAGATCCCCCAGCCAGCCGGCAAGCAAATCGATCACCGCCCGGTTGGACTGATCCAGGCTCGGTTGGGTGCAACTGACCGATGGTGCGGCGATCAGTGCAGCGAACTGGTCTTGCATGGATGGCAAAGGCATCGCTGACTCCAACTCCCGATTTGAAGTCCATCATAGAGCCATCCGGCGCTCGGAATAAACCGCCGCAGGGCGTAGGAAGTTTGAGTCCTGTACACTGCACGGCCTTGGCAGCCACACATTCCCCCGGCTGCGCTCCCGATCCTGGATTTTCCGGCCATGCAGAAAGAAACCGAAATCAAACTCCGCGTCAGCCGCGAAACCCTCGCGGCCCTGCGCGAGCACCCGCTACTGAAAAAACGCAACAAAAATGGCTGGGAACGCCGTGAGTTGATGAACCAGTACTTCGACACCCCCGAGCGCGATCTGGCTCAAGCCAAAGTCGCCCTGCGTCTGCGCAAGGACGGTGACGAAGTGATTCAGACCCTCAAGACCCGCGGCCAGAGCGTGGCCGGTCTGTCCGAGCGTAACGAGTACGACTGGAAGTTGCCCAAAGCCAAGCTCGACGTGAAGAAACTCGACGGCGAATGCTGGCCCGAGGCGCTGGCCGAGCTGGACAAGAAAACCCTGAAACCGATCTTCACCACAGATTTCGTCCGCGAGCGTGCGGAAATCGCCTGGGGCCGCGGCAAGGCCAAAGTGGTGATCGAAGCCGCGCTGGACCTCGGTCACGTGGTGGTCGGCAAACAGAAAGAAGAAATCTGCGAGCTGGAACTGGAACTGCGCGAAGGTGAGCCTGCCGCGTTGCTGGAATTGGCCGCCGAACTGGCCGAAACCCTGGCCCTGATGCCGTGCGACATCAGCAAGGCCGAGCGCGGCTACCGTCTGTACGACGCCAACAGCTACTCGCTGAGCTTGCCCGCGCCGCAACTGACCCCGGAAACCCAACTCGACGACGCCTTCGCCGCCCTGCTCTGGCACTTGCTCGGCAGCAGCCAGCGTCTGGCCGAACAATATCGCTTCAACGGCCACTGGCGCCTGCTGCAGGACTGGGTCGAGAACCTCGCGGAAATGCGCGCCCTGCTCAGCAGCCTCGGCCAGGCCGCACCGCGTCCGGCCACTCACGACCTGCGCGTGGCGCTGGACGCATTGCTGGAAGACTGGCGCCCACTGGTTCAGGTCGGTATCGAAGACGAAGACGTACGCAAGGCCGCGCCGGAGCAATTCCTCGAAGAACTGGAAGACCCACGCTGGGGCCTGTTCTCGCTGACTGTTTCGCGCTGGCTGCTGGCCCGCACCTGGGCCGCCGAGCGCAACACCCGCGGCAATCGTCAGGGCGCCGCGCAACTGCACAGCTGGCTGCCGCGCATGCTCGGCGAAGAAGCCACGTCCCTGCAACTGCAGCGCTATCAGCAGCAGCCGGAAGATCTGGCCGAGCAACTGCCGCGCATCGAACGCATCCAGGTCTGGCTGCACCATGCGCGTAACGTGCTGGAGATCGCGGAAATGGATCGCCTGTACGGCGAGCTGAACAAACTGGCGCAACTGGCCAACGAACCGACCATCACTGACGAACTGCTCGATGCGCGCAAGCAGCAGGCGATTGCGGTTTATCAGAATCGTGCGTGGAAAATGCTGCTGCGCATGTAAAACCGCTTTCGCGAGCAGGCTCGCTCCCACATTGGAATGCAATCCCCTGTGGGAGCGAGCCTGCTCGCGAAGAGGCCATCTGCCTTACCTCAGACAGGCAAGCTTGTTGTGGACTTGATCTCCGACAGCGCCACAATCGAGTTCACCTCCTGAATCCCTGGCACCAGCGACAGCTTTTCGAAGAAGAATCGCTCATACGCCTCGATGTCCGCCGCGACAATCCGCAACAAAAAATCCACCGCACCCATCAGCACATAACACTCCAGCACTTCCGGAAAACCGCGAATCGCCTCGGTGAATTCGGTGAAGTTCGAACGCCCGTGGGCGTTGAGTTTGATCTCGGCGAAGATCTGCGTGTTCAGGCCGATCTTCTTGCGATCAAGCAAGGTCACCTGCCCGCGAATGATCCCCTCCTCCTTCATCCGCTGAATCCGCCGCCAGCACGGCGACTGCGACAGCCCCACCTGCTCGGCGATCTGCGCGCTAGACAGTGACGCGTCCTCTTGCAGCAGGGCGAGAATCCGCCGGTCGTAGCTGTCCAGCTCGCTATGCATAATCAATCCTCAAAATGATCATTTTGCGAATCGTTCCAGTCGAGCAATCCGCGAATCCGCTCATCTTAGACAAGAAATGCCCGGCATCGAATGTAAAAATTCCTCCACTGACTCTGGAGACCGGACATGCCTCACCTCGAAGCCGTAAATACCCCTGCGCCCCGCGCCGATGTGTGGAACGTCAACAATGCCCACCGCTGTGCGCGTTATCAGTTGCTCGCCGAAGCCGAGCCGGATCTGTTGGTGCGGGTGCTGAATCTGTTTGCGCTGCAATTCCTCACGCCGCAACAGGTCCACGTCGAGCGGCTCGACGATCTGCTGTCGATCGATATCGTCATTGACGGTCTGAGCTGGCATCGCGCCCAGGTGATTGCGGAAAAACTTCGTAACCTGATCAGCGTCTGCTCGGTGAACCTGCAAGACGCCGACACGGCGTGGGCTGCGCCGGCCCAGGCGTCCGGCTGACAAATCCGGCAACGGCTTTGTCGGGTAGTGGCCCAACAGTCTGCGGGGCCACGACTATCCTTTGCGCACAGTCGTTCAAAAGGAGCCCGCATGTCCGTTCAACTCGCCACTCAGGACCGCTGGCTGGATCTCAACGATGTGTTGCGTGAGCTGGTCGCCCAAGGCTTTATCAGCCAGGACTCGGCGGAGCAGGCGCTCAACGCCCGGCGCCGCCATGCGACCCACGGCCAGCAACATCCGCTGGAGTTCATCGCCAGCCAGCAACTGGATGACCTCAGCCGTCCGGGCAAACATCTGGACCTGGAAAGCCTGACCCTGTGGCTGGCGCAGCAGGCCGGCCAGCCGTACATGCGCATCGACCCGTTGAAGATCAACGTTGCGGCGATCACCCCGCTGATGTCCTACGCCTTTGCCCAACGCCACAAGATTCTCGCGGTGGCGGTCGACCGCGATGCGGTGGTCGTGGCCAGCGCCCAGCCCTACGTCACCGGTTGGGAGGCTGACTTGACCCACGTGCTGAAGCTGCCGATCAAACGGGTGGTCGCCAACCCGGTGGACATCCAGCGCTTCAGCGTCGAGTTCTTCCGCCTCGCCAAATCGGTCAGCGGCGCCAACAACGCCGATCAGCAAAACGGCAACCTCGGCAACTTCGAACAACTGCTCAACCTCGGCGCCAGTGATCAGGAGCCGGACGCCAACGACGCGCACATCGTCAACATCGTCGACTGGCTGTTCCAGTACGCCTTCCAGCAGCGCGCCAGCGATATCCACATCGAACCGCGCCGCGAACAGGGTACCGTGCGCTTTCGCATCGATGGCGTGTTGCACAACGTCTATCAATTCCCGCCGCAGGTGACCATGGCGATCGTCAGTCGCCTGAAAAGCCTCGGGCGGATGAACGTCGCCGAGAAGCGCAAACCCCAGGACGGCCGGGTCAAGACCAAGACCCCGGACGGCGGCGAAGTGGAACTGCGGCTCTCAACGCTGCCCACCGCGTTTGGCGAAAAAATGGTCATGCGGATCTTCGACCCGGAAGTGCTGCTCAAGGACTTCGATCAGTTGGGCTTTTCCGCCGATGACCTGCGCCGCTGGCAGGACATGACCCGCCAGCCCAACGGCATCATCCTGGTCACCGGGCCGACCGGTTCGGGCAAGACCACCACGCTCTACACCACGCTGAAGAAACTGGCGACGCCGGAGATCAACCTCTGCACCATCGAAGACCCGATCGAAATGGTCGAGCCGGCGTTCAACCAGATGCAGGTCCAGCACAACATCGACCTGAGTTTCGCCGCCGGGGTACGCGCGCTGATGCGGCAAGACCCGGACATCATCATGATCGGCGAGATTCGCGACCTGGAAACCGCGGAAATGGCGATTCAGGCGGCACTCACCGGCCATCTGGTGCTGTCGACCCTGCACACCAACGATGCCCCCAGCGCGATCAGTCGGCTATTGGAACTCGGCGTGCCGCACTATCTGATTAAAGCCACGGTGCTCGGGGTCATGGCCCAGCGTCTGGTGCGCACCCTGTGCCCGCACTGCAAGGCGCCGCTGACGCTGGAAGAGGAAGACTGGCAAACCCTGACCCGGCCCTGGCAGGCGCCGCTGCCGGGCAATGCGCAACGCGCTATCGGTTGCCTGGAGTGTCGCGACACCGGTTATCGCGGACGCGCCGGGGTCTACGAAATCATGCAGTTGAGCGATAGCCTCAAAGCGCTCATCACCCCGGACACCGACCTCACCGCCATCCGCCGGCAAGCCTTCAAGGAAGGCATGCGCAGCCTGCGCCTGTCGGGTGCGCAGAAGGTCGCGGCGGGGCTGACCACCCTCGAAGAAGTGCTGCGGGTGACACCGCAGAGCGAGCAGAAATAGGCCACTACGGAACCGGATTGGCGAATCGTTATCCAACGCCGTAGTTAACCCCCAGGAGTCACTCAATCATGCGTCTCAAACTTGCTGTCGCCACCCTTGCCTTGCTGTCCCTTCCCGTTGGTTCAGCGATGGCCGACAGCTTTTGGCGTAACGTCATTTCGTCCGGCGCCACCACCGGTTCGACCTACCTGACCTTCAAGGATCACAAGCTAATCGTTGCCGCACAGGACGATGCGGGTAGCTTCGTCGCCAGCGATGGCGGCATCCGTGGGCCGTACCTGGAAGCAGCGATGCAGAAAGTCCGCGCCGACAATCCGGGCCTGCAGGCCACGGACATGGAACTGGCGAATGCGATTCTGGCGAAGAACGCAGTGGCTTCCGAGTAAGCAGGGCGCCAACAAAAATGCCGCTCGATCGAGCGGCATTTTTTTGCCCGTAATGTCGAATTCACCACGCCCCCCCTGTGGGAGCGAGCCTGCTCGCGAATAAAGTGGGTCAGATACATGTTTGTCTTCTGACACGACGCCTTCGCGAGCAGGCTCGCTCCCACATTTGGACGGTTGTACAACCTGGAAATCAGCGGTAATCGTCTACCGGGACGCAGGCACAAAACAGATTGCGATCCCCATAAACGTTATCCACCCGATTCACCGCCGGCCAATACTTGTGCGCCTTGGTGTGCGCATCCGGGGTGATCCCCTGCTCGATGCTGTAAGGCCGCTCCCAGACTCCGGTGACGTCGGCCAAGGTATGTGGAGCACGCTTGAGCGGGTTGTCTTCCGCCGGCCAGTTGCCGTTCTGCACTTCGGTGATTTCCGCGCGGATGCTCAGCATCGCGCCGATAAACCGGTCGAGTTCGGCCTTGGACTCGCTCTCGGTTGGCTCGACCATCAACGTCCCTGGCACCGGGAATGACATGGTCGGCGCATGGAAACCATAGTCCATCAGGCGCTTGGCGACGTCCTCTTCACTGATCCCGGTCTGCGCCTTCAACGGCCGCAGATCGAGAATGCATTCATGGGCCACCCGCCCGTTGCGCCCGGTGTAGAGCACCGGGAATGCGCCGGATAAATGCTGCGCCAGATAGTTCGCCGCGAGGATCGCCACTTCGCTGGCATCCGCCAGTTGCGGCCCCATCATCGCGATGTACATCCAGCTGATCGGCAAAATGCTCGCACTGCCCCACGGCGCCGCGCTGACCGCGCCGTTCTGTGGCAGCGGGCCGTCAATCGGCACCACCGGGTGATTGGCAACGAACGGCGCCAGATGCGCACGAATACCGATCGGCCCCATGCCCGGCCCGCCACCGCCGTGGGGAATGCAGAAAGTCTTGTGCAGGTTCATGTGCGACACGTCGGCGCCGATGTCCGCCGGCCGCGCCAGCCCGACCTGCGCATTGAGATTGGCGCCGTCCATGTACACCTGCCCGCCGTGCTGGTGAATAACTTCGCAGATCTCGCTGATGCCCTCCTCGTACACACCATGGGTCGACGGATAGGTCGCCATCAGGCACGACAACTTGTCCCCCGCCTCGGCAGCCTTGGTTTTCAGGTCGTCCAGATCGACGTTGCCGGCCTCGTCGCACTCGACGATCACCACGCGCATCCCGGCCATCTGCGCCGAGGCCGGGTTGGTGCCATGGGCCGAGGAGGGGATAAGGCAGATATCCCGCGCGCCCTGCTGCCGGCTCTCGTGATATTTGCGAATCGCCAGCATCCCGGCGTACTCGCCCTGAGCGCCGGAATTGGGCTGCATGCAGATCGCATCGAACCCGGTGATCGCGCACAACCAACGCTCCAGTTCTTCAATCATCAAGGTGTAACCGACCGCCTGTTCCCGTGGCGCGAACGGGTGCAGATTGGCGAACTGCGGCCAGGTGATCGGGATCATCTCGCTGGTGGCGTTGAGTTTCATGGTGCAGGAGCCCAGCGGGATCATCGACTGGTTAAGCGCCAGATCCTTGTTCTCCAGTTGCTTGAGGTAGCGCAGCATCTCGGTTTCGCTGTGATGCGCATTGAACACCGGGTGGCGCAGGTACGGCGTGTTGCGCTGCAGGTGGTCGGGAATGCCGGAAACCAGTGCTTCTGCGTCAATGTCGTCGACGTTCAAACCATGATCGGCACCGAGCAGCACATCGAACAGCTTCGCCACCGTGTTTTCATCGCACGTCTCGTCGAGGCTCAACCCCACTCGGCCACGGCCGAGAATCCGCAGGTTGATCTGCGCAGCCTTGGCGCTGTCGATGATCGCGCTCTGCGCGCCGCCAACCTCCAGCGTGAGGGTGTCGAAAAACTGTGCGTTGATCCTTTGGATGCCATGGCGCTCAAGGCCCGCCGCCAGGATGCAGGTCAAGCGGTGCACGCGCTGGGCGATGCGTTTCAAGCCTTGCGGCCCGTGATACACCGCGTAGCAACTGGCGATGTTGGCCAGCAGCACCTGCGCGGTGCAGATATTCGAGTTGGCCTTCTCGCGGCGAATATGTTGCTCACGGGTTTGCAGGGCCATGCGCAACGCGACGTTGCCACGAGCGTCTTTCGACACGCCGATGATCCGTCCCGGAATCGCCCGTTTGTACTCCTCACGGCTGGCAAAAAACGCTGCGTGCGGGCCACCGTAGCCCATCGGTACGCCAAAGCGCTGGGACGAACCGAACACCACGTCCGCGCCCAGTTCACCCGGCGGTGTCAGCAGCAACAGGCTCAGCAGATCGGTGGCGACACACGCTAACGCCTGCTGCGCGTGCAACTGATCGATGACCGGACGCAGATCACGGATCTCGCCGTGAGTGTCGGGATACTGCAGCAACGCGCCGAACACCTGATGCTGGTTGAGGTTATCCACAGCGTCGATGATCAGCTCGAAGCCGAAACCTTCGGCGCGGGTCTGCACCACGGAGATGGTTTGCGGATGACAGTTCTCATCGACGAAAAACAGATTGCTCTTCGACTTCGCCACCCGCTTGGCCAGCGCCATGGCTTCTGCAGCGGCGGTGGCTTCGTCGAGCAAAGAGGCGTTGGCCAGTTCAAGCCCGGTGAGGTCGATGGTCAGTTGCTGAAAATTCAGCAACGCTTCGAGACGGCCCTGGGCGATCTCCGGTTGATACGGGGTGTAGGCGGTGTACCAACCGGGATTTTCCAGCACATTGCGCAGGATGACCGTCGGCGTGAGCGTGCCGTGGTAGCCCATGCCGATCAGGCTGGTCCAGACCTGATTCTGCTCGGCGTAACTGCGCAGCTTGGCCAGCGCCGCCTGCTCATCAAGGGCCGGCGGCAAGTCCAGCGCCCGATTCAGGCGAATGCCCGGCGGCACCGTCTGCTCGATCAGTTCGACCCGGCTGCCCAGACCGAGGCTGTCGAGCATCGCCTGTTGTTCGGCGGCGTCGGGGCCCAAATGGCGGCGCAGAAAAGCTTCGGGGTCGCGTAACTGGCTCAAGGATGGCAACTGGGACATGACGGGCTCTCTCTTGGCTGGCGCTCGGCGTCAATGCAACACGGTCAAACCAGCATAGCAGCCGATCCCGACGCGCACGGCTTGGCGGCAGAGGGGGTTCCGGGGCATGCTGTAGCGCCTGCATCAGGCGTCCAACCTTCGGATGATCCAATCCTCATGAACCAACTGCCGTTCCTGCCGTTTTCCAAACCTGTCATTGATGAAGCCACGATTGCCGCCGTCGGCGATGTGCTGCGCTCCGGCTGGATCACCAGCGGGCTGAAGGTCCAGGCCTTTGAAGCACAGTTGTCGGAATACTTCGGCGGACGCCCGGTGCGCACCTTCAACTCCGGCACCTGCACCATGGAAATCGCCTTGCGCATCGCCGGCATCGGGCCGGGTGACGAAGTGATCACCACGCCGATTTCCTGGGTCGCCACCGCCAACGTGATCCTCGAAGTCGGCGCCACACCAGTGTTTGCCGACATCGATCCGGTGACCCGCAACATCGATCTGGACCAGTTGGAAGCGGCCATCACCCCGCGCACCAAAGCGCTGATTCCGGTGTACCTCGCCGGTCTGCCAGTGGATATGGATCGGCTATATGCCATCGCGCGCAAACACAATCTGCGTATCGTCGAAGACGCCGCTCAGGCCCTGGGTTCGAGCTGGAACGGCCAGCGCATCGGCGCCACCGGCGATTTCGTGTCGTTCAGCTTTCAGGCGAACAAGAACGTCACCTGCTCCGAGGGCGGCTGCCTGGTGCTGAACACCCCGGAAGAGGCGCGGCTGGCGGAGAAGTACCGCCTGCAGGGCGTGACCCGCAACGGCTTTGATGGTCTGGACGTCGATGTGCTCGGTGGCAAGTTCAACATGACCGACATCGCCGCCACCATCGGTCTGGGTCAATTCGCCCATATCGAGGCGCTGACCGCCCATCGTCAGGAACTGGCCCGGCACTACTTCAAATGTTTTGGCGATGACTTTGAAGCGACTAATGGCGCCCAACTGCCACCGGCGGACTTTACCCAGAGCAACTGGCACCTGTTCCAACTGGTCCTGCCGGAGCGCAAGGACGGCTTGCCGGCCCGCGCCACGTTCATGGAACAGATGCAGGCCAAAGGCATCGGCATCGGCTATCACTACCCACCGATTCACTTGCTGAGTCTGTACCGCGAGCGCGGTTTCAAGGAAGGCATGTTGCCAGTTGCCGAGCGCGTTGGACGCTTGATCGTGTCATTGCCGATGTTCACCACCATGACCAAGGACGACGTCGAGCGTTCGGTGGCGGCAGTGAAAGCGGTATTGCGCGACGCCTGATCGACGCCTACAAAAAAGCCCCGAGAGATCGGGGCTTTTGCAGTATTACAGTCTGCTTATTCGCCGATGGCAGCCTTGTAGGCAGCAGCGTCCAGCAGCTTGTCCAGCTCGGCCTTGTCGCTTGGCTTGAGCTTGAAGATCCATGCGGCGTACGGATCGTTGTTCAGCTCTTCCGGCGAGTCAGCCAGCGTTTCGTTGACCGCGATCACTTCACCGCCGATCGGGGAGTAGATGTCGGACGCGGCCTTCACCGACTCGACAACACCGGCAGCCTCACCGGCAGCAAACACCTTGCCGACTTCGGCCAGTTCAACGAACACCACATCGCCCAGCGCTTCCTGCGCGTGATCGCTGATGCCCACGGTAACGGTGCCGTCGGCTTCCAGGCGTGCCCATTCATGACTTTCGGCAAAACGCAGTTCAGCGGGGATATTGCTCATGCTCGGTGTCCTCAAGAAAATTGTCAGCGGTCAGGCCCGCCGGAAAAGGTCAGATCAAGGTTTTACCATGGCGCACGAAGGTCGGTTTGACCACTCGTACCGGATACCACTTGCCACGGATTTCCACTTCGGCGCGGTCGGCGGTAGCCATCGGTACACGCGCCAAGGCAATCGATTTGCTTAGCGTAGGAGAGAAACTACCACTGGTGATCTCTCCTTCGCCAACATCGGCGATACGAACCACTTGATGGGCGCGCAAAACACCGCGCTCCTCAAGCACCAGACCCACCAGTTTGTGCGCAACGCCGGCGACTTTTTCCGCTTCCAGCGCCGAGCGACCGATGAACTGCCGCGAAGCCGGTTCCCAAGCGATGCTCCAGGCCATATTGGACGCCAGCGGCGAGACATCCTGATGAATGTCCTGGCCGTAGAGGTTCATCCCGGCTTCGACCCGCAACGTGTCGCGGGCGCCGAGGCCGATTGGCGAAATGCCGGCACCGACCAGATCGTTGAAAAACCCCGGCGCCTGCTCGGCCGGCAAGGCGATTTCCAGGCCGTCTTCACCGGTATAACCGGTGCGGGCGATGAACCAGTCGCCATCGACTTCGGCTTCGAACGGTTTGAGGTGCTGGATCAGTGCGGCGCGGGACTGGGTCACCAGTTCGGCAATCTTCTGCCGGGCCTGCGGGCCTTGAATGGCGAGCATCGCCAGATCCTGACGCTCGTGCAGATGCACGTCGTAACCGGCGACCTGCGCCTGCATCCACGCCAGATCCTGGTCGCGAGTGGAGGCGTTGAACACCAGACGATAACGGTCTTCGAGGCGATAGACGATCATATCGTCGACGATGCCGCCACGTTCGTTGAGCATCGTGCTGTAGAGCGCGCGGCCGGGGCGATGCAGGCGTTCGACGTCATTGGCCAGCAAATGCTGCAGCCAGGCCTTGGCCTGTGGGCCATCAACGTCGATAACGGTCATATGGGAAACATCGAACACCCCGCAATCGCGGCGCACCTCGTGGTGTTCCTCGACCTGCGAGCCGTAATGCAGTGGCATGTCCCAACCGCCAAAATCGACCATCTTCGCGCCGAGGGCGAGATGCAGGTCATACAGAGGCGTACGCTGTCCCATGGGTTTCTCCTTCCGGGCGTGGCGAAGGTGCGGACAGCCGCTGTACGGGGTGAAAGCCTCGAAATAGAAGGCTTTCAGCCGATTTCAGCGAACGGGTCTGTCAGACGAACCGCACCGAATGCCGCGCATTGTAGCCGCATGATTCAGGACTGACGACTAAGTGTTTCGGTGCGCCGAGCGGCGGATCAGGCCGATGACCGGTAACAGGCCGACCAACACCAGGGTCAGCGCCGGCAGCGATGCCCGCGCCCATTCCCCTTCACTGGTCATTTCGAAGATCCGCACCGCCAGCGTGTCCCAGCCAAACGGGCGCATCAGCAAGGTCGCGGGCATTTCCTTGAGCACATCGACGAACACCAGCAACGCCGCGCTCAGCGTGCCGGGCAGCAACAGCGGCAGATACACTTTGAAAAACAGTCGCGGTCCACTGACACCCAGACTACGTGCCGCTTCGGGCAATGAAGGCCGTATACGCGCCAGACTGTTTTCCAGTGGTCCGTAGGCCACCGCGATAAAGCGCACCAGATAGGCCATCAGCAACGCCGCCAGACTGCCCAGCAGCAATGGTTTGCCGGCGCCGCCGAGCCAGCCCGACAGCGGAATCACCAGTTCGCGGTCGAGATAACTGAACGCCAGCATGATCGACACCGCCAGCACCGAACCCGGCAGCGCATAACCAAGATTGGCCAGACTGACCCCGGAACGGATTGCCCGGGTCGGCGCCAGACGTCGGGCAAACGCCAGCAGCAGCGCGACGCTGACGGTGATCAACGCCGCCATGCCGCCCAGATACAGGGTGTGCAGGATCAGCCCGGCATAACGCTCATCGAGATCGAAGCGCCCGCGCTGCCAGAACCATACGAGCAGTTGCAGCAACGGAATCACGAACGCGCAGGCAAACACCAACGTGCACCAGCCGGTCGCCGCGAACGCCTTTAGCCCGCGCAGCTGATACAACGCCTTGACCCTGGGGCGCTCGTTGCTCGCCCGGTTGGCGCCACGTGCGCGCCGCTCGCCATAGAGCACCAGCATCACCACCAGCAGCAACAGGCTCGCCAGTTGCGCGGCGCTCGGCAGGCTGAAGAAGCCGTACCAGGTCTTGTAGATGGCGGTGGTGAAGGTGTCGAAATTGAACACCGAAACAGCACCGAAATCCGCCAACGTCTCCATCAGCGCCAGCGCCACACCGGCGCCAATCGCCGGACGCGCCATCGGCAACGCCACCCGCCAGAACGCCTGCCATGGCGATTGCCCGAGTACCCGCGCCGCCTCCATCAAGCCTTTGCCCTGCGCGAGAAACGCGGTGCGCGCCAGCAGGTAGACGTAGGGATAAAACACCAGCACCAGTACCACAATCACCCCGCCGGTAGAGCGCACGCGCGGCAGGCGCAGGCCGCTGCCGAACCACTCACGCAGCAGGGTTTGCACCGGGCCGGCATAGTCCAGCAGACCGACAAAAACGAACGCCAGCACATAGGCCGGAATGGCGAATGGCAACATCAGCGCCCAGTCGAGCCAGCGCCGTCCGGGGAATTCGCAGAGGCTGGTGAGCCAGGCGAGGCTTACACCGAGCAGCGTCACGCCGACGCCAACGCCGAGCACCAGCGTCAGGGTGTTGCCGAGCAGGCGCGGCATCTGGGTTTCCCACAGGTGCGACCAGATCTGCTGATCGATGGTCTGCCACGACAGCAGCAGGACACTCAGGGGCAACAGCACCAGCGCGGCAATGGCGAGGACGATGGGGTACCAGCGGCGTTGGGCGGGGTGAGCCAAGGGGGTTCTCTAATAAATCGTGGGTTGGCGCAAGAGTAATGCCAGCCCCAATTGTGGCGAGGGGATTTATCCCCGATGGGGTGCGAAGCACCCCCATGTCGTTAATCAAGGCGTAGTGATACACCGCGGGCATCGCCTTTACGAATGCTGCGCATCCGATCGGGGATAAATCCCCTCGCCACAGGATATAACCAGGTTTTAGTTCCAACCCGCCCGATCCATCATCCGGATCGCTTCCGCCTGACGCTTGCCCGCCACTTCCACCGGCAAGGTGTCAGCGACGAACTTGCCCCACGCCGCCACTTCTTCCGAAGGTTTCACTGCCGGGTTGGCCGGAAACTCCTGGTTGACGTCGGCGAAGATTTTCTGCGCCTCAGGCGTGGTCATCCACTCCACCAGCGCCTTGGCTGCTTCCGGGTGCGGCGCATGCTTGGTCAGGCCGATGCCCGACAGGTTCACGTGTACGCCGCGGTCGGCCTGATTCGGCCAGAACAGTTTCACCGGCAGGTCGGGCTTCTGCTTGTGCAGGCGACCGTAGTAGTAGGTGTTGACGATGCCGACGTCGCACTGCCCGGCGTTGATCGCCTCCAGCACCGCAACGTCGTCGGAGAACACATCGGTGGACAGGTTGTTGACCCAGCCCTTGAGGATCTTCTCGGTCTTTTCGGCGCCGTGCACTTCGATCATGGTCGCGGTCAGCGACTGGTTGTAGACCTTCTTCGCCGTGCGCAGGCACAGACGCCCTTCCCAGTTCTTGTCGGCCAGCGCTTCGTAGGTGGTCAACTCGCCCGGCTTAACGCGCTCGGTGGAGTAAGCGATGGTCCGCGCGCGCAGGCTCAGGCCAGTCCAGGCATGGGTGGACGAGCGGTATTGCGCGGGAATGTTGGCGTCGATGGTCTTCGAGGTAAACGGCTGCAGGATGCCCATCTGCTCGGCCTGCCAGAGGTTGCCGGCATCCACGGTCAGCAGCAGGTCGGCAGTGGCGTTTTCGCCTTCGGCCTTGATCCGCTGCATCAGCGGCGCTTCCTTGTCGGTGATGAACTTGATCTTCACCCCGGTTTTCGCGGTGTAGGCGTCGAACACCGGTTTGATCAGCTCATCGATACGCGAGGAGTAGACCACCACCTCGTCGGCGGCCTGGGCGGCAGTGCTGCCGATCAGGGTCAGGGCCAGTGCGGTCAGGAGACGCTTGGGTGCCAACATGGGAGTGATCTCTCGGTCGGAAAATGTGGGCCAAATGATAAGGACTCACATTTACCAGCTCAATCGAACACTTGGGCAAGGAGTTACCAGATGTTGCACAAGCTGAAATTCATGGCATCGGTTCTGGCCCCTTCGCGAGCAAGCCCGCTCCCACCCTTGAAATGCATTCCAATGTGGGAGCGGGCTTGCTCTCGAAGGGGCCATCAGCCTCAAACAGATCTCAGGGTTTGGCCAGTACCGGCAGATCCCCGGTCAACCCCAGCGCCTCACGCACAAACAACGCCTTGGCCTCCGGCATCTGCTCCACCAGTTTCAATCCGGCGTTGCGCAACCAGCGCACCGGCAACGGGTCAGCCTGGAACAGACGCTCGAAGCCCTCCATCGCCGCCATCAATGCCAGGTTGTGCGGCATGCGCCGACGCTCGTAACGACTCAGCACTTTCACATCCGCCAGCCGTTCGCCGCGTTCCGCCGCCTGCAACAACACTTCAGCCAGCACCGCCGCATCAAGGAAACCCAGGTTCACCCCCTGCCCGGCCAACGGGTGAATGGTGTGCGCGGCGTCGCCGATCAGTGCCAAGCCTTCGGCCACGTAGCGTTTGGCGTGGCGTTGACGCAACGGCACGCACAGCCGTGGATCAGCGCTGATCACCTCGCCCAGGCAACCTTCGAATGCCCGCTCCAGCTCACGGCAGAACGCGGTTTCATCCAGCGCCATCAGGCGTTCGGCTTCACTTGGCGTGGTCGACCAGACGATCGAGCACCAGTCCTGCTGCCCGTCACGTTCCAGCGGCAGAAACGCCAGCGGCCCGTGATCGGTGAAACGCTGCCAGGCGGTCATCCGGTGCGGCTTGCTGCTGCGCACGCTGGTGACGATGGCGTGGTGCAAGTAATCCCACTCGCGGGTGGCAACGCCGGTCAGCCGGCGCACCGCCGAATTCGCACCGTCCGCCGCAATCACCAGCGGCGCACGCAACTGCCGACCATCGGCCAGGGTCAGCAGCCAGTCGTCACCGGAGCGGCGCATCTGTTCCAGCCGTGCGTTGGCCAGCATGCCCAGATCGCAATCGTGCAAGCGATCGAGCAAGGCATCCTGCACCACACGGTTTTCGACGATATGACCGAGCACTTCGGCATGCACACTGCTCGCCGAGAAATGAATCTGCCCGGTGCCGCTGCCGTCCCACACGTGCATGTCGGTGTAGGGGCTGCTGCGGCGCTTGGCGATGCCGTCCCAGACGCCAAGGCGTTCGAGTATCCGCTGGCTGGCCGC
Organism: Pseudomonas sp. lyk4-TYG-107; assembly: GCF_030209055.1. Lineage (NCBI taxonomy): Bacteria > Pseudomonadati > Pseudomonadota > Gammaproteobacteria > Pseudomonadales > Pseudomonadaceae > Pseudomonas > Pseudomonas sp. lyk4-TYG-107. The sequence goes on from NZ_JARVST010000001.1 coordinate 365,667, forward strand.
CGACAAGGCGCTCACTCGCGGCTCGAACGGCGCGGCGGCGTCGAACGGTTTGACGCTCAGCGGGCTGCCGTCGAGCAGCAACACTTCCAGGCCGCTGTCCTGCAACGCCAACGCGAGGGCGCTGCCGACCATTCCGGCTCCGACAATCAGCAGATCTGCGCGCATTTCCATGCTTTAAGCCTGTCTCGCTGGCGGCATGCGCCGCTCGTAAAAGGTTTTAGCGAGCGCGCCAGTTAGCGGCGCGCTGCTGAAAGTGAAAGTGCCGACCCGCCGCTCAAGCATCCGGCCGCGTCCCCAGCCCCATGGCCTGACGAGCAAACCAGCGCTTGGCCGGTGGCAACAGATCGAGACCGAGCAGGCCGATGTTGCGGCCCAGCGAGACCAGCGGCTGGGTGCTGCCGAACAGTCGGGTGACCTGATCGGAGAAGCCCACGGTGAGCTCCTGATCCAGACGCTGCCGCTCGCGATACGCCTGCAATGTAGCGATGTCGCCCAACGGTTTATCGCTCGCAAGCAGCGCCGCGGCCAATGCATCGGCATCACGCAAGGACAGATTGAAACCTTGTCCGGCAATCGGGTGCAGGCTGTGCGCGGCATTGCCGAGTACGGCCAGATGCGAGCGTACTTGCTCTTCGGCCTCGACCAGCGACAACGGATACAAATGCCGCGCGCCGACCTGTTTCAAGGTGCCGAGGCGGTAGCCGAACACACCCTGCAGTTCGCTGAGGAAATCGCGCTCGCTGAGGTCGGCCAGACGTTGCGCGTCCATGCCCAGGCGGGTCCAGACCAGTGCGCAACGGTTGTCCGGCAGCGGCAGCAAGGCCATCGGGCCTTCGTCGGTGAAGCGCTCGAAGGCCATGCCGTTGTGCGCTTCGCTCGGAGTGATGTTGGCGATCAGCGCGCTCTGGTTGTACGGACGCTTGCGCACGTTGATGCCCAGTTGTTCGCGCAGACCGGAGCGACCACCATCGGCGAGCACCGCCAGATCGCACTCGACGGTGGTTTCATCGTTGAGGGTCAGGCGATAGCCGTCGGGCAGCGGCTCCATGCGCGTGACTTCCGCCGGGCAGCGCCAGCTGATCACGTCTTTATCCAGATGCTGCCACAGGCACTGGCCGAGCCAGGCGTTTTCCACCACGTAGCCCAAGGCCGGCACGCCCTCTTCCATCGCCGACAGACGGGCGGTGGAGAAGCGACCACGGTCGGACACGTGAATCTGTTTGATCGGCTCGGCGCGGCGGGAAATCTCCTGCCACACGCCCAGCCGTTGATAGATCTGCCGGGAACCGAAGGACAGCGCCGACGAACGTGCGTCGTAGCTCGGCTGCCAGCTGTCGCCGGGGGCGAACGGTTCGATCAGGACGATTTTCCAGCCGCGGGCCTTGGCCCCGGCCTGCAAGGCCAGCGCCAGACTGGCGCCGACCAGGCCGCCACCGATGATTGCCAGATTGACTCGACTCATGCCGCGTGTGTCCGTGCTTGCGCCATCAGCGCTTCGATTTCGGCAACGGTTTTCGGTACGCCGCTGGTCAATATTTCACAACCGGTCTTGGTCACTACCACGTCATCCTCGATGCGCACGCCAATGCCGCGCCATTTCTTCGCTACGTGCTGGTTGTCCGGGGCGATGTAGATGCCCGGTTCCACGGTCAGCGCCATGCCGACCTCCAGCACCCGCCATTCGCCGCCGACCTTGTACTCGCCAACGTCATGTACATCCATGCCCAGCCAATGGCCGGCACGGTGCATGTAAAACGCTTTATAGGCTTCGGTCGCGATCAACTCATCGACCTCGCCTTGCAGGATTCCGAGCTTGACCAGGCCTGCGGTAATCACCCGCACCGTCGCTTCGTGCGCCTGGTTCCAGTTTTTGTTCGGGGCGATTTCAGCGAACGCGGCTTCCTGCGAGGCCAGCACCAGTTCGTAGATCGCTTTCTGCTCGGCGGAAAACTTGCCGTTGACCGGCCAGGTGCGGGTGATGTCGCTGGCGTAGCAGTCGATTTCGCAACCGGCGTCGATCAACACCAGATCACCGTCCTTGAGCAGCGCGTCATTCTGCTGGTAATGCAGGATGCAACTGTTGCGCCCGGCGGCGACGATGGAACCGTAGGCCGGCATCTTCGCCCCGCCCTTGCGGAATTCGTAATCCAGTTCGGCTTCGAGGCTGTATTCGTACAGTCCCGGCCGGCTGGCCTGCATCGCCCGGATATGCGCCTGAGCGGAAATCCGTGCGGCTTCGCGCATCACCTTCACTTCTGCCGCCGATTTATACAGGCGCATGTCGTGCAGCAGATGATCCAGGGCAACGAATTCGTTCGGTGGCTGGGCGCCGAGGTGCGCCTTGGAGCGGATCACGTTGATCCAGTCCATCAGATGGCGGTCGAACTCCGGGTTGCTGCCCATCGCCGAATACACCCGGTCGCGGCCTTCGATCAGGCCCGGCAGGATGTCGTCGATGTCGGTAATCGGGAACGCGTCGTCGGCGCCGTAATCACGGATCGCGCCTTCCTGGCCGGCGCGCAGGCCGTCCCATAACTCGCGTTCGGCGTTGCGCTCACGGCAGAACAGTACGTACTCGCCGTGCTCGCGGCCGGGCATCAGGACGATGACGGCTTGCGGCTCGGGGAAACCGCTGAGGTACTGAAAGTCGCTGTCCTGACGGTAGACGTGCTCGACGTCGCGGTTGCGGATCGCCACTGCGGCGGCGGGCAGGATCGCGATGCTGTTGGGTTCCATCTGCGCCATCAGGGCCTTGCGGCGACGGCTGTATTCCGCTTTGGGGATATGGGTCATGGGCAGATGGCTTTCCCTGGCACGCGATTAATGCAGCGACGGCTTGGCGGCTGGCGGCACGTCGGCTTTCTTGGTTTCCGAGAACAGCAGCAGCGGCGCGACGCGCAGGTATTCCATGACTTCCATGTAGTCGCTTTCGCCGTCTTCGGATTCTTCCAGAGCGTCTTGCACCTGGGAGATCGCCGCCAGATCCTGCAGCACTTCGGTGGCTTCAGTGCTGAGCATGCTGCTGTCGCGGCAGTTCAGGCCGAAACCGCTGAGGAAGCCCTGGCACCATTGGCCCAGTGCGGCGGCGCGGTCGGCCAGCGGCGCGTCATCGGTCGGCAGCAGCAGAACGACGGTGACGTCGTCACCGGTCAACTCACCCTTGACCATCTCTTGCAGGCCGATCAGGGCGTTGCGGACGTTGTCCTGTGGCTCGTTTTCCAGAAGTTCGGCGGCATCGATCAGCCACTCGTCGGCGTTGAAGCCGGCACCGGCGCAGCTGCGGCCGAGCAGCAGGCCGTGCAGTTCGGCAGGCGAGACGTTGTGGCCGCTGGCAGTCAGCAGAGTGGCAAAGGCTTGGTACGGGGAATTCGCAATGGTCATGGGCAGCTAGGCGCCAGACGGCGCTATGTCTAGAATGAAGGCCTTGTATCCTACATCGACAGACTCGCCAAGACTATTAAAGGCTGTCCGCCAGCCAGGCGCCTGCCGCCCATCAGATGAATTCAGTGGACACAATGGAAGACACCGACCTGCAAGCGCTGATGGCCAGACTCGAAAAGCTGATTAGCCGAGTCGAGCAACTAAAGAGTCAAAACGCACTCTTACTAGCTCAGGAAAAGACCTGGCGCGAGGAACGCGCTCACCTCATTGAAAAAAACGAAATCGCCCGGCGTAAGGTCGAATCGATGATTTCGCGCCTCAAGGCCCTGGAGCAAGACTCATGAGTTCAAGCAATAGCGTTACCGTGCAGATCCTCGACAAAGAATATTCGATCATCTGCCCCCAGGAAGAACGCAGCAATCTGGTCAGCGCCGCCCGCTACCTGGACGGCAAGATGCGCGAGATCCGCAGCAGCGGCAAAGTCATCGGCGCCGACCGTATTGCGGTAATGGCCGCGCTGAACATCACCCACGACCTCTTGCACAAAGAAGAGCGCCCGGACATCCAGGCCAGCGGCTCGACCCGTGAACAGGTGCGCGACTTGCTCGATCGTGTCGATCTGGTGCTGGCCGACGATCCGGACATCAGCAAGGGCTGATTCGCCAGGCCGCTTGAGGTATACTCGCCGCACTCCCTGGGGTGCTTGCCAGTTGACGATGTCCCTGAGCCGATTTGCACTACCCTGGAGGTTGCACGTTGGGCTGGTGTGCATGTCCGCCAGACGGAAAGCCTTAAAGTCTACTGCATCCTCCACCTTGAACTTTCGGGTTCAAGGGCTAAGTTGACAGCGGTTCATCCGGGGAGCCTGATTCGAATCCGATGCCGGTTTTTGCCGGCATCGGATTTTTTATGCGTGCGTTTTCGCCCTCACCTGCCGAAGCCGAACCATGACCGAACCTGCGCTGCTGCCCCGCCCGCAACTCCGCCGCCTGCTGCGCAAGGCGCGCCGCTCACTGACTCCCGCCGAACAACGGCAGGCCGCCAAAGGCCTGTTCCGCCAACTGACGCAAGACCCGCACTTTCGCCGGGCGAAACACATCTCTCTGTATCTGCCCACCGACGGTGAAATCGACCCGCGCCTGCTGCTGCGCGAAGCCCAGCGGCGCGGCAAAGCCACCTACCTGCCGGTGCTCAGCGCCTGGCCGCGAACCAAAATGGTGTTCCAGCGAATTCGCCCCGGCGACAAGCTCAAGCCCAATCGCTTCCGCATCCTCGAACCGCGGGCCAATCTGGCCCATCAGCGCAAGATCTGGACCCTGGATCTGGTGCTGTTGCCACTGGTGGGGTTTGACGATGTTGGCGGACGCCTGGGGATGGGCGGCGGATTCTACGACCGCAGTCTGGCATACCTGGCCCGGCGCAAGAACTGGCGCAAGCCGACGTTGCTGGGCCTGGCCCATGAATGTCAGAAGGTCGAACGCCTGGCGCAGGCCAGCTGGGATGTACCGTTGCAAGGCACGGTCACCGATAAGGCGTGGTATTTCGCAGGATAGACGCCGCGCAGATCAGCGGCGTCGGGAAGGCAGTTTCAGCGTTTGAAGGCGGTCGACTGTTGGACCTGTTGCGCGACTTCAACCGGAGCATCGGTCTTGCTCGTCCACAGACTTTGCGCGTAACCGGTGGTCACGACACCAAGGCCGAACAAAATAACCAAAGTCCATAGCAAATCCGGTTTGCGTTTCATCGATTGCCCCCCTCAAGGCACATCATCACGATGACAGCAGCGGTTTCCGTTCGTAGGCCGTGCAGCAGCGTCAAGCTTTAAAGGCCGGCATTTTGCGACAACGTGAACCCGGGCGCAAACGCTGACGTCAACCGACCGTCGGTTTGTCATAAAATTGCCCGACAACCTGCCCAATCACCGCTTGAGGAGCAAAAGACATGGCCTATTGGCTGATGAAATCCGAGCCCGACGAACTCTCGATCAAAGATCTGGAGAAACTCGGCAAAGCGCGCTGGGACGGGGTTCGCAACTATCAGGCGCGCAATTTCCTGCGGGCGATGGCGGTGGGCGATGAGTTCTTTTTCTACCACTCCAGTTGCCCGGAGCCGGGTATCGCCGGAATCGGCAAAATAATCGAGGCGGCGTACCCGGATCCCACCGCACTGGAACCCGAGAGCCATTACTTCGACCCGAAGGCCACACCCGAGAAAAACGCCTGGAGTGCGATTGATGTGGCACACGTCGAGACGTTTGCCCGGGTGCTGAAGCTCGATTACCTGAAACAGCAGACTGCGCTGGCCGAAATGCCGCTGGTGCAAAAAGGCAGTCGCCTGTCGGTGATGCCGGTGACGGCCGAACAGTGGGTCGCGGTGCTTGGTTTGCGCTGAGAACTCGCCGGTCACGGTTTTTACCGACAAAAGGGGCTAGGCTTGGCGCTCATTTGACTGACATCAAGCGAATGGAACGCTTGAACAGTCAGACTGCAAGCCACAGCCGCAGGATGCCCCCATGTCGACGCACAGCCGTTCTTCACTTCTATACGCCGGTTCGCTCCTGGTATTACTCGCCGCCGCTGGCGGATTAGGTTACTGGATGTCCATCAGCAGCCGCCTGGTCGAAGGACTGTCGATGGGCAACGGGCGGCTGGAAGCCACCGAAGTGCAGATCGCCAGCAAGACCCCCGGGCGCCTCGCCGAGGTGCTGGTCGACGAAGGCGATAAGGTCAGCAAGGGCCAACTGCTGGCGCGTATGGACACCCGCACCCTTGAAGCCCAGCGTAATCAGGCCGAAGCCGAAGTGTTGCGCGCCCGGGAGAATCTCAACGCCGCTCAGGCCAACGTGCAATTGCGCCAGAGTGAACTGCTGCTGGCCCAGCAAGAGCTCGGGCGTTCGCAATCACTGTTCAAGCACGGTTATGTCAGCGCGCAGATCATCGATCAGCTGCAGTCACGCATCGGCACTGGCAACGCTGCCGTTGTCGCCGCCCGGGCCCAAGTGTCTGCTGTCAGTGCGGCGATTGGCGCGGCACAGGCTCAAGTCGCACAGTTGACCAGTGAAATTGACGACAGCAGTCTGCGCGCGCCGATTGATGGCGTGATCCAGCTGCGCATGGCCGAGCCCGGCGAAGTGCTGGGAGCCGGTGGCCGGGTCTTGCTGCTGATCGATCCCAACGACCAATACATGAACCTCTATCTGTCAGCCGCGGTGGCCGGGCGCCTGGCGGTGGGCGATGAGGCTCGCGTGCTGCTCGATGCCTTGCCCGATAACCCGCTGCCGGCAAAAATCAGCTTCGTCGCAGCCAAATCGCAGTTCACTCCCAAAGAGGTCGAGACCCGCGACGAGCGGCAAAAACTGGTGTTCCGCGTCAAGCTGCGCCTGGTCCAGCCCAGCGCCGTGCCGCAGGCCAAACCCGGCATGCCCGGGGCCGGCTACGTGCGGATCGCGCCCGTCGAATGGCCGGCCAATCTGCAATGAGCGGCCTTGCGGCTCAAGCGAACGGTATCGCCCACCGCTACGGCAAACAGCAAGCGCTGAGCAACATTGCCTTCAGCCTGCCCACCGGCACCCGCTGCGGGCTGATCGGCCCCGATGGCGCGGGCAAATCCAGCCTGCTGGGGTTGATTGCCGGCGTGAAGACCTTGCAGCAAGGGCAACTGGACGTGCTCGGTGGCGCGATCGAGGATCGCCGGCATCGCGACACACTCTATGCGCGCATCGCCTTCATGCCGCAGGGACTGGGCGGCAACTTGTACCCGGAGCTGTCGATCCGCGAGAACATCCAGTTCTTCTCGACGCTGTTCGGCCTGTCCAAGGCTGAAAGCGAGCAGCGCATGCACAGCCTGTTGCTCGCCACGGATCTGCTGAAGTTCGCCGAGCGCCCCGCCGGCAAGTTGTCCGGCGGCATGAAGCAGAAACTCGGGCTGTGCTGCGCGCTGATCCATGAACCGGATCTGCTGATCCTCGATGAGCCGACCACCGGCGTCGACCCGCTCTCGCGCCGGCGCTTCTGGGAGTTGGTCGACGATGTGCGACGCCAGCGCCCGCAACTGACGCTGCTGGTCGCCACGGCCTATATGGAAGAAGCCGAGCAGTTCGAGCATTGCCTGATGCTCGATGCTGGCAAGTTGATCGCCACCGGCCTGAGCCGCGAGCTGGCGAACGTCACCCCCAGCGGAAAACTCGATGACGCCTTCACCCATTTTCAGGGTGACAGCCAGCATGACGCTCAGCCGCTGGTGATTCCACCGCGCACCGGCAACAGCAGCGACATCGCCATCGAAGCCCACGACCTGACGCTGCGCTTCGGCGATTTCACCGCCGTGGATCACGTCAGTTTTGCCATTGGCCGTGGCGAGATTTTCGGTTTTCTCGGCTCCAACGGCTGCGGCAAGACCACCACCATGAAGGTCCTGACCGGGCTGATGCCGGCCAGTGAAGGCAGTGCGACGCTGCTCGGCAACCCGGTGAACGCCAAGGATCTGGCCACGCGCAAGCGGGTCGGCTTCATGTCGCAGAGTTTTTCGCTGTACGGCGAACTGAGTGTGCGGCAGAACCTCGAGCTGCACGCGCGGCTGTTCGACCTGCCCAAAACCGAGAGCGCACAACGCATCGAGGCATTGATTCAGCGCTTCAATCTGCTCGCGGTCGCCGACCAGCCATCCGGAGCATTGCCATTGGGGCTGCGCCAGCGTCTGTCACTGGCGGTGGCGGTGCTGCACCGCCCGGAGGTGCTGATTCTCGACGAGCCGACTTCCGGCGTCGATCCGGCAGCCCGTGATGATTTCTGGCGACTGTTGATCGAGTTGTCCCGCGAACAGGGCGTGACGATCTTCCTCTCCACGCACTTCATGAACGAAGCGCAGCGCTGCGACCGCATCTCGCTGATGCACGCGGGCAAAGTTCTCGCCTGCGACACCCCGGCGGCGCTGCAACGCCAGTTTGCCGGCGAGACGCTGGAAGCGGCCTTCGTCACCTGCCTGGAACAGGCTCAGGGCGCTCAGCCACCAGCGCCTGTGGCCGAGCCGCAAATGGCACCGCCGAGCGCAGCGACAACACCAGTGCCCCGCCATGGTTTCAGCCTCGGTCGCCTGTTGGCCGTGGCCAGTCGCGAAGGCAAGGAGCTGTTGCGCGACAAGGTGCGCATGGCGTTCGCCTTGGCCGGGGCGATTTTCATGATGGTGATTTTCGGTTACGGCATCTCGCTGGACGTGGAAAACCTCGCGTTCGCCGTGTACGACCAGGATCAGACGCCGCAGAGCCGGGCTTATCTGGAGGCGTTTCGCGGCTCCCGGTACTTCGACGAACAGCCGGCCATTCATGACCCGCAGGAACTGCACCGGCGCCTGCAACGCTCGGAAATCAAACTGGCGCTGGAGATTCCCCCCGGATTCGGCCGCGATCTGTACGCCGGGCGCCAACCCGCTGTGGCGGCGTGGCTGGATGGCGGCATGCCGTTTCGCGCCGAAACCAGCCGCAATTATGTTGAAGCCGTACACATGGGCAATCTGCAACAGTTGGCCGAACAAAGTAGCCCGGCGCTGGCCCACCCGGCGGCGGCCAGCCTGGAAACCCGCTTTCGCTACAACCAGGACGTAGTCAGCGTCAACGCCATCGGCCCCGGGGTCATGGCGCTGATCCTCGCCTTCATTCCGGCGATGCTCACGGCGCTGGGCATCGTCCGCGAAAAGGAGTTGGGGTCGATCACCAATTTCTACGCCACGCCCCTGACCCGCCTCGAATTTCTGCTGGGCAAACAGGCGCCGTACCTGCTGGTCAGTCTGGTCAACCTGGCGCTGCTGGTGGCGATGAATCGCTGGCTGTTCGGCGTGCCGTTCAAGGGCAGCCTGCTGACGCTGGCATTCGGCGGCCTGCTGTACGTGCTGGCGACCACCAGCATGGGCCTGCTGATCTCGGCGTTCACCCGCACACAAATCGCCGCGATCCTCGGCACCATGATCATCACCAGCCTGCCGACCATCCAGTTCTCCGGGCTGATCGTGCCGCGCTCGTCGCTGGAAGGTGCGGCAGCAGTGATGGGCATGCTGTTTCCGGCGGGGCACTTCCTCGACATCGCGGTGGGTACGTTCACCAAGGCGCTGGACTTGCGTCAGCTGTGGCCACAGTGCCTGGCGCTGTTCGGGTTCTTTGTCGGGTTCACCGGGCTGAGCCTGATCATGCTGAAAAAGCAGGAGGCCTGATGCACAAGTTCGCGCACATCCTGCGCCTGGGACTCAAGGAACTGACCAGCCTGCGCCATGACAGCGTGTTGCTGCTGTTCCTGTTCTACGCCTTCACCGTGGCGATTTACATGCCCGCCGCCGGTTCGGTGATCGGCGTGCACAACGCCAGCGTGGCGATCGTCGACGAAGACCACAGCGCCCTCTCACGCCAATTGGCCCAGGCCCTGCAGCCGCCGGAATTCCAGACGCCGGTGCTGCTGCCTTATGCGCAACTGGATCAGGTCATGGACAGCGGTGAGTACACCTTCGTGATCAATATTCCGGCGGGCTTTCAAACCGACTTGCTCGCCACGCGGCAACCGGCGATTCAGGTCAACGTCGATGCCACAGCCATGAGCCAGGCGTTCATGGGCGCCGGCTACATCGGCCGGATCTTCCAGCGCGAATTGCTCGACTATGCCGGTCAGGGCGGTGCAGCGGCCAAGGCACCCGTGCAACTGACTACTCGCGCCCTGTTCAACACCAATCTGGAGGGCGGCTGGTTTCTGGCGGTGATTCAGATCGTCAACAACATCACTATTCTGGCGATCATCCTCACCGGCACGGCGCTGCTGCGCGAACGCGAACACGGCACGCTCGACCATTTGCTGGTGCTGCCGCTGACGGCGCTGGAAATCATGCTGGCGAAAATCTGGAGCAACCTGCTGGTGGTGGTGTTGTGCACCTGGCTGTCGCTGGAGGTGGTGGTCAAAGGCCTGTTGGGTGTGCCGTTGGCCGGCTCGATGAGCCTGTTTTTGCTGGTGACTGCGGTTTATCTGTTTGCCAGTACCGCGCTGGGTATCTTTCTGGCGACGCTGGCGCGCTCGACGCCGCAGTTCGGTCTGCTGGCGATTCCGGTGATCATCCCGATGTTGCTGCTGTCGGGCGGCAGCACGCCATTGGACAGCATGCCGCAGTGGCTGCAATGGGTCATGCAGGGCTCGCCGTCCACACACTTTGTCAGCCTCAGCGCCGCGATTCTGTTTCGCGACGCCGGGCTGAGCGTGGTCTGGCCGGACTTGCTGGCGCTGACGGCCATCGGCCTGCTGTTCTTCGTTATCGCCCTGGCGCGCTTTCGCAAAAGCCTGGCGTCCTGAACAGCGGCCAGCGTGGTTACTGAATGATCAGGTTGTTGAACAACAGATCTTCAACCACCGGCTTGCCGGTCTCGTCATTCATCACTTGCTGGGTCTGCTTCAGGGCTTCCTGACGCAGCTTTTCCTTGCCTTCGATGCTGCCCATCGCCTCGGTGGTCTGCTGAGTGAACAGCGCCACCAGTTGATTGCGGATCAGCGGCTCGTTGGCCTTGACCAGTTTGGTCGCCTCTTCGCCCGTTACACGCAGCGCCACGTCGGCCTTGTAGACCTTCAGCTTGGGCGTGCCGTCCAGCCCGTAGTTGCCCACGAACGGCGGGCTCAGGGTGATGTAGTTGACCTTCGGCGCCTCGCCTTCTTTGGCTTCTTCGGCCAGCGCTGCCACAGGCAGAGACAGGGCCAGCAACAACATGATCCACGCTTTCACAATTCGCTCCTTATCCGGTTTGCGGCCTAGCATAACGACCCGCCGCGCAAGCACAAGCTTATGGCTGACTATCAGGGCCGGGCATGCTCGTTGACCCGTTGACTGACACACCTACACTTATCGGCCATCACTCCCAAAGGAATAGCCCTGATGAAAGCCGTGCTGTGCAAAGCCTTCGGCCCTGCCGAATCGCTGGTGCTGGAAGACGTCGCCAGTCCTGTCGCGAAGAAGAACGAAATCCTGCTGGAGGTGCACGCCGCCGGGGTCAACTTCCCGGACACGCTGATCATCGAGGGCAAGTATCAGTTCAAGCCGCCCTTCCCGTTTTCGCCGGGGGGCGAAGCGGCCGGCGTGGTCAGCGCCGTCGGTGAGAAAGTCAGCCACCTGAAAGTCGGCGACCGGGTCATGGCCCTGACCGGCTGGGGCAGCTTCGCCGAACAGGTCGCGGTGCCGGGCTACAACGTGCTGCCGATCCCGCCGTCGATGGATTTCAACACCGCCGCCGCGTTCAGCATGACCTACGGCACTTCGATGCACGCCCTCAAGCAACGGGCCAACCTGCAACCTGGCGAGACCCTGCTGGTGCTCGGCGCTTCCGGTGGCGTCGGTCTGGCGGCGGTGGAAATCGGCAAAGCCATGGGTGCCCGGGTCATCGCCGCCGCCAGCAGCACGGAAAAACTCGCCGTGGCAAAGGCCGCCGGTGCCGATGAACTGATCAACTACAGCGAAACCAGCCTCAAGGACGAAATCAAACGCCTCACCGACGGCCAGGGCGCCGACGTGATCTACGACCCGGTCGGTGGCGACCTGTTTGACCAGGCCATCCGCGCCATCGCCTGGAACGGCCGCCTGCTGGTGGTCGGCTTCGCCAGCGGACGCATCCCCGAGCTGCCGGTCAACCTCGCCCTGCTCAAGGGCGCCGCGGTACTCGGCGTGTTCTGGGGCTCCTTCGCCCAGCGCCAGTCGCAGGACAACGCGGCGAACTTCCAGCAACTGTTCGACTGGTTCGCCGAGGGCAAGTTGAAACCGCTGGTGTCGCAGGTGTATCCGCTGAGCAACGCGGCGCAGGCGATCAACGATCTGGGGCAGCGCAAGGCGGTGGGCAAGGTGGTGGTGCAGGTGCGCTGAGTGTTTTCTGGCCGGTGACCTCTCGGAGCCGGCCTGATTCGCGCCAGGCAGCAACACAGCGTCGCTGGCTCAAAGCAACTCACGAACCTCTCCCGGCAGAAAACTCATGTAGCTACGCATAGGAGCTTCCCGGCAGCCTCTGACGATCATCGGTACGCGCCGGTTCATCTTGGCGATGATTGCCAGACGTTGTTCATCGGCCAACTGACTCTTGAGAATCACGTTGGAAACGTAAGCACGGGTGTAATTAAACACTTCTGCGTCGACCCAGGCGTGCTCAGGCATGTTCCTGAAACCGTCATTGATGACGCGACACTTTACTGACTTCAGCCACTGGTTGATGTCGATCGGCTGGTCCCTGGCCAATCGAAAGAGCATCGGCGCCACGACGGGCTGTTCCGCAGGCCGACCGTCTTCAATCGTCCAGGGCCTGAAGCGCCACTGTGTTATGGCGTCTTTGACCGCCTCAGCCAGATCGGGGTGATCACTTTGCACGATGTCGATCGCGCTGACCGAGCCATCCGCCTTGACGATAAAGCTGACCCTGACCTCGCCTTCGACCCCTGCCCTGGACAACCTCTTCGGGTAAATCGGCTGCGGGTTGTTTTCAGGTATGAGTAACCCTTCTGCCGCCAGTGCAAGACTGAAGATCGTCAATAAAAGCCCTGCAAAAAACCACCGCATGATCGCGCCCCTTCCCTATTGAGATGCCTGTCCGGCAACAACAGAAAGTTTAAGGAGCACTGTCTTTTTACTGAATGGCGCAGCTTCGCTATTGAATGCAGGACATTTCCTGATCCCGATGGGAAATCCGACGAAACCGCTGGGCAAATGACGGCAGGTACATTTTCTGACGGACGTTTAGCCGCCGTTCGGCCCGGCAGAGTCGCCCGGCAACAAGTGCTCCTGCACCTTCAGACTGCGCGACGGAATCAGCCGGCCCTTGTCATCGAAGCGCAGGACGATTAGCCAGTCGAAGACATCATCCGGCCATTTTTCCTGGCCCATCAGCGCTGTGGGGTCGCCGCCAAAGGCTTTGAGCAGTTTATTGATATGGCCGTGGTGCCAGGCAATCAGCACCGTCTGCGCCTGATTGCTCTTGCGCAACAGTTTGACCATTTGATGCAGATCGCCGTTGACGTAGGGCTGCTCGATCGCAAGGTTCAAGCGCTGGGCCAACGGGGTCAGGGTCAGGCGTGAGCGCGAACTTTCCGGGGTATCGCCGGCAGCGATCAAACGCTGGGGGGTGAACGTCTGGCCGTCGAGTTTCAGCGGATTGAAATAGTCGACGTAGGCGGCGGCGCGTTGCTCGCCTCGGGCATTGAGCACCGATCCTGTATCCGGTTTTTCCGCATGCCGAATGATCAGCACCGTGGCATTGCGCAGGCCGGAATGAGCAGGATGATCGGTGACGATCAATGTCAGCAACACGACGGCAAGTCCCGCTGCCACCAAAAATCTCGGCACCAACATGCGAACCTTCAGTGACATTGCTTATCTCGGCTGATCAATCGGCTGAACGGGCCGCGAGTCTAAGTCACTCCAGGTAGATAAGTGGTGAAAACGCCCTGTTCTTACAGCTGAGCGACAGGTTCGTAAAAGAACGCGCGAATTCCAACATTTCCCCTGTTTTGCCAATGCGAACCGGTGCTATTTTCGGTAACGAAACTGTAACATTCGCATCCGCAGTCAAAACAAGAAATCTGGAGCTCTTGAATGTTTGCTTTCTTTCGTCCTGCCGCACATCAGGCTCCATTGCCTGAAGAAAAAATAGACAGTACTTACCGACGCCTGCGCTGGCAGATCTTCGCCGGTATCTTCTTTGGCTACGCGGGTTACTACCTGCTGCGCAAAAACTTCTCGCTGGCCATGCCGTACCTGATCGACGAAGGCTACAGCCGTGGCGATCTGGGTCTGGCGATGTCGGCCATCGCCATTGCCTACGGTCTGTCGAAGTTCCTGATGGGCCTGGTGTCCGACCGTTCCAACCCGCGCTACTTCCTGCCATTCGGCCTGCTGGTGTCAGCCGGGGTGATGTTCATTTTCGGTTTTGCGCCTTGGGCGACTTCCAGCGTGACCATGATGTTCATCCTGCTGTTCATCAACGGCTGGGCCCAAGGCATGGGCTGGCCGCCGAGCGGACGCACCATGGTGCACTGGTGGTCGCAGAAGGAACGTGGCGGCGTGGTTTCGGTGTGGAACGTGGCGCATAACGTCGGTGGCGGTCTGATCGGCCCGCTGTTCCTGATCGGCATGGGCCTGTTCAATGACTGGCACGCAGCCTTCTACGTTCCGGCAGCGGTGGCGCTGGGCGTGGCGGTGTTTGCCTTCATCACCATGCGCGACACCCCGCAATCGGTCGGCCTGCCGCCGATCGAGAAGTACAAGAACGATTACCCGGAAGGCTACGACGCCAGCCACGAAGACGTATTCAGCGCCAAGGAAATTTTCGTCAAATACGTGCTGCGCAACAAAATGCTCTGGTACATCGCCATGGCCAACGTGTTCGTTTACCTGCTGCGCTACGGCGTACTGGATTGGGCGCCGACCTACCTGAAAGAAGCCAAAGGTTTCACCGTGGATAAAACCTCGTGGGCCTATTTCTTCTACGAGTGGGCGGGCATTCCGGGCACGCTGCTGTGCGGCTGGATGTCGGACAAGATCTTCCGTGGCAATCGTGGCCTGACCGGCATGGTGTTCATGGCGCTGGTGACCGTGGCGACGCTGGTGTACTGGCTGAACCCGGCCGGCAACCCGACGGTGGACATGATCGCGCTGTTCTCGATCGGCTTCCTGATCTATGGCCCGGTGATGCTGATCGGCCTGCAGGCGCTGGAACTGGCACCGAAGAAAGCCGCCGGCACGGCTGCGGGCTTCACCGGTCTGTTCGGTTACCTGGGTGGTTCGGTCGCGGCGAGTGCGGCGATGGGCTACACCGTTGACCACTTCGGCTGGAACGGTGGTTTTGTCCTGCTGGTGGGCGCTTGCCTGCTGTCGATGGCCTTCCTGGCCCCGACCCTGTGGCACAAGCAAGTCGCCAGTCAGAGCCGCGAAGCCGTCGCCTGATCGACCTTTGATTTGCAGCGCTTGAGCCGCGCCTCCAGATTTCGATCCGGCATGGCGTGGCTGCGCAGGGCGTGGGCGGTCTGCTCGACATAATCGCGAGTGGTGCCGTAACGCCCGCAAGCGCTTTCGAATACCTGACTCAGCACGTGATCCGGCAAGTTGCCGGCATAGCTGGGCAGGTGTCGCTCCAGAACAAATCCCAACGCCTGCACCTGACTGCCATCTTCGAGCCGGCAGTTCAGCCAGTGCGGGCGATAGGACGGGAACGGCATCTCGCGTTTCCACAGCGCGTACAGCGCAGCGTCGAGGTTCTCTTCCGGCAGCCGATAGGCGAAGCCGCTGCATGAACCGCCGCGATCCAGACCAAATACCAGCCCGGGCATTTCCGGCGTCCCCCGATGCTCGTGCGACCACAAATACAGGCCGCGGTGGTAGCCATGGACGCGCCCGCGCACCCGCTCCACCGCAGTACATTCCGGGCGCCAGATCAGCGACCCGTAGGCGAACAGCCACACCGGGCCTCCCTTGTGGCGCGCCATGGTCGATTGCATCGAGACGACAAGTTGTTCGTGGGTCAGCTGCGGCCCCAGATCGAGCCGCGGAGGGTAAGCCAGATTCACAAAAGCAGATTCAATGGCTGTCATGACGGAAGTGTTCGGCCCCGCAAGTATTACAAGATGTAAGCACAATTCGCTGGATAGAACATATAGCAGTAACTGTAAAACGAAAAGTGCTAAAGGATGTATGGCCTGCCCGATAGCGCTACTGGGGGTTATCAGCCCCGGCTATGCGGCTTTATATAGCCTAATACCATTGCAGAAATATCTTAAATACCCGAATGAAATATGCATAAGCCTTCGCTTGTTCAGGTTTCGTTCATGAAGGCGCAGGAAACTTCCTACTAAAATGTCGGACTTTCTTTCTTCTCCGTCGCTGAACGCCTACGTATAACGGCCTTCCTCTGGCGCAAGCCATCCCGTTTAACCGAGGCTGCACTATGAAAATCCCAAGACTTCTGGCCGCGTTGCTGATGGCTCAGGCCGGCCATGCATTGGCCGAGGACAATGCGCAAGGCAAAGGCTTCTGGTATGCCCAGACCAGTGTCTACACCCGACATTACTCGCCCGACCCCGAACACAATAATCATCAGGACTTGATCGGCATCGAACGCAATCAGGCTTCCGGCTGGGTATTTGGCGGGGCAACTTTCCGCAACTCGTTCCGCCAGCGCTCGAACTACGCCTATGTCGGCAAGCGCTATGACAGCAGCGAATATCCGCTGTATCTGAAAGTCACGGGTGGGCTGTTGCAGGGTTATCGCGGTGATTACAAGGACAAGATTCCTTTGAACCGCTACGGCATTGCGCCGGTGATCATTCCGTCCGTCGGGACTCACTACGGCCCATTGGCCGCCGAGCTGGTATTTCTCGGCGCCAATGCGGCGATGGTGACTAGCGGCGTGCGTTTCTAGAAGCGCGGCTCAGGCGCGGGACGCAAGAGCTCGGCTCAAGAGCTCGGCTCAATTCGCGCGGCTCAAGAGCGCGGCGCATACGCAAATACATCGGCGCGCATCTGGTGCGCATCCATCCCGGCTTCCACCAGCGCATCCAGCGTGCCGTAGACCATCGCCGGCGAGCCGCTGGCGTAGACGTGCAAGGGCTTCAGATCCGCGAAGTCTTCACACACCGCCTGATGCAACATCCCGCAGCGCCCTTCCCAACCGCACTGGTCGCTGACCACTTTGTGCAGGAACAGGTTGGGCAGCTTCAGCCACTCGTCCCAATGCTCGATTTCATAGAAATCTTCCGGACGCCGCACGCCCCAGTACAGATGCACCGGGTGTTTGAAGCCGTTGGCGCGGCAGTGTTCGATCAGGCTGTGAATCTGCCCCATGCCGGTGCCGGCGGCGATCAGCACCAGCGGACCGTCAGGCAATTCGGCGAGGTGGGTGTCGCCGAACGGCAGCTCGACGCGCACCAGCGGGTTGCGTTGCAGCTGTTCGATCAGGCTCAGCGCACTGGCTTCACGGGCCAGCACATGGATTTCCAGATCACGCCCGCCGTGCGGCGCCGAGGCCATGGAGAACGCCGATTTCTCGCCGTTCTCACGCTCGATCATCAGGTATTGCCCGGCGTGATAGCGCGGCGGCTTGCCGGCCGGCGCACGCAGGCGCACGCGCCAGGTGTCGCCACCGACATCCCGGCATTCGATGACCTGACACGACAGGCTGCGCACCGGCAGTTCTCCCAGCGCGAGCACGCCATCCCACAGCAGGACGCAGTCTTCCAGCGGCTCGGCTATGCAAGTGTAGAACTCGCCGTGGTCGTGCACCTTGCCGGCCTGCTCGACCCGGCCTTCCACCAACAGCGCCGCACACACGTGGCAATTGCCATTGCGACAGCTTTGCGGACATTCATAGCCCAGGCGCCGCGCACCATCGAGAATCCGCTCGCCGGGCCGTATCTCAAGCACCGCTCCGGAGGGCTGCAGGGTTACACGCATCAATCTATTCCTAACTGATTCCAGATGGCATCGATCCGCTGGGTGACGGCGTCGTCCTTGACGATTACGCGGCCCCACTCGCGAGTGGTTTCGCCCGGCCACTTGTGGGTGGCATCCAGGCCCATTTTCGAGCCCAGGCCGGACACCGGCGAGGCGAAGTCGAGGTAGTCGATCGGCGTGTTGTCGATCATCACTGTGTCGCGCTTGGGGTCCATGCGCGTGGTGATGGCCCAGATCACGTCGTTCCAGTCCCGGGCGTTGATATCGTCGTCAGTGACGATAACGAACTTGGTGTACATGAACTGTCGCAAAAACGACCAGACACCGAGCATCACGCGCTTGGCATGCCCCGGATACGACTTCTTCATCGTCACCACGGCCATGCGGTACGAGCAGCCTTCCGGCGGCAGGTAGAAGTCGGTGATCTCCGGGAACTGCTTCTGCAGGATCGGCACGAACACTTCGTTCAGCGCCACGCCAAGGATCGCCGGCTCATCCGGAGGACGGCCGGTGTAGGTGCTGTGATAGATCGGCTTGATCCGGTGGGTAATGCGCTCGACGGTGAACACCGGGAAGCTGTCGACTTCGTTGTAGTAACCGGTGTGGTCGCCGTACGGGCCTTCGTCGGCCATTTCGCCCGGATGGATCACCCCTTCGAGGATGATTTCGGCAGTGGCCGGCACTTGCAGGTCGTTGCCACGGCACTTGACCAGCTCGGTGCGGTTACCGCGCAACAGACCGGCGAAAGCGTATTCGGAGAGACTGTCCGGCACCGGCGTCACGGCGCCGAGGATGGTCGCAGGGTCGGCGCCCAGCGCCACGGAGACCGGGAACGGCTGGCCCGGGTGCTTCTCGCACCACTCACGGAAGTCCAGCGCACCGCCACGGTGGCTGAGCCAGCGCATGATCACCTTGTTGCGGCCGATCACTTGCTGACGGTAGATGCCGAGGTTCTGGCGATCCTTGTTCGGGCCTTTGGTGACGGTCAGGCCCCAAGTGATCAGCGGGCCGACGTCGCCGGGCCAGCAGGTCTGCACCGGCAGCATCGCCAGGTCGACGTCGTCGCCTTCGATGACCACTTCCTGGCACACCGCGTCTTTGACGACTTTGGGCGCCATCGAGATGATCTTGCGGAAGATCGGCAGTTTCGACCACGCGTCCTTCAAGCCCTTCGGTGGCTCCGGCTCCTTGAGGAAAGCCAGCAGCTTGCCGATCTCGCGCAGTTCGCTGACCGACTCGGCGCCCATGCCCATGGCCACCCGCTCCGGGGTGCCAAACAGGTTGCCGAGCACCGGGATGTCGTAGCCGGTCGGCTTCTCGAACAGCAGCGCCGGGCCCTTGGCCCGCAGTGTGCGGTCGCACACCTCGGTCATCTCCAGCACCGGCGAGACGGGAATCTGGATGCGTTTCAACTCTCCGCGCTGCTCAAGCTGCTGCACGAAATCCCGAAGATCCTTGAATTTCATTGACGATGGCACCCTCAAAATAGGCGTACATCCTACCTGCTATGCAGGCCTGTGGCAGCCTGTCGCTGCTTACTTGGCTGCATTCGTCTGCGCTTTGCCAAGGTTTTCCCGGCCTTGCAGGCCGATAAACAGCGGCTCGAGGATCGGCGCCACAAACCGCGCACCGACTTCGGACAGGTGATTGTCATCGGTGTACAGCGAGTAGCCGCCCAGTTCGGCGTGGCACAGGCCCTTGTCATCACACAGCCGCGGCGCCGGATCGACCACGCGCACCGCCGGATCCTCCTGCGCCAGTTGCGCGAACAACTGACTGATGAACACCTGACGCTTGTGGTGCGCCTCGACGGCCAGTCCGACGTCATCCACCGGACGATCGAGCATCGCCAGCCGCGTCAGCCGATACGGCGGGCTGAACGCCTGCAACGGCGCCTCTTTCACCAGCCATACGCGATGCCCGGCCCCCCGCAATTGCGCGACACGAGTGCGCAGGCCTGCGGCAAAACGCTGCTCGGCCTCGGCGCGATCGTAACGACCGTCTGGCGTTCTCAAGACATGCCCGAGATCACCCTTGGCATCGCCGTACAGGTACAGGCTCCAGCGGGCGACCAGCACCACATCGCTGATCGCCTGGGTTTTCAACCCCTGCTCGACCCGCTTGTTGAAGCGTGCACAAACCCCGTCATGCTCCAGCCCATCGACCGGAATGCAACCCGGAGAACTGGCCAGAATCACGCTGACACCGTGGGCTTTGGCACCGTCATCGAACACCGGGATCAGCGCCGTGGCATGGCTGTCGCCCCAGACCAGCGCGCGAGTCGGCAGATCCGCCACGCCGTAATGGCAGAACAGCTTGTCGTCCGGGGTCTTGTCGTCCGCCAGACATGCCATCAGCTCCGGCCGCCACTCGCGGCCCTTGGCATATTGCAGCGCCTGCTCGGACAGGCGCCATGGCAAGCCATCGGTCCAGCGCAGTGATTGCCCGGCCAGACCGAGCACCAGGATCCCGCAGAAACCGGCCAGCAGAATCTGCCGACGACCGGCGAGCAGGCGCCGTTCACGGAACGGCGTTTCGACGAACTTCCATGACAGATAACCCAGCACCAGGGTCAGCAGAATCAACCCGGCCGTGTCGAGCGCGCCCGGCTCATCGACACTGGCGTAGCTGGAAAACACGAATACCGGCCAGTGCCACAAATACCAGGAATAGGAGATCAGCCCGAGGCCGACCATCACCCGACTGCTCAACAATTGACCAACCAGCGTTTCGCGATGACCGTTGGCCAGAATCAGCAGCACCACGCCCAGTACAGGCAGCAACGCCGTGACACCCGGGAACGGCGTCGACTTGTCATAGGCAAACACCGCCAGCAGGATCAACCCCATGCCGAGCAGGCTCAAGACCTGGGCGGCCAGCGGTTTCAAGCGCCAGGCGTGTTTCGGCGCAACCGCCAGCATCGCCCCGGCCAGCAACTCCCAGGCGCGCATCGGCAGCAGGAAGAAGGCTTTCTCCGGATGATGCTGGATCGCCCACACACTCAGCCCGAACGACACCAGCAGCACGCCGAACAGCGCCAGCCGCCAGTGTTTCAGGCGGCTCGAGAGCAACGTCAGCAGCAGCGGGAAGAAGATGTAGAACTGCTCCTCCACCGCCAGTGACCACGTGTGCAACAGCGGTTTCAGGTCAGAGGCAACGTCGAAGTAGCCGTCCTGACGCATGAACAGGATGTTCGAGACGAACGTCACCTGATAGCGCACCGAACGCCCCAGCTCTTCGTAGTCCTTGGGCGCCAGCAGGAACCAGCCCACCGCCAGCACCGCAATGATCATCGCGAACAGCGCCGGCAGAATCCGCCGCGCACGCCGCGCCCAGAACTCGACGAAGCTGAAACGGCCAGCCTGACGCTGATTCCAGATGATCGAGGTGATGAGGTAGCCGGAAATCACGAAGAACACGTCCACGCCGACAAAACCGCCGGTAAACCCCGGGACGCCAAAATGGAACAGCACCACGGCGATCACCGCGACTGCTCGCAGGCCGTCGATATCCCTTCGATAAGCGAGTGTGCTCATAAAATCTTTAATGCCAATCAGGTGGTTGTTTTTTGTACAGCTCGAGCCTTATTCACAGAGGCTCCAAGCGCTGTTTGTGGGTTGCCCGATCACAGACCTTACCAGATCAGGAACCTCCCATTGCCGGGGTAAATTTCATGCAAAAAAAAGGCGCCCCCCAAAGGGGCGCCCTTTTTATCGGTTCAACCGGCGATGTTACTTGCGCTTCATCGACAGGAAGAACTCGTCGTTGGTCTTGGTCGTTTTCAGCTTGTCGACCAGGAACTCGATGGCAGCCACTTCGTCCATCGGGTGCAGCAGCTTGCGCAGGATCCACATGCGCTGCAGTTCGTCGTCGGCGGTCAGCAACTCTTCGCGGCGGGTGCCGGAACGGTTGATGTTGATGGCCGGGAACACACGCTTCTCGGCGATCTTGCGATCCAGAGGCAGTTCCATGTTGCCGGTACCCTTGAACTCTTCGTAGATCACTTCGTCCATCTTCGAGCCGGTTTCAACCAGCGCGGTGGCGATAATGGTCAGCGAGCCGCCTTCTTCGATGTTGCGCGCAGCACCGAAGAAACGCTTCGGTTTCTCCAGGGCGTGAGCATCGACACCACCGGTCAGCACCTTGCCGGAGCTCGGGATCACGGTGTTGTAGGCACGGGCCAGACGGGTGATGGAGTCGAGCAGGATCACCACATCCTTCTTGTGTTCGACCAGGCGCTTGGCCTTCTCGATCACCATTTCGGCAACCTGCACGTGACGGGTCGGCGGTTCGTCGAAGGTCGAGGCAACCACTTCGCCGCGCACGGTGCGCTGCATTTCGGTTACTTCTTCCGGACGTTCGTCGATCAACAGCACGATCAGGTGAACTTCAGGGTTGTTACGGGCGATGTTCGCCGCGATGTTCTGCAGCATGATCGTCTTACCGGCTTTCGGCGGTGCAACGATCAGACCACGCTGGCCTTTGCCGATCGGGGCGCACAGGTCGATCACACGACCGGTCAAGTCTTCGGTGGAACCGTTGCCGGCTTCCATCTTCATGCGCACGGTCGGGAACAGCGGGGTCAGGTTCTCGAAGAGAATCTTGTTCTTCGCGTTCTCCGGACGATCGAAGTTGATCGTGTCGACCTTGAGCAGAGCGAAGTAACGCTCGCCTTCCTTCGGAGGGCGGATCTTGCCAACGATGGTGTCACCGGTGCGCAAGTTGAAACGACGGATCTGGCTCGGCGAGACGTAGATATCGTCCGGGCCGGCGAGGTAGGAAGCGTCAGCGGAGCGCAGGAAGCCGAAGCCGTCCTGGAGAATCTCCAGCACGCCATCACCGGAGATTTCCTCGCCGCTTTTCGCGTGCTTTTTCAGCAGGGAGAAAATCACGTCCTGCTTGCGCGAACGGGCCATATTTTCTATGCCCATCTGTTCGGCCAATTCGAGCAGTTCGGTAATCGGCTTTTGCTTGAGTTCAGTCAGATTCATATAGGAATGACGTAATCATTTATGGAGGGGGGAAATTAAGCTTTTGGCTTAATGAGGCCGCGCCGCGGAGAAGGCGACAGGATCGCGAACTTGTTCGAAAAGGAGTGCGTCGGCGACGGCTAGCAGGGGGCAGTGGAGAAACCAGTGCGGGGCCGAATGTACCACCTGAGTTTCGGAGCGTCTAGCCCTGAATACGCAAAAAGCCCCGCAAATTGCGAGGCTTTTTTTCGGCGATTTGTCGCGTCCTGAATAAGGTTTACACCTTCTGACCAATCTTCAGGAGGATTCAAT
>NZ_JARVST010000050.1:0-13107 GCF_030209055.1 Pseudomonas sp. lyk4-TYG-107
GGCTGGCCGGGATCCAAATGTGGGAGCGGGCTTGCTCGCGAATGCGGTGGGTCAGCCAAGGTGATGGTGACTGACATGGCCTCTTCGCGAGCAAGCTCGCTCCCACAGGGTTAGTTGGTGGACTCAAGATTGCGGCTGGTCGGTGCCATGGGGTTATGTGCTGGACTCAGGGTTGGCGGCTGGCCGGGATCTGAATGTGGGAGCGGGCTTGCTCGCGAATGCGGCGGGTCAAGCGAGGTGATGGTGACTGACACGGCCTCTTCGCGAGCAAGCCCGCTCCCACAGGTTTTTGCGGTGACTCAGAGTTGGCCGTTCCCTGCTCCACCATATTTTGCTGGTGCTTTGTCAATGGTGGTCATCCTTGACCTTGCGCGGTTGTCCCTGCTTCAGAACGCGTAACTGGCCTTCAGACTGCCACTGAAACCGTGGCTGTCACCGCCGCCGCTGGCACCGACTTCTGCGCCGACGCTGACCGCGCCGAGGCTGGCCATCAGGTTGACGCCGCCGCTGAACTGGTCGCGGTTGTCGAAGGCGGCGCGTTGTTCGATGTCGAGGCCCAGCAGGTGGCCCTGGCTGTTGACGTCGTTGTTGCCCAGGGTGCGTTCATAGCCGACTCGTACGCCCGGCACCAGTTGCCAGGCGCCCATCGCCACTGGGGCAAACGCCACGTTGAGGTTGGCGACGGCACTGCGGCGGGTGGCGGTGTTGTCGTCGACGTCGAGTGCCAGTTCGCTGCCCTTCTCTTGGAAGCCTTTGAGGTCGAGGTGGCTGATGCGCAAGCCGAGGCTGGGTTCGAGGATCATGCCGTTGACCGGTGCGCGGTAACCCAGCGCCAACGTCGCGCCGGTGAGGTTGCCGTGAGTGTCGCCCTTGGCCGCTCCGAGGCCGCCACCGAGTTCGCGTTTGCTCTCGTAATCGATGTAGCCGGCGCTGGCGTTGGCGTCGACGAACAGCCCACGTTCCAGGCTGGTGAAGCCGTAGCGCGCGCCGAGGTTGAAGAAGGTGAAATCGGTATCGGCCTCGCCACCCGCGCCGCCGACGGTGCCTTTGCTGTAGCCGAAGCCGCCGCGTGCGCTGAGTTGTTCGGAGAAGCGCTGGGTGATACCAACCATCAGGCCTTGGCTGTGTTCGTTGCTGCTTTCGGCGTGGGACGAGCCGTCGGTGCCGAGGTAACCAGCCAGCGCGGTGGTCCACAAACGGTATTGGCCGACTTTCAGATCGGTGCCGCTGGCATAGGGCGCGGCGGCTTGCTCGATCATTGCATTCTGGCGCAGCAGGTAGCTGGCGGCGTCGGCGTGAACCTGGCCGCCGACCTGGGACTCGACACCGCCGAGGGTGCCGGCGTCGATCGCCGATTGCAGGTAGTAGTTGTAGGCGCTGTAGGTGCCGGACAGGTTGCTGTTCTGCAATTGACGCAGCAATTCGGCACCGGCAGCAGCGTTGCCGATCAACCCCGCCTGACCCGGCAGGCTGTTGTACTCGACCAGTTTGCCGCGCAACACGTAGATGGTTTCCTGGGACAGGCCGAGGCCTTGCTTGAGGTAGTTGTCCATGCTGCCGTATTCGGCGGTGACCTCATCCAGACCGGCCTGCAAGTAGCTGGCCTGCACGCCCAGCAGCGGCGCGTACACCGAAGCCATGCTTGGCGGCATTGCTTTAAGAGTCGCGGCGACGCGGGCGGCGGTGTAATCGTTGGTCGCCAGGTAGTTGGCCATGATGGTCGCGTTATCGACCCCGGCGATGCTCTGCAGCACGGCGGCGGTCCAGCCGGTGCGGTCCTTGCCGGCGGTGCAATGGAACAATTGTGCGCCGTCGGTGGTAGCCAGTTCGTTGAACAGCTTGCCGAACTGATCGCGCATCCCCGCGTCGCTGACGAAGGCGCGGTTGGTCTGCTCCATCATGGCGATGGCGTCGGCGGCGCTTTTGAACGACACGCTGGTGATGTTCGCGCCCGAGGTAGTGCTGCCGATAATGTCGATGTTCTGGTAGGTCGCACCGCTCAGCATCGTATCCGGCGTGCCGGCGATTTCGCTCGGCGTGCGCAGGTCGTAGACGGCTTTGATGCCGAGGCTGTTGAGGGTCGCCAGATCCGCTGCCGACGGCGTGATCGCGTTGGAGCGGTAAAACACGCCGCCACGCATGGTGCCGTCGTGGGCCGTGGAATACGCGGTGGTGAGGCCGGCGACATCACGGAAATTGTCGATGCTCTGCAGGCGGGGCGTATCGAGCACCACAGGCTCGGCGGCGTGGGCTGCGGCGATGGACAGGCTCAGAACGGACAGCGAACACACAAGACGTTGAAACACAGTGCAGCCTCATTGGAATTAGTGTTGGGCTGGCTACTATCTGCAATCAACTGATACCAAATATGACAGAACGACTGCGCACGCAAATGCCTGCGCGATTGGGCCGTGGGCTGCGTTTTTTGTCCGTATCTGCCAGAGAGCCACTGTAGGAGTGAGCCTGCTCGCGATAGCGGTGTGTCACAACGCAAATGTCAGCGATATACCGCTATCGCGAGCAGGCTCACTCCTACAGGGTTCGGTGATGAATGTGGAGTTTTCGGTTGAAGGAGATTCCGTCCATAATCTCTCCCCCAAATGGACTGACACAGGAAATGTGAAATGGACACCACTCAATGGCTCGGTTTGTTCGAGCGCGCCTTTCAAGGCATGGAGAAGAATCTTGAGCAAGTGCTGCAACTCAACAGTTGCCGCGAGCATTGGATTCAAGCCCAGATCAGCCTGCAAGCCTGGTTCGAAGATGAGACCGAGATCTGGACGGATCTGCCGATAGGCGACCGACGCAAGGCAGACCTGTACTCATTGGACGACAACGGTGCTCCGAGGATGGTCGCCGAAATCAAATGCTTGGGCGATGTCTCGCAGGCCAAGTGCCTGGAGGGCGATTGGTCGGTTCGGGCCGATGTTGATCGGTTGCGCTCTTTCGAGTGCCCTACCCGTCTGTTCGTCCTGGTCATCGCCAAAGGCGAGCGCGAAACCAATACCGGACGGCGCCTTCGCGAAGATGAATGGGTGGATGGCCGGACATGCGTCACTGTGGATCTGCAATTTGCCCTGGTTCGGATGTGGGCGTTGTAGGTCAAGTTCTTCATCCACTTCTGCACGCGACGTGGGCCGACATCGCGGCTCGCTCGGGAGCGCCGTTGCTCAACATCGAAGTGATTTGCTCGGATCGACGTGAGCATCGTCGTCGGGTTGAGCAGCGGCAATCAGACATCACGGGGCTGACATCACCGATGTTGGTTTTCTGTTGTGAATCACGAATATGAGGCCTGGACGCAGCCGATTCTGTGCTTCGACACCGCGAATGTCAGCGTGGATCAGGCGGTGGATATCATTGTGGGAGCTAGCCTGCTGGCGATTGGGGCGAGCCTGCCAAAGTGATGGCCACTGACACGGCCCTATCGCTGGCAAGCCAGCTCCCACAGTTTTTTGCGGTGAGCTCAGGGTTGGCGGCTGCCAGAGATCCAAAGTGGGAGCTAGCCTGCTAGCGATTGCGGTGCATGACGATCTCCAGCTCCTCGCCCGACTCCGGCACCTGAAAGTAGCTGGTGATCAAATCAAACTCTGCATCCGAAGCGGCAAACTCGTGCTCCGCCAGCGCGTTGCGCGAATGCAGCCGGGCGCGGCAAGTATCGTCATCCACCGCGAGATAGTGCAGGCAATGCGGCACTTTTGCAGTATCCGCCAGCCCTCGCAGCCACTGCCGATCCGCCACGGTATTGGCCGGAAAATCCAGCACCACACTCACCCCCGCGCTAAGCACATCGATCACCAACGGCCCCAGCACGCCGCGAATCTGCCGCGCACATCGAAGGTAATCCGCCACGGATTTGATCTGCTCCGGATACAGCCGCGACAGCCACTGATCCTCACTGAGCACCAGCGCGCGGTGCTCCTCAGTCAGTGATTTGGCCAGTGTCGATTTGCCCGAGGCGATCTTGCCGCACATCAGGTGTAGTGTGGGTGCACGCATTGGGGACGCTTCCTTATGTCGATTGCTGGATAATGCCCAACGCCTGTCGGCGAGGCAATTGAGGCGCATGACCCAACGAGGAACCCAGATGACCACAATCACCGCACGCCAATGCTCTTCCTGGGTGCTACTTACCCTGCTCGCCACCACCCTGGCGCTGACAGCCGGCTGTTCGAGCAAGCGCTACGCCACCAACGGCTCGAACTGCTACGCCAAAGCCGTGCCCACTTCCGGCGAAGGGGGTCTGGCCTGGGGCGATACCTTGAGCATGGCGCGCAAAAAGTCGATGAATAACTGCATGCGTTATGCGAGCCGCTCCGGAGGCACGCCGAACACTTGCCAGGTGGTGCAGGCGCAGTGCAAGCGCTGACGACACCGATAATGATGTTGGCTGAAACTGCCCTATCGCTGGCAAGCCAGCTCCCACAGGGTTATTGGGTGGACTCAGGATTGGCGGCTGCCAGAAATCCAATGTGGGAGCGAGCCTGCTCGCGAATGCGATCTGTCAGCCAAAGCGATGGCGACTGACACGCCCTCTTCGCGAGCAGGCTCGCTCCCACATGGGATTGTGCAGTGGACTCAGAATTAGCGGCGGGTTCCCGCAGGTTTTGCGGCGGAGACGGGATTGGCGTCCAGTGTGCCGTCCTGATCCATGCGGTTCATGGCGTTGGCGTTCAAGTACACAGCATTATTCGTGAGAGTCATTTTGCCGACTCCATGTCCCCACAATACTCACTTGTGGTGAGGGGATTCATCCCCGATGGACTGCGTAGCAGGCCCGCTTCTTTATTGGTTGAAGAAGCCCGGCCCACTTTGCCCGCCATCGGGGATGAATCCCCTCACTACAGGTTTACTCAGCAGAAGTGACCGTCTGCTATCAGCGATTCAAACCCGCCGCATTAGCCCGCGCGGTGTGCAGCTTTTTATAACTGTCGATCAGACGCAGGTGACGATCCAGCCCTTCGAGCTTCATGCTGGTCGGTGTCAGACCGTAGAAACGCACACTGCCGTTGACCGAACCGATCGCCGCGTCCATGCGCTCGTCGCCGAACATGCGGCGGAAGTTGGCCTCGTAATCGGCCAGCTCCAGATCCTCGTCCAGCTCCATTTCCAGGCACACGTTCACCGCTTGGTAGAACAAACCGCGCTCGACAGTGTTGTCGTTGTACTGCAGGAAGGCTTCGACCAGATCCTTGGCCTGCTCGAATTTCTGCAGGGCGAGGTAGATCAGCAGGCGCAGTTCCAGAATCGTTAGTTTGCCCCACGGCGTGTTGTCGTCGAACTCGATGCCGATCAGCGTGGTGATGTCGGTGTAATCATCCAGCTCGCTGTTTTCCAGGCCCTGGGCCAGGTTGCGCAGACCGACCTTGCTCAGGCTGTGCAGATTGAGGATGTCGGCGCGGAATTGCAGGGCCTTGTTGGTGTTGTCCCAGATCAGGTCGTCCACCGGATAGATTTCCGAGTAGTCCGGCACCAGGATCCGGCAGGCATTGGCGCCGAGGTCGTCGTAGACCGCCATGTAGGCTTCTTTGCCCATGTCTTCAAGGATGCCGAACAGGGTTGCGGCTTCTTCGGCGTTGGAGTTTTCGCCTTGACCTGAGAAGTCCCATTCGACGAATTCGAAGTCAGACTTGGCGCTGAAGAAGCGCCACGACACCACCCCGCTGGAGTCGATAAAGTGCTCGACGAAGTTGTTCGGTTCGGTCACTGCCTGGCCCGAGAAAGTCGGCTGCGGCAGATCGTTCAAGCCTTCGAAACTGCGGCCCTGCAGCAGTTCGGTCAGGCTGCGTTCCAGCGCCACTTCCAGGCTTGGGTGCGCGCCGAACGAGGCGAACACGCCGCCAGTGCGCGGGTTCATCAGGGTCACGCACATCACCGGGAATTCACCGCCCAGCGACGCGTCCTTGACCAGCACCGGGAAGCCCTGCTCTTCCAGGCCTTTGATCCCGGCGAGAATGCTTGGGTACTTCTCCAGCACTTCTTGCGGCACGTCGGGCAAAGCCATCTCGCCTTCGAGAATTTCGCGTTTGACCGCGCGCTCGAAGATCTCCGACAGACATTGCACCTGGGCTTCAGCCAGGGTGTTGCCGGCGCTCATGCCGTTGCTCAGGAACAGGTTTTCGATCAGGTTCGACGGGAAGTACACCACCTCGCCGTCCGACTGGCGCACGAACGGCAGCGAGCAGATGCCGCGCTGGGTGTTGCCGGAGTTGGTGTCGTACAGGTGCGAGCCTTTGAGCTCGCCGTCGCGGTTGTAAATGTCCAGGCAGTATGGGTCGAGAATCTCTGCCGGCAGCTCGTCTTTCGGGCCCGGCTTGAACCAGCGCTCGGTCGGGTAGTGCACGAACTCGGCGGTGGCGATGTCCTCGCCCCAGAACTGGTCGTTGTAGAAGAAGTTGCAGTTCAGGCGCTCGATGAACTCGCCCAGTGCCGAGGCCAGCGCGCCCTCTTTGGTCGCGCCTTTGCCGTTGGTGAAGCACATTGGCGAGTGCGCATCGCGAATGTGCAGCGACCAGACGTTGGGCACGATGTTGCGCCACGAGGCGATTTCGATCTTCATCCCCAGATCGGCGAGAATCCCCGACATGTTGGCGATGGTCTGCTCCAGTGGCAGATCTTTACCGGCGATGTAGGTACCCGCTTCAGAGGTCGAGTGCGGCATCAGCAGCGCCTGCGCATCGGCGTCGAGGTTCTCGACTTCTTCGATCACGAACTCGGGGCCGGTCTGCACAACCTTCTTCACCGTGCAGCGATCAATCGAACGCAGGATGCCCAGACGATCCTTCTCGGAAATGTCCGCCGGCAGTTCGACCTGGATCTTGAAGATCTGGTTGTAGCGGTTTTCCGGATCGACGATGTTGTTCTGCGACAGGCGAATATTCTCGGTCGGGATATTGCGCGTTTCGCAGTACAGCTTCACGAAGTAAGCCGCGCACAAGGCCGACGACGCCAGGAAGTAGTCAAACGGCCCCGGTGCCGAGCCATCGCCCTTGTAGCGAATGGGCTGATCGGCGATCACCGTGAAGTCGTCGAACTTGGCTTCAAGTCGAAGGTTGTCGAGAAAGTTGACCTTGATTTCCATGCGGGTTTACCAGAGAGCAAAAACGAATTGGCGGCCATTATCCGGGTTTTCAGCCTGACGTCTTGTGCTTTTGCGTAATCGCCGCCGGGTGGGCTCTGCTGCGTCTTGGCGGGTGCGAACTACAAAAATGCCCTGAGCAGTGAATTTTTTCGTGTCTTCTTGTATCTGACGGAAAGAACCCATGCCAGCAAAACAATGGCATCGAATCCGTTCAGCTATGAGTGACCCGCATGAAATCAAGGAAAAACAAGGTCAATCCCATCGGATTGAAAGACATCACGATTGTCGACGACGCCAAGATGCGCAAGGCGATCACCGCCGCCGCACTGGGCAACGCCATGGAATGGTTCGACTTCGGGGTGTACGGCTTCGTCGCCTATGCACTGGGCAAGATCTTCTTCCCCGGCGCCGATCCTGGCGTGCAGATGATTGCAGCGCTGGCGACCTTCTCGGTGCCGTTCCTGATCCGTCCGTTGGGCGGCCTGTTCTTCGGTGCGCTGGGCGACAAATACGGGCGGCAGAAAGTGCTGGCCGCGACCATCGTGATCATGTCGCTGAGCACCTTCGCCATCGGCTTGATACCGTCCTATGAGTCGATCGGCATCTGGGCGCCGATCCTGCTGTTGCTGGCGAAAATGGCCCAGGGTTTTTCGGTCGGCGGTGAGTACACCGGCGCCTCGATCTTCGTCGCCGAATATGCGCCCGACCGCAAGCGCGGTTTCCTTGGCAGTTGGCTGGACTTCGGCTCGATTGCCGGTTTCGTCCTCGGCGCCGGTGTGGTGGTGCTGATTTCAACGATCATCGGCGAAGAGAAATTCCTTGAATGGGGCTGGCGTCTGCCGTTCTTCCTCGCCCTGCCGCTGGGCATGATCGGCCTCTATCTGCGGCATGCGCTGGAAGAGACGCCAGCGTTTCAACAGCACGTCGAGAAACTCGAAGAAGGCGACCGTGAAGGTCTGGCGGGCGGGCCGAAGGTCTCGTTCAAGGAAGTCGCGACCAAACACTGGCGCAGTCTGATGACCTGCATTGGCGTGGTAGCGGTGACCAACGTCACCTATTACATGCTGCTGACCTACATGCCGAGCTACCTGTCGCACAACCTGCACTACAGCGAAAACCGTGGTGTGCTGATCATCATCGCAATCATGGTCGGCATGCTATTCGTGCAGCCGGCGATCGGTTTTATCAGCGATAAAATTGGCCGCAAACCCTTCATTGTGGTCGGCAGCATCGGCCTGTTCCTGCTGGCGATTCCGGCGTTCATGCTGATCAACAGCGGCAAGATCGGCCTGATCTTCTCCGGCTTGCTGATCCTCGCGGTATTGCTCAACTTTTTCATCGGCGTCATGGCTTCGACCCTGCCGGCGATGTTCCCTACACACATCCGCTACAGCGCGCTGGCCGCCGCGTTCAACGTCTCGGTGTTGATTGCCGGTTTGACGCCGACCGCCGTGGCCTGGCTGGTGGAAAGCACCAACAACCTGTACATGCCGGCCTACTACCTGATGGTGATTGCCGTGGTCGGCCTGATCACCGGCGTGACCATGAAAGAGACCGCCAACAAGCCGCTGCGCGGTGCCGCACCGGCGGCGTCGGACCTTGAAGAAGCCAAGGAGCTGCTCAAGGAACACCACGACAACATCGAGCAGAAAATCGAAGACATCGACGCCGAAATCGCCGAACTGGAAGCCAAGCGCAAGGAGTTGGTACAGCAGCATCCGCGCATCAACTGATGTAATGACTGACGGCGGCCCTGCCCTGGGCCGCCGTCGATCAACGGGTCAAATTACGAAGCCGTCACCGATCAAGCGCACCAGAACCTCCCCCGCCTCACTCAATTCACCCGGTGCCTGCATCAGGCGCAACTCGTGCAGCGGCAACTCGGGTAATCCCTCCTCACTGCTCAACACGCGCATGCCGGGGCGCACTTGCGCACGATCAACAATGCCCACCGCCAATCCGGCCTCGATGGCTGTTTCCAGCGCGCTCGCACCGGCGCTGACAATCACCGCGCGCCACCGGCGCCCCTGCTCGCTCAATGCATCCACGGCAACGCTGCGATAGGGACAACCCTTGCCGTGCAAGGCCAGCGGTACCGGCCGGGTGAGATCCTGCGTGTAGTTGTGTGCGGCGACCCATACCGGCTGGGTCAGGCCCAGTATTTTCGCGCAACGCGTCGATGGCGGCGCATCGGCAACAACTACCAGCAACGCCAGATCCAGTTGCCCGCGTTCCAGACGCGCACTCAACCGACCGCTGGCACCTGTTTCGACTTCCAGCTCGATGTGCGGAAAATCTGCCGACAGGTGCGGCAACGTACAGCCCAGGACCGCGCCGGCGTATTCCTCGGAAATCCCCAGGCGAACCCGCCCGCTGGCCAGCGGCGTGCTGAAACTCGCCAGCAATTGATCGTGGTGGCGTAGCAAATCGGCGCTCTGCAGGGCGAAGCGTCGACCCAGCGGCGTGAGGTTGACCGTCTGGTTATCGCGCTCCAGCAAGCGCCCGCCCGCCAGCGCTTCCAGACGCCGCACATGCAGGCTGACCGCTGACGGGCTCTTGTTGAGGAAACTCGCGGCGGCGAGAAATTGCCCGAAGCGCACGATTGCCTGAAAGGTGCGCAACAGTTCGATATCAAGGGCTTCGGCCATGCTTGAGAATTCCTGCATCAGTGGTGCGGATCGTATCGTTTGAATGCATCAGTGCTTGATTCATATCATCGCACTCATTCCTCTGTCAGGTGCCATGCGATGAACGTCATGCCTGTTCGTTTTTTACTGCTGATGGCAATGGTGGTCAGCTGGAGTTCCGGGTTCATTGGCTATCGCTACGTCGCCGATCAGGGCAGCGTCTACCTGGCCTCGTTGTGGCGTTTTGTATTGGCGGCATTGTTGTTGCTGCCGTTCGCCTGGGCAGGCTTGCGTGGTTTGCACGGAAAAGACATGTGGCATCAGGCACTGCTTGGGCTGTTCGCGATGGGTGGCTACATCGGACCGATTGCCGCCTCGATTCAACTTGGCGTCACGCCTGGCACTGCGTCACTGTTTGCCAATCTGTTGCCGCTGACGATCGTGCTGCTGGCCGGCAGCGTCCCAGGCCAGCGCACACGTGGCTGGCAATGGCTGGGTGTGGCGCTGTGCGTGATCGGCATGCTGCTGGCCAGCGCCGCGAGTGTCGAATGGGCCAGTGCGGCGTTGTGGGCCTACAGCTTACCGTTACTGGCGGTATTGTCGCTGGCGGCGGCCACCTTGTTTGAAAAAGCCCGGCCGGGCATTGCAATACCGGCCACCACGGCGCTGTTCATTCAGGTATGCGCGGTGATTCCTGTATTTGCGCTGCTGGCTGGCCTTGAGGGTGAATTGCGCCCGCCCATCACTGCGGATTTCGTCAGTGGCGTGCTGTGGCTGGTGATCTTCTCGACGTTTGGTGGCTACGGATTTTATTGGCTGTGCTTGCAACAATTCAGCATACAGCGCATCAGTGGCGCGCTGTTTCTGACGCCACCGGTGACACTGTTGTGGGCGTGGATGCAGTTCGACGATCCGCTGAGTGCCAGCGCGCTACTCGGTATCGGTCTGACCTTGGTCGGTTTGCCATTGCTGGGGCGAGCGCCGAGCGAAAAAGTGTGTGCCGTCGGCATCCGCCAGGAAACTAAATCCGCAGGTGACAAGTCACTGACTTAGCGGAGGTTGAGGCATTTCGCCGAACCTCGTTTATTGAAGATGCCAGCGTGGTCACTCATACCAATCGTCGCAACAACCTCTCGCTGGACAGCCTGAATTTCTTCCTCGCCGATGTGCGCGATGGTCTCGGGCCGTACCTGGCGATTTACCTGCTGGCCGTTCATCACTGGGAGCCGGCCAGCATCGGGCTGGTGATGACCCTCGCTGGCATTGCCGCCCTTGTCACCCAGACGCCCGCCGGTGCCCTGGTCGACAACACACGCAGTAAACGAGCAGTGATCGCGATTGCCGCGTTACTGGTGACCGGCAGTTGCGTGGTATTGCCCTTCGTGACGTCCTTCAGTCTGGTAGCGATCACCCAAGCGCTGAGCGCCGCCGCGGCATCGGTGTTCGCTCCGGCCATTTCGGCGATCACCCTGGGCATCACCGGGCCGCGCGCGTTCACCCGACGCACCGGACGCAACGAGACCTTCAACCATGCCGGCAACGCCTGCGCGGCGCTGCTGGCCGGTGGATTCGCATACCTGTTCGGGCCGGTGGCGGTGTTCTATCTGATGGCGGTCATGGCGCTGTGCAGTGTAATCGCCGTGAGCTTCGTCGATGCCAATGCGATCAACCATGATCTGGCCCGGGGCCTTGACCCCAGCGACGCTACACACAGTAAAGCGCCCTCGGGATTGGCGGTGTTGCTGACCAACAAGGCGCTGCTGATGTTCGCCATCTGCTGCGCCCTCTTTCACCTGGCCAACGCAGCGATGCTGCCACTGGTGAGCCAGAAACTGGCGCAGGTCAACTTGCAGATGGCGACGCCACTGACCTCGGCCTGTATCGTTGCCGCACAACTGGTCATGGTGCCGGTCGCCTTGCTGGTCGGGGCCAAAGCCGATGTTTGGGGACGCAAGCCGCTGCTACTCGCAGGCTTCCTGATTCTGCCGCTGCGTGGCGTGCTTTATACGTTATCCGCAGACCCTTACTGGTTGGTAGCGGTGCAGATGCTCGACGGCGTCGGCGCGGGGATCTTCGGTGCGCTGTTCCCGGTGGTAGTGAAAGACCTGACGCTGGGCACTGGACACTTCAACATCAGCCTCGGCGCTCTCTCGACGGTGTTTGGTCTGGGCGCAGCATTGAGTGCCAGCGTGGCGGGCATTGTGCTGCAGGAGGCCGGTTACAACGCGGCATTTCTGACCCTGGCGGTGATTGCCGGAGTGGCGTTTGTGCTGTTGTGGCTGGCGGTGCCTGAGACATTGCCGCAGGAGGGGAATATTGAGCCGGCGCTGCAATCTAAGGAGGAAAGATTTGGCTAAGAATGTGCTTGAGTTCAGCGATAGTGATCTGGCGCAGATGCAACGCTTCAATCGCAAGCTCGCCTGGCTGCCGCGTTTTCGCATCCGCAATCGGCTGACGCCGCGTTTGATCCAGGCATTGCTGCGTGCCAGTCAGATTGTCAGCGCGGATAAAACGCTCAAGCATGATCTTCATGCGCAGAACATTGTGGCGTATTCGCAAGGTGTGTCAGTGCCTGTCCGAATCATCCGCCCGCAGGGAAAGGCTCAAGGTGTGGTGCTGGATTACCACGGTGGCGGCTGGGTGATCGGCAATGCACGGATGAACGACGACCTTAATATCGGCATGGTCAAGGCATGCAACGTGGCGGTGGTATCGGTCGACTATCGGTTGGCAGTCAATACGCCAGTTGAGGATCTCATGCAGGATTGTCTGTGCGCTGCACGCTGGCTGTTGAGCGATGATTGCACGGAGTTCGTCGGCCTGCCGGTAATCGTTGTAGGCGAATCGGCAGGCGCGCATCTGGCAGCTGCCACCCTGTTAGCGCTCAAAGCATCATCCGATCTGCTGCAGCGGGTCAGCGGCGCCCTGCTCTATTACGGCGTTTACGATCTCGCCGGCACCCCAAGCGTGCACGCAGCACCTGCTGAAACGCTGGTACTCGACGGCCCGGGAATGGTCGAGGCGCTACGCTTGTTGACTCCAGGATTGAGCGATAATGAACGCCGGCAGGCGCCACTGTCTCCGCTGTACGGCGACTTGAGCGGATTGCCACCGGCGTTGATGTTCACCGGTGAACTGGATCCGCTGCGCGATGACACGCTGGAACTGGCTGAGCGCTGGCAACGATCAGCACCGGTTGAAATCCATCTACTGCCCTCGTCCGCTCATGGCTTTATCCATTTTCCGACCACCATGGCTAGTCGTGTTTTGGCCTACAGTCGGGCTTGGATTTCGCGTCAGATCAGGGCAAAAACAAGCAGTTAGGGCTTGTATTGGCAGGAAAACACTTTCCTGCGGGCAAAACAAAACCCCAACTGCTTTCGCAATTGGGGTTTCGGA
>NZ_JARVST010000047.1:0-11704 GCF_030209055.1 Pseudomonas sp. lyk4-TYG-107
AAATCGCCCGGTGGGTGCCTGACTGTTATCAAGGAGCGTGCCAGGTTTGCCGAAGGTCCCGGCAGCCGGGGGTGGAGTGGCTCTGGCGTGCGGTTTGGCCGATGTTTTTTGCTGAATCGAGAGGGAAAGTGCGCAACTTCTTGCGCAGTACTGCGCAAGAAGTTGCGCACTTAGCTGTAAGCCACGCCAGTCAAGGCCTGCAGCGCGATAAATCGCCTTTTTCACCGAACAAGTGCGCAAGAAGTTGCGCAGTAAGGCCAAGGGCCAGCGTCGAGCGCTTGAGACGATTCGCCCTGCGCGACGGTCAATCACTCACGAGCGCGCCGACGGCGTCTGCACCTTCCCCACAGCGAGTGAGAACGATATGAAAATCCTGATGGTTTTAACGTCCCACGATCAATTGGGTGATACCGGTAAGAAAACCGGCTTCTGGCTGGAAGAATTCGCCGCGCCGTATTACGTGTTCAAGGATGCCGGCGCGCAACTGACGCTGGCCTCGCCCAAGGGCGGCCAGCCACCACTGGATCCGAAGAGTGACGAGCCGGACGCACAGACTGCCGCTACCGATCGCTTTCGCAAAGACTCCGCCGCCCAGTCGGCACTGTCCTCCACGGTCAAACTGGACACGGTGAAGGCTGCGGATTTCGATGCCGTGTTCTATCCCGGCGGCCACGGCCCGCTGTGGGATCTGGCTGAAGACCGTCATTCGATTGCGCTGATCGAAGCGTTTTACAACGGAGGCAAGCCAGTCGCAGCGGTGTGCCATGCGCCCGGCGTGTTGCGCCATGCCAAAGGTGCGGACGGTCAGCCGCTGGTCAAGGGTAAGCAGGTGACGGGGTTTACCAACAGTGAAGAGGAAGCGGTAGGGCTGACCGATGTGGTGCCGTTTCTGGTGGAGGATGAGCTCAAGGCCAAGGGCGGGATTTTCTCCAAAGGCGCGGACTGGTCGAGCTACACCCGTGAAGATGGATTGTTGCTGACGGGGCAGAATCCGGCGTCGTCGGAGGAGACGGCGTTCGCGTTGTTGTCACGCTTGCGCTAGAAACAAAAGCAAAGGATCGCAGCCTGCGGCAGCTCCTACAGGGGGAAACACATTCCATCTGTAGGAGCTGCCGCAGGCTGCGATCTTTTGATCTTTCAGCGCGAAAGCGCTGCCAGACACTCCTCGATCGAACGCCGCTGCGTCTCGGCATACAGCCCCAGCTCATCAATGGTCGCACGCCCCAGCGCCTGTTCGAATGCCTGGCGGTTCGAGTGCTCGCCATAGTGCGTCTGTGCAGCATCCCCAAGGTTCGACTGAAAAATCCCCGCCGCACTCACCGGCAGGAAATCTTCGTACACCAACGGTTGAGCTTTCACGTGGCCCTCGCGGAGCAAATCCTCCAGCGATGCCGACTTAAGGCTACCCGCCGCCAAGCCTTTTTCCGTAGGGAAGTAGCGAAAGTACGCCAGCCCCTGTTCACGCATGCCATCGACGCTGTCAGGAAATTCGCCAAAGTGCTGGGTCATCAGCGCGTTGTAGCGTACGGCGTTGCCTTCGTTGGGGAAGTCACCGAGTTCATCGCGCGCGGCATTCAACAGGCGGTCATACAGCGCCCGGCCCTTGGGCGTCAGCGCCGCGCCGCGTTGTTCGATCTCGCCGAAACGCGCGCTGTGGCTGCCACGGGTGTCGTACTGGTCGGTGAAAGTGATCGGCTCATCCAGCGCCTTGAAACTGGTCTGGCGCAGCAGGATCGGACATTGCCGGCGCGGTGGCCCTTCGATTACCGCTTTCGGGGTGATGCCGTGCACCGGCATTTGCGCCTGAACCCTGTCGATGTCCAGTGTGCGCGGGGTCAGGTGATTGATATGCGGGCCTTTGAACGCCACCACATCGGCGATCAGACGGTGCTGAGCGCTGAGGGTCTGGTACTGCGCGGCGGTGACGGTTGCGCTGTGGTGCCAGCGAAAGGTCTCCAGGGCCTGCAGGACAAATTCCTCCGCTTCAGGCTCATTCAGCCCACCCGCTGACTCAGCCTGCTCGATCAGGTGCAAGACAGTAGGGGTAAAGATCGAACGCTGATTCAGTACCGATTCAGCAAACGCGCGCAGCTCGGGATCTTCGATCAGTTCCAGACGCAGCAACGAAGTGAACACCCGAAACGGACTGACCTGCAGCGCCGCTTCATGCACCGCGCGAAACGCCGTGGAGTGCACCGGCACGCCCGCCGGGGTCAGGTCGTAATAACCCACCGGTTGCATGCCCATCACCGCGAACAAACGGGCGAGGGTCGCCAGCTCCTTGGCCGT
Organism: Pseudomonas sp. lyk4-TYG-107; assembly: GCF_030209055.1. Classification (NCBI taxonomy): domain Bacteria; kingdom Pseudomonadati; phylum Pseudomonadota; class Gammaproteobacteria; order Pseudomonadales; family Pseudomonadaceae; genus Pseudomonas; species Pseudomonas sp. lyk4-TYG-107. The sequence goes on from NZ_JARVST010000047.1 coordinate 2,290, forward strand.
ACCGACGCGGATGGCGCCGTGGCGCTCCATGTCCAGCCGTTGGATTTCACCGGTGCTGTCGAGCTGCCGTGCGATGTCCGGCTGAGCCGCCAGCACTTCGCGGTTGGTCTGATCCACCAGCTCCATCAGCGCGCCGTACAGCGGCACTTCTTCGCGGTACATGTCGGACATCGCTTTGGAGAAGCGTTGGCGGATCAGGTCGGGGCTGACGAAAGGCTGCACGGTCATGAAAAAAATTCCTGCCACGGTCACGGTTTGGATGGAGGAAAAGATCGCAGCCTTCGCTGGCGGCGGCAAACGAAGAATCCTACGAACTTCATTCTGCCAACGACTGATCCACCAGTTCGATCCAGTGCAAAACCTGGGTGCGCCCGGCGCCGGCCAGATGATTCTGGCAACCGATGTTGGAGGTGACGATCAGGTCCGGGCGATCGCTTTCCAAGGCGTTGAGGCGGTTGTCGCGCAGTTGTCGGGCGAGAGTGGGTTGGGTCAGCGAATAGGTGCCGGCCGAACCACAGCACAAATGCCCGTCCGGCACCGCCGTGAGGTTGAAGCCCAGCCGGGTCAACAGTTTCTCCACCGCGCCGCCGAGTTTCAGCGCATGTTGCAAGGTGCAGGGGCAATGCACAGCGATCCGGCGTTGGCTGGCGGCGCACAGTTTCTCCAGGGGCTCCCGGGCCAGGATCTGCACCAGATCCAGCGTCCGCTCGCTGATCTGCCGCGCCTTGTCGGCATAGCGCGGATCCTGCGCCAGCAAATGCCCGTAATCCTTGATGAACGCGCCGCAACCGCTGGCCGTCTGCACGATGGCTTCCGCGCCGTTTTCCAGGTGCGGCCACCACGCGTCGATGTTCTGCCGCGCGCGGTCGAGGCCCTTGGCCTGGGCGTCGAGGTGATAGTCCAGCGCGCCGCAGCAACCGGCCTCGGCCACCGGCGTCACGCTGATCCCCAACCGATCGAGCACCCGCGCCGTCGCATCATTGGTGTTCGGCGACAGGCCCGGTTGCACACAACCCTCGAGCAGCAGCACCCGCCGTGCATGGCGCGGCGCTGGGCGTGTGCCAGACGCTGGCGAGCGCTGGGGCAATTTGCTTTCGAACAGGCGCGGCAGCAAAGGCCGGAGCGTCGTGCCGACCCGCAACAAGCCCTTGAACACCCCGGGATTCGGCGCCAGTGCACGCAAGCCCTCGCGTAACAAGCGCTGGGCAGCGGGGCGCGGCACCGCCTGATCGACCACCGCACGGCCGATGTCGAGCAGGTTGTGATAGTCGACACCGGAAGGGCAGGTGGTTTCACAGTTGCGACAGGACAGGCAGCGATCCAGATGCAACTGAGTCTGTGCGGTGGCCGGCGCGCCTTCGAGCACTTGCTTGATCAGATAGATGCGTCCGCGTGGCCCGTCGAGTTCATCGCCGAGCAACTGATAAGTCGGGCAGGTGGCGTTGCAAAAACCGCAATGCACGCAGGTGCGGAGGATTTTTTCCGCCTCGGCCGCACGCGGCAGTTGTCGGGACTCTTCGCTGAGGGTGGTTTGCATGGCTAGAACTCCGCGTACATCCGGCCGGGGTTGAACAGCCCTTGCGGGTCGAGTTGCGCCTTGAGTTGCCGGTGATAACGCATGAGCGTCGGGGCTAGCGGCTGGAACGGTGTGTCGCTGGCACCATGGGTAAAGCTGGTGGCGTGCCCGCCGAGTTCCTGGGCGAGGATTTGAATGTGTTGGTGATCGGATTTCAGCCAGCGTTGCGCGCCGGCCCAGTCGAGCAACTGCTGGCCGGGCAAGTCCTGCGGCCCGAGATTGTTCGGCAGCGACAGGCGCCACAGCGGCAGGCCTTCGTCGAAAAAGCTCAGGCGTTGCTCGTTCAGGTCGCGCCAGAACGTCGAATCCAGTGGTTCGCCGCCGAGCCGTTGATGCGCGGCGGTGACCGAGCCTTCGCCGCCCTCAAGGCGCAGATACAGGCTTTGCCCGTCATGGCAGGCGCCGCTGATCGGCAACGGTTGCTGGCCCCACTCGGCCAACCTGGTCAGCGCCCGCGCGCAGTCGATATCGAGGCGGATGCTCAGGCATTGACGCGGTTTCGGCAGGACTTTCAGCGACACTTCGGTGAGCACCCCGAGACAACCAAAACTGCCGGTCAACAGGCGCGAGAGGTCGTAGCCGGCAACGTTTTTCATCACCTCGCCACCGAAGCGCAGGTGCTCGCCGAGCCCGGTGATGACCCGAGTGCCGAGGACAAAATCGCGCACCGAACCTGACCATGGCCGCCGTGGCCCGGACAGTCCGCTGGCGATCATCCCGCCGACAGTGGCGCCTTCACCGAAGGCCGGCGGCTCGCACGGCAGCATCTGCCCGGCCGCGTCGAGCGCCGCGAGCAGCTCGCGCAACGGCGTACCGGCGCGCACGCTGACTACCAGCTCGGTCGGTTCATAGCGCACGATGCCGCGATGTGCGCGGACGTCGAGCACTTCACCGGCCACTTCGCGGCCGAGAAACGCCTTGCTGTTGCCGCCCTGAATCTTCAGCGGCGTGGCGTTGGCCCGGGCCTGGTTGACCTGATCGAGCAGCGCGCTGCTGGCGTCGAAATCAGCCATCAGAAACGCTCCAGTTCGGGGAATGGCAGTTGTCCGGCATGAATGTGCATCGCGCCGAATTCGGCGCAGCGGTGCAGGGTGGGGATGTTCTTGCCGGGGTTGAGCAGGCCTTGCGGGTCGAACGCGGCTTTGACCGCGTGGAACAGGCTCAGCTCAGCGCTGTTGAACTGCGCGCACATCTGATTGATTTTCTCGCGGCCGACCCCGTGTTCACCGGTGATGCTGCCGCCAACCTGCACGCACAGTTCGAGAATCTTCCCGCCTAACGCTTCGGCGCGATGCAGTTCGCCGGGCTGGTTGGCGTCGAACAGAATCAGCGGGTGCATGTTGCCGTCGCCGGCATGAAACACGTTGGCCACACGCAAGCCGTATTCGGCGCCGAGGCGGGCGATGCCTTGCAGCACGCCGGGCAACTCGCGGCGCGGGATGGTGCCGTCCATGCAGTAGTAGTCCGGCGACAAGCGGCCAATCGCCGGAAAGGCGTTTTTGCGCCCGGCCCAGAAGCGCACGCGCTCGGCTTCATCGCGGGCCTGCCGCACTTCGCTGGCGCCGGCCTCGAGCATGACCTCGCGCACCCGCAGGCAATCGTCGTGGACATCGGCTTCGACGCCATCGAGTTCGCACAACAGAATCGCCTCGGCATCAACCGGGTAACCGGCGTGAATGAAGTCTTCAGCGGCGCGGATCGCCAGGTTGTCCATCATTTCCAGGCCCCCGGGAATGATCCCTGCGGCAATGATATCGGCCACGGCGCGGCCAGCCTTTTCCACCGAGTCGAAACTGGCCAGCAAGACCTTGGCGACCTGCGGTTTGGGCAGCAATTTGACCGTAACTTCGGTGATGATTCCCAGCAATCCTTCGGAGCCGGTAAACAGCGCCAGCAAATCGAAACCCGGCGCATCGAGGGCGTCGCTGCCCAGCGTCAGACGTTCGCCCTCGATGCTCAGCACTTCGATTTTCAGCAGGTTGTGCACGGTCAGGCCGTACTTGAGGCAATGCACGCCACCGGCGTTTTCCGCGACGTTGCCGCCGATCGAGCAGGCAATCTGCGACGACGGATCCGGCGCGTAATACAGACCGAACGGCGCGGCCGCCTGGGAAATCGCCAGATTGCGCACTCCGGGTTGAACCCGTGCGGTACGGGCCGCCGGGTCGATGTGCAGGATGTTGTTGAAGCGCGCCATGACCAGCAACAGACCTTTTTCCAGCGGCAGCGCACCGCCCGACAACCCGGTGCCGGCACCCCGGGCCACCACCGGCACGTTGTGTTGATGGCAGAGCTTGAGCAGGGTCTGCACCTGATCGAGTCGCCGGGGCAGGGCGACCAGCATCGGCGTGGTGCGATAGGCCGAGAGGCCGTCGCATTCGTAAGGCTTGAGTTCGTCTTCACGCCAGAGCAGGTCGAGATCCGGGAGGGCGCGCTGCAGGGTTTTCAGCAACTCGGCCTTGTTCACCTCCGGTAGCGGGCCATCGAGGCGTTCGTCGTAGAGAATGTTCATTTCGACCCCATCGGCGGACGTGATTACCTGTGGTGAGGGGATTTATCCCCGATGGCTGCGCAGCAGCCCCAACCCAGAGAATGCGGTGTGTCTGATTCAGCTTAGTGCTGGAACTGGGGCTGCTGCGCAACCCATCGGGGATAAATCCCCTCACTACAAAAATAGTTGTGGGACTCATCGCTGATTGCCCAGAAACTCCCGATACAACCGCGCGGTATTCCCCGGTTGTTCGACCATCGGCATGTGTCCGACACCGTCCCACACTTCCACCCGCAGATTGGCGATGCCCTTGCTCCACACCGGCACGCTGCTGACGTCGATCAAGCGGTCCTTGCGCCCCCACAGCAGCAGCGCCGGGCATTTGATCTCGGCCAGTTTCGGCTCCATGGGTGGGCTGGCGCGAAAGTCGCGGAAGATCTCTTCCAGTTCATCACGCTGGCGTTCGTATCGCTGGGCGATGGCGTCCAGCACCAGCCCGGGCACCCACGGCGGCGAGGCCATGGTCATCGCATAAAACTGGCGGAACTCTTCCCGGGAGTTGATCAGGAACGGGTTATGCCCACGGGCGAGGTGGCGCTCCATGTCGCTGGCCTGTGGCGCGGTGACACCGGCCGGGTCGATCAGCGCCACCGAGGCAATCCGCTCCGGATAGGTCGCTGCCAGCCATGCCGCGATGTAGCCACCCATCGAGTTGCCGATCACGTGGACCTTCTCCACGCCGCACACGTCCAGCAGCTGGATCATGCGCTTGGCCTGCAGCGCAATGTCGTAGCCGCCACCGGCCTTGAACCCGGTTTCCCCATGACCGGCGATGTCCGGAATGATCACCCGGTACTGGCGGACAAAATGCCTGGCGAAGCGCAGCCACAGATTCTTCTCGGCGCTGTAGCCGTGCAGCATCAGGATCGCGCTGGCTGCTTCATAGGGACCACCCTGCCAGGTCGAGACGGTCATTTCGGCAATCGGCACCTCGATTTTGTGCAACTTGTACAACTTGGCCTCGAGCGCCGTGCTCAGGTCGTACAACCAATGGCCGATCGCTGGATAACTCAACCAGCTCCAGGCCACGAAAACCGCGAGAGCGACAAACAGCACAAGCATCGACGTCTTCCTTTTACGTGTTCAGGACAGAATGTGGTCAGCCGGTTTCAGCGTCCGGGTCAACCGGTAGTAGCTGAAACTGAAGCCCGGAAATATCGCGATCACATGACCGCTCTTGCTCTGATACCAACTGTGACAGCCGCCGGACTTCCACACCGTGCGTTCCATCTCACGGTGGATCATTGCAGTGTAGGTACGTTCCGCTGCGGGGCGCACTTCGATGCTGCGCAGGCCTTTTGACTGCAGGGTGTGGATGCAGTCGAGGATGTAGTTCATCTGCGCTTCGATGATGAACAGCGCCGAGGTATGCCCGATGCCGGTGTTGGGGCCGGTGACGATAAACAGGTTGGGAAAGTCCGGCAGGCTGGTGCCCAGGTAGGCGCGTGGGTACTGCGCCCAGACGTCCTTGAGCTGCACGCCGTGCCTGCCGGTCACCGGATAGGAGACCACACCGTCGGTGGCGTCGTAGCCGGTCGACCAGATAATCAGATCGACATCGATGTGCTGGCCGTCCGTGGTGGTGATCCCGGTTTCATCGAACGCGGTGATGCCTTGTTCGCGGCTGTGCAACGTGACATTGGGCCGGGTCAGCGCCGGGTAATAGGTGCTGGACAGCAGAATGCGCTTGCAGCCGATGGTGAAGTCCGGGGTGAGTTTTGCGCGCAATACCGGGTCCGGCACCTGTTGCTTGAGAAAACGCAGCGCCTGACGCTGAACCAGGTGAATCGCCGGTTTCGAATATTTGAAGGCGATAACCCGGGTTTCGAATTGCCAGTAGAGCAGCCAGCGCAGCAGCTTGTAAGCCGGTTTGACACCCAGCAGCCAACGCTGGAAAGGCCCGAACGTGCGATCGGCGCGCGGCAACACCCAATGCGGCGTGCGCTGGAACACGTGCAATTGCTCGACTTCGGCGGCAATCGCCGGAATCACCTGGGCGGCACTGGCGCCGCTGCCGACGATGGCCACGCGTTTACCGCGGTAGTCGTAGCTGTGATCCCAATTGTTGGTATGAAAAGTCTTGCCCTCAAAGCGATCCTGGCCGGGGAAGGGCGGGATCACCGGTTGGCTCAACGGCCCGGAGGCGTTGATCACGAACTGCGCGTAGAAAATCCCTTTGCTGGTGTGCACCGCCCAGTGCTGTTCGGCGTCGTCCCATGCGATGCGTTCGACGTTGGTTTGCAGCGCCACGCGCTCGCGCAGGCCGAAGCGCTCGATGACGTGTTCGGTGTATTGGTGCAGTTCAGCCTGGGCGGCGAACATCTGCGTCCAGCGGTACGGCGCGAAGGACAGCGAATACAGCGGCGACGGCACATCCACCGCCGCGCCGGGGTAGGTGTTCTGGCACCAAGTGCCGCCGAGGAAGTCGCGTCTTTCCAGCAGGCGAAAATCGTCGATACCGGCCTTGAGCAAATTGACCGCCGCACATTGGCCGCCAAATCCGCTGCCGATGATCAACACTCGGTAGGTCTGCATGGGCCTCCTTCTTATAGTCGTTTTTCCGTTTTCGTCCTTTCAGGTATAGCTAAAAATTTGCCCTGTGCGCGACGGCGATGGCGCGGTATTCAGCGGCTGGCCGGTGATAGCTATTTAACGGCTGCCTGTTAGACTTCCAGCACATCCGTCTGACGGTGTGCGCAGGTTCCGTTGAGTGGTCGAGGCCCTTATGCGAAACAAGGGGGGAAAGGGACTTTCATTGGCCAGGAGGCTTTATACATCGCGAACCCTCGGGCTGGTGCTGGGGCTGTTGTGCGTGAGCGCGGCGATGTACCCGCTAGACCCGCCGCTGTGGGTCTGGGCGTTGATGCTGTTCAATGGCCTGCTCTGGCCGCACCTGGCGTTTCAATGGGCCCGTCGTGCCAGCGTTCCTTACCATGCGGAACACCGCAATCTGTTGGTTGATGCCTTTATGGGCGGCTTCTGGGTCGCCGCCATGCAGTTCAATCCGCTGCCCAGTGCCACCACCATTTCGATGATGGCGATGAATAACGTCGCCATCGGCGGATTACGTTTTCTCGCCGCAGGCCTGGCGGCGCAGATCCTCGGTATCGGCGTCGGCCTGGTGGTTTTCGCCCCGGCGTTCATCCCGCAAACTTCGCCTCTGCAGCTTTATGCCTGCCTGCCGTTGCTGATGCTGTACCCGCTGGCGCTGGGCTGGATCTGCTTTCGCCAAGCCTACACGCTGGGCCTGCACAAGCGTGAGCTACTGGCCCTGAGTCGCACCGACAGCCTCACCGGACTGCTCAATCACGGCGCGTGGAAGGATCAACTGGAAATCGCCTTTCAACGTTGCCGCCGGCAGCAGCAGGGCGCAGCGATCGCGTTGATCGACATTGATCACTTCAAGGCGATCAACGACACCTACGGGCATGTGGCGGGTGACATTGTGCTGCGCCAGTTGAGCAAAATGCTCAAGCAGAACCTGCGCGCTGCGGACGTCGCCGGGCGCTATGGCGGCGACGAGTTTTGCGTGATCCTGCCTGACCTGCCGCTGTTCAATGCCGCGCAGGCCATGGAAGCCTTGCGCGAGCGTTTCGCCACCTTGGGTTACGAGCAGAACCCGGCGCTCAAGGTCAGTCTGAGCATTGGTCTGGCGGCTTACGAACCGGCACACGGCGACGCGACCCGTTGGCTCAATGATGCGGATCAGGCGCTGTACGAGGCCAAGGCGAGCGGGCGCAATCGGGTGATCTGCAACAGTGATGATCTGCCGAAGCAGGAACTGCTCGATTCGGTCTGACTGCCCGGCACAATTTCCTCCTACAGGTGTTCGGTGTCGGCCGCAGAGATGTCGCATCCGGTATAGAGCCTTGCGTCGATGTCAGGTACGGTTCAATTCCCCCCGACGCGAAACAAGGATCGATTCATGACGTTCTCATTTTCCCGCTCGCTGCTGGCCGCCAGCCTCGGCCTGTCCCTCGTCCTCAGCTCCGCCAGCGCCTTCGCCGAACCGCACAAGCAAGTGCTGGCGGATGCCGAGCAGTATCAGCCCGAAGCCCTGAAACTGCTGGAACGGCTGGTCAACATCGACTCCGGTTCCGGTTATGAACCGGGCCTGAAACAAGTCAGCGAGATCGCCATCGATGAGCTGAAGAAGCTCGGCGCCACCATCGAACTGGTGCCCAATACCCCGGAAAAATCCAATCATGTGCTGGCCACCTTCAAAGGCACCGGCAAGGCAAAAATCCTTTTGATGGCGCACATGGACACGGTGTTCAAGGAAGGCTCCGCGGCCGAGCGCCCGTTCCACATCAAGGACGGCCGCGCCTACGGGCCCGGGGTGATGGACGACAAGGGCGGCATCGTCGCCGGGATCTACGCGCTGAAAATTCTGAAGAACCTCGACTTCAAGGACTATGCGCAAATCACCTTCCTGCTCGACGCCAGCGAGGAAACCGGCTCCGACGTCGCCACCGACCTGATCAAGAAAACCGCCAAGGCTCATGACGTGACCCTCAACCTCGAACCGGGGCGTCCGGCCGATGGTCTAGTGGTGTGGCGCAAAGGCAGCGCGACGGCGCTGGTCGAGGTCAAAGGCAAGGCGGCGCACGCCGGAGTCGCGCCGGAACTGGGGCGGAACGCGGCGATGGAAGCGGCGCACCAGATTCTGCAACTGGGCAAACTCGGCGACGAAGCGAAGAAAACCACCATCAACTTCACCGTGCTCCAGGCCGGTGATCGCACCAACGTGATCCCGGATCACGCCACCGCCAAGGCTGACGTGCGTGCGGCGGTGCCGGAAGAGTTCGACCGGATCGAGAAAGACCTGGCGCGAGTGTCGCAGGACAAGCTGATCGCTGAAACCGAAGTCACCACCAGCCTCAAACGCGGACTGCCACCGATGCCGCAAACGGCGGAGTCGGATCGCTTGATGGCCATGGCGCAAGGGATTTACGGCGAGATCGGCCGCAAGCTGACCGAAGAGGGCAGTGGTGGCGCGGCGGATGCCAGCCTGTCCGCCGGGGTGGGTACGCCGACGCTGGACGGTTTCGGGATTGTCGGCGGCAATATCCACACGCCGGAGGAGTACGCCGAAGTGGCGAGCGTGGCGCCGCGGATCTATCTGTTGTCGCGGATGATCATGGAACTGGCCAAGCGCTGACTTCCTCGGATTGGCGGTGCTGCAACTGACGCCTTCGCGAGCAAGCCCGCTCCCACAATGGATCTGTGCCGAACACCAATGCTGTGTTCACTGAAGATCCACTGTGGGAGCGAGCTTGCTCGCGAAG